>NZ_RXRN01000039.1:0-40789 GCF_003986875.1 Enterobacter sp. WCHEn090032
ATCCCAATTTTTAGCACAAGTGTTTTTTAGATCTTTTTTTTCGACTGCTGATTTTCCGTGCTTTTCGCTGAAATCCCGCCCGATTTGTTTAAATATTGGCGCATTTTGCCTTGTCTCGATCCCATAATATGATCACCGTATTGTGTATAGCGCTCATCCTTAGAGGTAGATATGCCTGCAGTATTACGTCCTTATAAAGATCTGTTCCCCCAAAAAGGCGATCGCGTGATGATCGACGCCAGCAGCGTGGTCATTGGTGATGTCCGAATGGCCGACGACGTCAGCATCTGGCCGCTTGTCGCCATCAGGGGAGATGTTAACTATGTGTCTATTGGCGCCCGTACCAATATTCAGGACGGTAGCGTTCTGCATGTCACGCACAAATCTTCTTATAACCCGGAAGGCAATCCACTCATCATTGGCGAAGATGTTACCGTCGGCCATAAAGTGATGCTTCACGGCTGCACTGTCGGAAATCGGGTGCTTGTTGGCATGGGATCGATTCTGCTGGATGGCGTCATAGTAGAAGATGACGTCATGATTGGTGCCGGTAGCCTTGTCCCGCAGAACAAACGACTGGAGAGCGGCTATCTCTATCTGGGAAGCCCGGTAAAACAGATCCGCCCCCTCACGGAGGCAGAGCTCGAAGGATTAAGATACTCCGCGAACAACTACGTAAAATGGAAGAATGATTACCTGAATCAGGACAACCAAACCCAGCCCTGATCGTCTTCCTGCTGTTCGCGGATTAAATCGCTGGCTTCCTCTTCCAGATCCCAGCGATTTTCACAAAATACGGCTATCGGGTCCGAACCGCCAAAACGACGCAACAGCGTATCCCCCAAAATAGCGCAGGTAAGTTGCATCCCCTGCACCAGCACCGGGAAACAGACCGCTTGTTTACCCTCATCCCAGAACTCCCGGTCCGGAAAGTGAATAGCCTGATTCACGCCGATAACTCCTGCTTTAGCTTTTCAATAACCGGCTCAACTGCAGGCAACACGCCATGCCAGAGCAGCACCGCATGCGCGGCCTGACCCACCAGCATTCCCAGCCCATCGGCGATATGCTTCGCGCCGTGTTGTTCACACCAGTTCAGGAAAGGCGTCTTCCCTTTCTGGTAGAACATGTCATAGAAGTACATATGCGCGTTTACCAGCGAAGCGGGGATGGCCGGGATCTCGCCGTTGATACCGCTGGAGGTGGCATTGATAATAAGATCGAACTCACGATCGGCAAGATCGTCAAGCGCTACCGCACTCACGCTACCGGTATGTGCAAACAATGCCGCCAGCGCTTCTGCCCGGGAAAAGGTCCTGTTGGTAATGGTCACCGCACAGTCCAGGGAAAGCAGAGGCAACAGGACTCCCCGCGATGCGCCCCCCGCACCAATCAGCAGGATCCGAAATCCGGGCTTGATAAACGAGAGTCTTTCCAGATCGCTAAGTAAACCAATTCCGTCAGTGTTATCACCCAGAAGGCGCCCATCCTCAAGCCGTTTCAGGGTATTTACTGCCCCAGCAAGTGAAGCGCGCTCGGTCAGCTCATCCGCACGTTCGAAGGCTTCCTCTTTAAAAGGAACGGTCACATTCGCGCCTTTACCGCCCGCGGCGAAAAAAGCCTCCAGTGTTGGAATAAATGTATCCACCGGGGCCAGTACGCGGCCATAGGGATGATCAATCTGCAGCTGCTCCGCAAATTGCTGATGGATCCACGGCGACTTACTGTGTGCAATCGGATTACCAAAAACAGCATAGGTTTCCATGAGATTACCCCTGGCGAAAACGTTCGCCGGTCAAAGCGTCACGAATTTCGGACGGATTCAGGCGCCCTCCCGTTTCACCGGCAGCAACAGGGAAGTCATTTCCGAACTGCGCCAGTACTTCTTCGGTTGTCCGACAGGGTGGCAACCCGGTCAGGTTAGCGCTGGTTGAAACCAGCGGTTTACCAAATGCCAGGCAAAGCTCTACCACCAGCGGATGATCAGTGACGCGGACGGCGAGGGAATCAAAGCGTCCGGTTAACCAGCGCGGCGTTGTCGGCTGCGCCGGGAAGACAAAGGTCACTGGCCCTGGCCACGCGGAGAAGATCGTCTCGCGCTGCGCCGGCGTCAGCATAGAGTCATCGATATAGGGTTTAAGCTGCTCATAATTCGCAGCGATCAAAATCAGCCCTTTCTCGACGGGTCTTTGTTTTAAGGTAAGCAGGCGGCTTACAGCCGTCTCGCTGTCGGGATCGCAACCGACCCCAAAAACAGCTTCAGTTGGATAGGCGATGACGTCTTCGTTTTTCAGGACATCCACCATATGCGCAATGGAGCCTGATTGCAGGTTATTATTCACTGTTTTGATCCGCCGAAACCGGCTTTCCACATTGTTTACTGGCGCAGAAGCATTTCATTCCTTGCGCCGTTTTCTTCTCGATAAGTAGCGGATAATTGCAATATGTGCAGATGCCCGCTACCGGTTTGAAATTGATAACGAACTGGCATTCAGGGTAGCGATCGCAGGAATGGAAGGTCTTACCAAAGCGAGAACGACGTTGTACCAGTTGTCCGCGCTGGCATTGAGGACAGGCAATAGCCGTTTCATCCGGCTTATCAATTTGTTCTGTATGTTCACATTCCGGATAACGGCTACATCCAATAAACATGCCGAAACGCCCCTGACGGAGCGCAAGTTCGCCGCCGCAGAGAGGGCAAAGCTGCCCCTCCAGAATTTTCACGATATGTCCATCCGCCTGGCTTTTCAGAGGACGAACATAATCACATTCCGGATAGTGGGAACAACCGAGAAACGGGCCGTGTTTCCCGGACCGAATAACAAGTTCAGCCCCGCACTGCGGGCAGGGCTCATTTTTATGCACCGTGAACAGTGCTGATTTGGCCATAACAACTCTTGGTGCTGCGCATTGAATTAGTGCAGCATACCTTCATTCACTTCAAAGAGTAATTCTTCCATTTGCTGATAGGCATTTTCACAGCCCGGGATATTAAACAGAACCATCAGGATCACCCACTTGAGATCTTCCAGTTCAAATTCTGCCGTATCCAGCGCCATGACGCGCTCTATCACCATTTCTCTCGTTTCGAGGTTTAACACCTGAATCTGCTCAAGGAATAAAATGAACCCCCGGCAGCTGGCGTCCAGCCTTTCACACTCTTCAGCGGTATAGATGCGTACGGACAGTGGGTCAGAAGCAAGCTGCATCGGTTCGGCAAGGCCTTCCTGATAATCAGCCAGTTTTTCCAGCCACATCAACGCATTATAGATGTCTTCCCGCTCAAACCCCGCATCGGTAAGATCCTGTGTCAACTTGTCCTGATCCACTCGCATTTCTGCTTCGTTATGGATGTAAGTCTCAAACAAATACATCAGTACGTCGAACATGGCATGCCCTCCTTAATCGGACATAGCCGCCGGGTACAGCTGCGATCCACCCTGCTAACTCCAGTTCGAGTAGCTGTGCTACCGTTACTGGCACAGGTTGGCCGGCACGTTCAGCGACAACGTCAACAGGTGTTACCTCATCTCCTACGTTAGCCAGGAGCTTGGGAAATGGCAATGCCACCTTTCCCTGATCTGATGAATAATGTCGCTTTTCGGGATCTTCCTGCAGCCGTTGCAAGCCATATTGCAAATTTTCAAGAATGTCCCCTACTTCCGTTACCGGTGTTGCCCCTTGTTTAATCAGCCAGTGTGGCCCTTCACAGCCGGGGTTACCTATCGGGCCGGGCAAGGCAAAAACATCCCTTCCCTGTTCAAGCGCGCACCGTGCCGTGACCAGCGACCCGCTGCGGCGTGCCGCTTCAACCACCAGCACGCCCTGACTCAGCCCGCTGATAATCCGATTACGACGCGGAAAGTTTGCCGGTTTGGGCTGCGCCGAAAGGGGAAATTCAGAGACAATCGCGCCGTCAGATTCGATAAGCCGCATCGCCAGTGCCTGATGCCGGCGCGGATAAATGCTAAAAAGACCGTTTCCCAGCACGGCGACACTTCGGCCTTTTACTGACAGGGCTGCGCTGTGGGCAACGCCGTCAATCCCGCAGGCCAGCCCGCTGGTGATCGTGAGCCCGCTTTGTGAAAGTTGTTCGCACAGGATTTTCCCCCATCGCTCGCCGTACCATGACGGTGCACGGCTCCCGACGACCGCCAGCTGCACAGTATTAAGCGTCTCGGGATTGCCTTTCACGAATAGCGCCCCGGGATAATCAGGGATCGCGCGGAGCAAAGGGGGATAAAGTGGATGACTGGCCGTCAATAAATGATGTCCCGGCTGCTCAAGCCACCTCAGGCTACGCTCCAGCTCACTCTCCTCTGGCGCAAAGAACCGTTCAGCCTGCCGGGCTGACAGCCCGGCCTTTCTGACAACGAGCGTATCGATCCTCTCCTGCTGCTGCAGTTGTGAAGCCGCTTCAAGCATGACATCGCCATACAGAGAAGCTGTGTGTATTAGCCGTAGCCATATTTCAGTAGACGTCATCCTTTCCCCTGCCATAAGCGGCCTGCGCAATCATTGCGATTGGTCACTGATGCTGTCAATCGATGGGGGATTTGTCTAGAATAGAGAGAGTATTCTTATCAACTCCTGAACACGACTCTGGAAATTTATGGCAGTTTTGCAAGTGTTACATATTCCGGACGAGCGCCTTCGCATCGTCGCTGAACCGGTCAAAGAAGTGAATGCAGAAATCCAGCGTATCGTTGATGATATGTTCGATACCATGTACGCCGAAGAAGGCATTGGCCTGGCGGCAACGCAGGTGAACATTCACAAGCGTATTATCGTGATCGACGTTTCTGAGAATCGCGATGGGCGTCTGGTGCTGATCAACCCAGAGCTGCTTGAAAAGAGCGGCGAGACAGGTATTGAGGAAGGTTGTCTGTCCATTCCCGAACAGCGTGCTTTAGTCCCTCGTGCCGAAAAAGTGAAAATTCGCGCACTGGATCGCGATGGCAATCCGTTCGAACTGGAAGCAGACGATCTGCTGGCGATTTGTATTCAGCATGAGATGGATCACCTGGTCGGTAAACTGTTTATCGATTACCTCTCGCCGCTGAAACAGCAGCGTATTCGTCAGAAAGTAGAGAAACTGGATCGTTTGCGCTCTCGCGCATAACATCCCCCCGGATACAAGGATCACCGTGTCTAAAACACTACGCATTATCTTCGCGGGAACCCCTGACTTTGCAGCGCGTCATCTTGACGCGCTGTTATCTTCTGGTCACCAGATTGTTGGCGTCTTTACCCAGCCGGACCGTCCGGCAGGTCGCGGTAAAAAACTGATGCCGAGCCCGGTAAAGGTGCTGGCAGAAGAGCATGGGCTTCCCGTTTTCCAGCCCGCATCGTTACGCCCACAGGAAAATCAGCAGCTTGTTGCTGACCTGAATGCCGATGTGATGGTGGTGGTGGCTTACGGTTTAATTCTGCCAAAAGCTGTGCTTGATATGCCTCGCCTGGGTTGCATCAACGTGCATGGTTCCCTGCTCCCGCGCTGGCGTGGTGCTGCACCTATCCAGCGCGCTCTGTGGGCGGGTGATGCTGAAACGGGCGTCACCATCATGAAGATGGATGTAGGTTTAGACACTGGCGATATGCTGTATAAACTGGCCTGCCCTATTACGGCAGACGATACCAGCGGCACGCTGTACGACAAACTGGCAGAGCTCGGTCCGCAAGGCCTTATCGAGACGCTCCAGCAGCTTGCTGACACCACGGCAAAACCGGAAGTTCAGGATGAGGCGCAGGTGACGTATGCCGAAAAGCTAAGCAAAGAAGAAGCACGGCTCGACTGGTCGCTCTCTGCCGCTCAACTTGAACGCTGCATTCGCGCTTTTAATCCGTGGCCGATGAGCTGGATGGAGATTGATGGGCAGCCGGTAAAAGTCTGGAAAGCTTCCGTCATTAGCGGTGATACCACCGCTGAACCCGGTACGATTATTGATGCCAGCAAGAACGGTATCCAGGTGGCGACTGCGCAAGGGATCCTGAATCTTGAATCGCTACAGCCGGCCGGTAAGAAAGCCATGAGCGCTCAGGATCTGTTAAATTCCCGTCGCGAATGGTTTATTCCGGGCAATCGCCTTGCCTGAACAAACTTCTTCTTAAGGCCCGGTGTTTCCGGGCATTTTTATTTCTACGGTTATGAAAAAACAAAATCTACGCAGTATGGCGGCTCAGGCCGTTGAGCAGGTTATCGAGCAGGGCCAGTCATTGAGTAATGTCCTGCCTCCACTGCAACAAAAAGTCTCTGATAAAGACAAAGCTCTGCTTCAGGAGCTCTGCTTTGGCGTCCTGCGCACAGTCTCTCAACTTGAGTGGTTGATTAATAAGCTGATGTCACGCCCAATGACAGGCAAGCAGCGTACCGTACATTATTTGATTATGGTGGGCTTTTATCAGCTCCTTCATACCCGTATCCCACCTCATGCCGCGCTGGCAGAGACGGTGGAAGGTGCCGTTACAATTAAACGTCCTCAGCTGAAAGGGCTGATCAACGGCGTACTGCGTCAATTCCAGCGACAGCAGGACGAACTGCTGGCGGAATTTGCGCAGAGCGAAACGCGTTTCCTGCACCCGGAATGGCTGCTGAAACGCCTGAAAAAAGCCTGGCCACAACAGTGGCAAAATATTGTCGAAGCCAATAATGAACGTCCGCCGATGTGGTTACGCGTGAATCGTAACCATCATTCTCGCGATGCCTGGCTGGCTTTGCTGGAAGAGGCAGGGATGAGCGGCTTTACCCATGATGCTTATCCTGATGCGGTGCGTTTAGCGTCCCCTGCTCCGGTACATGCATTACCCGGCTTTGATGAGGGATGGGTAACGGTACAGGATGCCTCAGCTCAGGGCTGCATGACCTGGCTTGAACCCAAAAATGGTGAGCAGATCCTCGATTTGTGCGCTGCACCTGGGGGCAAAACGACGCATATTCTTGAAGTGGCTCCGCAGGCCAGCGTCATGGCGGTAGATATTGATGAACAGCGTCTTTCACGCGTCTATGACAACCTTAAGCGTCTGGGCATGAAGGCACAGGTTAAGCAAGGCGATGGACGTAAACCGGCAGAATGGTGTGGTGAAACACAATTCGATCGCATTTTACTGGATGCCCCCTGCTCTGCGACCGGCGTTATTCGTCGTCATCCGGACATCAAGTGGTTACGCCGCGACCGTGACATCAAGGAACTTGCCCAGCTGCAGTCCGATATTCTCGACGCCATCTGGCCGCATCTTAAACCTGGCGGTACGCTGGTTTATGCAACCTGCTCGATACTTCCGGAAGAAAACAGTCAGCAAATCGCGGCTTTCCTCAAACGTACCCCGGACGCGGCACTGCACGATACGGGAACATCTGAATCTCCGGGTCAGCAGAACCTGCCGGGTGCAGAAGAAGGTGATGGATTCTTTTACGCTAAGCTAATCAAAGAGTGATGTTGAGAACAGGTCACGAGATATGAAGATTATCATTCTGGGTGCAGGACAGGTTGGCGGGACGCTGGCAGAAAATCTGGTTGGCGAAAATAATGACATCACCATTGTTGATACCAATGGCGATCGCCTGCGTGTCTTACAGGACAAATTTGACCTGCGTGTTGTGCAGGGTCATGGTTCTCACCCGCGCGTGCTTCGTGAGGCGGGTGCCGACGATGCTGACATGCTGGTTGCGGTGACCAGTTCTGACGAAACCAATATGGTGGCCTGTCAGGTGGCCTACTCACTTTTCAACACGCCAAACCGAATCGCGCGTATCCGCTCACCGGACTATGTTCGCGATGCGGAAAAACTGTTTAATTCAGAAGCGGTCCCTATTGATCATCTTATCGCGCCAGAACAGCTGGTCATCGACAATATCTATCGTCTGATCGAATATCCAGGCGCTCTGCAGGTGGTCAACTTTGCCGAAGGTAAAGTGAGCCTTGCAGTCGTCAAGGCCTATTACGGTGGGCCACTGATCGGTAATGCGCTTTCCACCATGCGCGAGCATATGCCGCATATCGATACGCGCGTCGCGGCCATCTTCCGCCACGACAGACCTATTCGCCCGCAAGGCTCAACAATTGTCGAGGCTGGTGATGAGGTCTTCTTTATTGCAGCCTCACAGCATATTCGTGCGGTGATGAGTGAGCTTCAGCGGCTGGAAAAACCCTATAAGCGCATTATGCTGGTCGGCGGTGGCAATATCGGTGCTGGTCTGGCACATCGACTGGAAAAAGATTACAGCGTTAAGTTGATCGAGCGCGATCAACAGCGTGCTGCTGAACTGGCGGAAAAACTGCAAAATACGATCGTATTTTATGGCGATGCGTCAGATCAGGAGTTACTGGCTGAAGAGCATATTGATCAAGTTGATCTCTTTATTGCTGTCACCAACGACGACGAGGCGAATATTATGTCCGCCATGCTCGCCAAACGTATGGGTGCCAAAAAGGTCATGGTGCTAATCCAGCGCCGGGCATATGTGGATCTGGTTCAGGGAAGTGTGATTGATATTGCTATTTCACCTCAGCAGGCGACAATTTCCGCCCTCCTGAGCCATGTTCGTAAAGCGGATATTGTCGGTGTGTCATCGCTTCGTCGCGGCGTAGCGGAAGCCATTGAAGCGGTCGCACACGGAGATGAAACCACATCTCGCGTCGTGGGCCGTTCGATCGATGAAATTAAGCTGCCACCAGGCACTATAATCGGCGCCGTTGTACGCGGGAATGATGTCATGATTGCCAATGATAATTTACGTATTGAGCAAGGCGATCATGTGATTATGTTCCTGACCGATAAAAAGTTTATAACCGACGTCGAACGTTTGTTCCAGCCAAGCCCATTCTTCCTCTAATGTGTCGGGTGCGTGAAAAAGCGCACCCGCACTTTATCCTCTTCATTTTTGTGCCTTTTATTTTTCATAGCGTTTAATTATCCCGAATGGCAATTAGCTAATCATTTGTTAAACTTATAGTCGTCAGCTGGCACAAGGAGAATAAAATGAGTTTTATTAAAGAATTCCGCGAATTTGCAATGCGCGGGAACGTGGTGGATTTGGCAGTGGGTGTCATTATTGGTGCAGCATTCGGCAAGATTGTTTCATCATTAGTCGCCGACATTATCATGCCACCTTTAGGGTTGTTAATCGGGGGCATTGATTTCAAACAATTCGCTTTCACGCTGCGTGAAGCACAAGGTGATGTTCCGGCAGTCGTGATGCACTACGGCGTATTTATTCAGAACGTATTTGATTTTGTGATCGTCGCATTTGCCATTTTTATGGCTATAAAACTGATCAACAAACTCAACCGTAAGAAAGAAGAGCCGGCAGCAGCGCCTGCACCAACGAAAGAAGAAGTGCTGCTGAGCGAGATTCGCGATCTGTTAAAAGAGCAGAACAACCGCGTTTAATCAACAGCTTAAAGCGGGAAGGCCAGTGGTAAAAAAGCGATTCGCTTGTTTGCCACTGACCTCCCAGTTACCCCGTTTTGCATGTTTATCTTTGCGCAGATAACTTCCTTTCCCTTTTTTATTCTTCTCAACGCGCTGTCTGAATAACGGGTCGTGAAGTAACGCCTCAATGGCATTGTCCTTAATTTGTCCTTTCGTGTGCTGATAGCGGCTCATAATTTCTCCTGAGCATGGTGTATGACGACGGGAGTCTAGACCCGGATGGACTAAAAATCAACAGCCCTCAGTTTCTCCGCTGGCCCCCTGTTCAAGGGCTTCAAGAATTGAACAATAAATACTGCTGTGGGCCGTACCGCAGCAGGCATCATTCAGCCTCTGCAGAGAGCGCTGCATGGTTTGCAGCTCCTTAATACGCGCCTCAACTTCATCCAGCCGGGCCTGCACAATACTTTTAGATTCCTGGCAGGTGTGATGTTCGGGATCGATGCGGATCGATAATAACTCCCGGATCGCGTCCAGCGTAAATCCGAGCTGACGCGCATAACGAATGAACCGCAGACGCTGAAGATCGTTATCGGTGTAAAGGCGAAAGCCTCCTTCAGTCCGAACTTCATGATCGATCATCTGCTGCTTTTCATAATACCGGATAGTATCCGGCGTGACATTCGCGAGCTTCGCAAGTTCACCAATGCGGTACATAGCTACTCCTCGTTTATTTTCTGCATCAATCTTTCACAGTATTCACCGCGCAGAAAATCTGTATTCATCCCGGCCTGGCGCAGCTTGAGTTCAAGCAGCGCGATCCTGCGGCTAAGCTCAGCGTGTCGAGGATCGTCCTGATGGATCCCTTTGAGGAGATCGACCATTTCGACAGCCTCTCTGCGTTGTTCAAGCTCCGGAGGAAGACAACCTGCATTTTTCAGTAACCGATATCCGGCCCGTAGTTCCGGGGCAATATGCGAATCATCATCCAGCACAAGCGGTTCGCCGCTTCCCGGAAGATCGTCGAATTCGCCTTTCTTTTGGGCATCGCAAATATGGCGTTCTGCCCACTGGTCAAGCAACCACATTATCAGCTCCAGGGGATGAACAGAATTAATACAAACATTGTAGAGAAGTGGGGGTATCGCGGATATAAAAAAACCCGCCGAAGCGGGTTTTTTTACGTTACTGCAGATTACTCTGCAGCAGCTTCTGCTTTCTCTGAACGATCAACCAGCTCGATGTAAGCCATCGGCGCGTTGTCGCCTGCACGGAAACCACACTTCAGAATACGAGTGTAACCACCGGCACGGCTCGCGAAACGCGGGCCCAGCTCGTTAAACAGTTTTGCCACGATCTCGTTATCACGAGTGCGGGCGAATGCCAGACGACGATTAGCAACGCTGTCAGTCTTGGCAAGAGTAATCAGCGGCTCAACTACGCGACGCAGCTCTTTCGCTTTAGGCAGGGTCGTCTTGATGATTTCATGACGAACCAGTGAACCTGCCATGTTGCGGAACATAGCCTGGCGATGGCTGCTGTTGCGGTTCAGTTGACGACCACTCTTACGATGGCGCATGACCTTATCCTTCTCAGTAAAACCTTAACCTGTGATCCGGTTACTCGTCAGCAATGCTTGCCGGTGGCCAGTTTTCCAGGCGCATGCCCAGAGACAGACCACGTGAAGCCAGCACGTCTTTAATCTCGGTAAGAGATTTTTTACCCAGGTTCGGCGTTTTCAGCAACTCAACCTCGGTACGCTGTACCAGATCACCGATATAGTGGATAGCTTCTGCCTTGAGGCAGTTAGCAGAGCGGACAGTCAATTCGAGATCGTCAACAGGGCGCAGCAGGATCGGATCGAATTCTGGTTTCTCTTCTTTCACTTCCGGCTGACGAACATCACGTAAGTCAACGAAAGCTTCCAGTTGTTCTGCCAGGATGGTTGCCGCACGACGAATCGCCTCTTCAGGATCGATTGTGCCGTTGGTTTCCATTTCGATGACCAGCTTGTCCAGGTCGGTACGCTGTTCTACACGCGCTGCTTCAACATTGTAGGCAATACGCTCTACAGGGCTGTAGCATGCGTCGACCAGCAGACGGCCGATTGGGCGCTCATCTTCTTCCGAATGAATTCGGGCAGAAGCCGGCACATAACCACGACCGCGCTGAACTTTGATACGCATGCTAATAGCTGCGTTCTCATCGGTCAGGTGGCAGATCACGTGCTGCGGCTTGACGATTTCAACATCACCGTCGTGGGTGATGTCGGCTGCAGTCACAGGGCCAATGCCAGATTTATTCAGAGTAAGAATAACTTCATCTTTACCCTGAACTCTCACCGCCAGCCCTTTCAGGTTGAGCAGGATTTCAAGGATATCTTCCTGAACGCCTTCTTTGGTGCTGTACTCATGAAGTACACCATCAATCTCAACCTCGGTCACCGCGCAACCCGGCATCGATGAGAGCAGAATACGGCGCAGTGCGTTACCCAGAGTATGGCCAAAGCCACGCTCTAAAGGCTCAAGGGTCACCTTGGCGTGCGTCGAACTCACTTGCTCGATATCTACCAGGCGCGGTTTTAGAAACTCTGTCACAGAACCCTGCATTGTGTCCTCTCTTTGGTACTAAGCTTTACTTGGAGTAAAGCTCGACGATCAGGTGTTCGTTAATGTCCGCAGACAGATCAGAACGTTCTGGCTGACGCTTGAACGTACCTTCCATCTTGCCAGCATCAACTTCCAGCCAGGTTGGCTTTTCACGCTGCTCAGCCAGCTCCAGAGCGGCCTTCACGCGAGATTGCTTTTTCGCTTTCTCACGAATGCTAACAACGTCATTCGCTTTAACCTGATAAGAAGCGATGTTAACAACACGACCGTTTACCATGATTGCTTTGTGGCTAACCAGCTGACGTGATTCAGCACGAGTAGCGCCGAAGCCCATACGGTATACAACGTTGTCCAGACGACCTTCCAGCAGAGCCAGCAGGTTTTCACCTGTGTTGCCTTTCAGACGTGCTGCTTCTTTATAGTAGTTACGGAACTGACGCTCCAGCACACCGTACATACGGCGAACTTTTTGCTTTTCACGCAACTGCACACCATAGTCAGACAGACGCGGTTTACGCGCACCGTGCTGGCCAGGAGCTTGTTCAATTTTACACTTGGTATCGATCGCGCGAACGCCAGACTTAAGGAATAAGTCGGTGCCCTCACGACGGCTCAGCTTGAGCTTAGGACCCAAATATCTTGCCATTTTCTATCTCCAACTAACCTAAAAAACGAGCGTTATACGCGACGTTTTTTCGGCGGACGACAACCGTTATGAGGGATCGGAGTCACATCAGTAATATTAGTGATGCGGAAACCAGCGGCGTTCAGAGCGCGAACAGTAGATTCACGACCCGGACCCGGACCTTTAACCATAACTTCCAGATTCTTGATGCCGTATTCTTTTACGGCTTCTGCGCAACGCTCTGCTGCAACCTGAGCTGCGAACGGAGTGGATTTGCGAGAACCACGGAAACCGGAACCACCGGCTGTTGCCCAACCCAATGCGTTACCCTGACGATCAGTAATAGTAACGATGGTGTTGTTGAAAGAAGCATGGATATGAGCCACGCCGTCAGAGACTTGTTTTCTTACACGTTTACGTGCACGAACTGGTGCCTTTGCCATTATTCAATCACCCCGATTATTTCTTGATCGGTTTGCGCGGACCCTTACGGGTACGTGCGTTGGTCTTAGTACGCTGACCGCGCACTGGCAGACCACGACGATGACGCAAACCGCGATAGCAACCAAGATCCATCAGGCGCTTGATGCTCATGCTGATTTCACGGCGCAGATCACCTTCAACGACAAATTTGGCAACTTCGTCACGCAGCGTGTCGATTTGTTCTTCAGACAGCTCACTGATCTTAACATCTTCAGCGATACCCGCTGCAGCCAGAATGGCTTTAGAACGGGTCTTGCCGATGCCGTAGATCGAAGTTAATGCGATCACAGCATGTTTCTGATCAGGAATGTTAATGCCTGCTATACGGGCCACTATGCACTCCTACTATTTAATATGTACGCACCATGCTGAAAAGCCCGTTTTCAGGATACTCAAATGGAAACGTACAGACATACAAAAGATTGGCTGGCTAATCTAGCCAGCTCAACCCAACTTTGCAAGAAAAATATGCGAAATAATCAGCCTTGGCGCTGTTTATGCTTCGGCTCGGCACTGCAAATCACACGGATGACACCATCACGCTTAACGATTTTGCAGTTACGGCATAATTTCTTGACGGAAGCACGAACTTTCATTTTTACTCTCCGTAACTTCTCAGGCGACCAATTAGCGGCCGTAGCCTTTCAGGTTCGCCTTCTTCAATGCAGACTCATACTGACTGGACATCATCAGAGTTTGCACTTGAGCCATAAAGTCCATAATCACGACAACAACGATAAGCAGTGAGGTCCCACCGAAGTAGAACGGTACTTTCATTGCATCACGCATGAACTCCGGGATCAGGCAGATAAAAGTAATATAGAGCGCACCAACCAAAGTCAGGCGGGTCATTACTTTATCGATATACTTCGCCGTTTGCTCTCCCGGACGAATTCCTGGTACAAATGCACCGGACTTCTTCAGGTTATCTGCTGTTTCACGCGGGTTGAAGACCAACGCCGTGTAGAAGAAACAGAAGAAGATGATCGCAGACGCATAGAGTAACACATAAAGTGGTTGCCCAGGCTGCAAATACAGCGAAATTGTTGTCAGCCAGTTCCAACCAGTACCGCCCCCGAACCATGACGCGATGGTTGCCGGGAACAGAATAATACTGGAAGCGAAGATCGCCGGGATTACCCCCGCCATATTCACTTTCAGCGGTAAATGTGTGCTCTGTGCAGCATAGACACGACGACCTTGCTGACGCTTAGCGTAGTTCACCACAATGCGGCGTTGACCACGTTCAACGAAGACAACAAAGAACGTCACTGCAAATACTAATACTGCAACCAACAGCAACAGGAGGAAGTGCAGGTCGCCTTGACGCGCTTGCTCGATGGTATGGGCGATGGCTGGCGGGAGACCCGCAACAATACCGGCGAAGATAATGATTGAGATACCGTTACCGATACCACGCTCAGTAATCTGTTCGCCGAGCCACATCAGGAACATTGTCCCTGTGACCAGACTCACAACAGCGGTGAAATAGAATGCAAAGCCTGGGTTTAATACCAGGCCCTGCATACCAGGCATATTCGGAAGACCGGTAGCAATACCGATCGACTGGAATATTGCCAGCACCAGAGTACCGTAACGGGTGTACTGACTAATCTTACGACGTCCAGACTCCCCTTCTTTCTTCAACTCTGCCAGGGCCGGATGAACGACCGTCAGCAGCTGGATAATAATTGATGCCGAAATGTACGGCATAATACCCAGAGCAAAGATAGAAGCACGGCTGAGAGCACCACCAGAGAACATGTTGAACATTTCAATGATGGTGCCTCGCTGTTGCTCAAGCAGTTTGGCAAGTACAGCGGCATCGATACCAGGGATCGGAATAAAAGAGCCAATACGGAACACAATCAGCGCGCCGATAACAAACAGCAGTCTGCGTTTCAGCTCGCCAAATCCACCTTTGGCACTTTGAAAATCTAATCCCGGTTGCTTAGCCATCTGCTACTTATTCCTCAATTTTACCGCCAGCAGCTTCGATAGCAGCACGAGCACCTTTAGTAACACGCAGGCCACGAACAGTTACCGGAGTAGACACTTCACCAGCCAGGATCACTTTCGCGAACTCGATCTGGATACCGATAATGTTAGCTGCTTTCAGCGTGTTCAGGTCTACAACGCCGCCTTCAACTTTCGCCAGGTCAGACAGACGGATTTCCGCTGTGATCGCTGCTTTGCGAGAGGTGAAGCCGAACTTCGGCAGACGACGGTACAGTGGCATCTGGCCACCCTCGAAACCGCGACGTACGCCACCGCCAGAACGAGAGTTCTGACCTTTGTGACCACGACCACCGGTTTTGCCGAGGCCAGAACCGATACCACGACCCAGGCGTTTACCCGCCTTTTTAGAGCCTTCGGCCGGAGACAGAGTATTTAAACGCATCTCTTACTCCTCAACTTTAACCATGAAGTAAACCGCGTTGACCATACCACGAACAGCAGGAGTATCCTCGCGCTCAACGGTATGACCAATACGACGCAGACCCAGGCCAAGCAGCGTTGCCTTGTGTTTCGGCAGACGACCGATTGCACTGCGGGTTTGAGTGATTTTAATAGTCTTTGCCATGGTCAATTACCCCAGAATTTCTTCAACGGATTTACCACGCTTGGCAGCGACCATTTCTGGAGAATTCATATTTTCCAGGCCATCAATAGTTGCACGAACCACGTTGATCGGGTTGGTGGAACCATATGCTTTAGCCAGAACGTTATGAACCCCAGCAACTTCCAGAACGGCGCGCATTGCACCACCGGCGATGATACCGGTACCTTCTGAAGCTGGCTGCATGAATACACGAGAACCCGTGTGAACACCTTTTACAGGGTGCTGCAGGGTGCCGTTGTTCAGCGCGACGTTAATCATGTTGCGACGGGCTTTTTCCATCGCTTTCTGGATCGCTGCTGGAACTTCACGCGCTTTACCGTAACCAAAACCAACGCGACCGTTACCATCGCCTACTACAGTCAGAGCTGTGAAGGAGAAAATACGACCACCTTTAACGGTTTTAGATACGCGGTTTACCGCGATCAGCTTTTCCTGCAGTTCGCCAGCCTGTTTTTCGATGTGAGCCATCTTACACCTCTACCTTAGAACTGAAGGCCAGCTTCACGGGCAGCATCTGCCAGTGCCTGGACACGACCATGATATTGGAACCCGGAACGGTCAAAGGAAACATTGCTGATGCCTTTTTCCAGAGCGCGTTCAGCAACAGCTTTACCTACAGCTGCAGCGGCGTCTTTGTTACCGGTGTACTTCAATTGTTCTGAGATAGCTTTTTCTACAGTAGAAGCAGCTACCAGAACTTCAGAACCGTTCGGAGCAATTACCTGTGCGTAAATATGACGCGGGGTACGATGTACCACCAGGCGAGTTGCACCCAGCTCTTTGAGCTTGCGGCGTGCGCGGGTCGCACGACGGATACGAGCAGATTTCTTATCCATAGTGTTACCTTACTTCTTCTTAGCCTCTTTGGTACGCACGACTTCGTCGGCGTAACGAACACCCTTGCCTTTGTAAGGCTCAGGACGACGGTAGGCGCGCAGATCTGCTGCAACCTGACCGATCAGCTGTTTATCAGCGCCTTTCAGCACGATTTCAGTTTGAGTCGGGCATTCTGCAGTGATACCGGCCGGCAGCGGATGCTCAACAGGGTGTGAGAAGCCCAGAGACAGGCCTACTGCATTCCCTTTGATAGCTGCACGATAACCTACACCAACCAGCTGAAGCTTTTTAGTGAAGCCTTCGGTAACACCAACAACCATTGAGTTCAGCAGGGCACGCGCGGTACCAGCCTGAGCCCAACCATCCACGAAACCATCACGTGGACCGAAGGTCAGAGCGTTATCTGCATGTTTAACTTCAACAGCTTTGTTGAGGGTACGAGTCAGCTCGCCGTTTTTACCTTTGATCGTAATAACCTGACCGTCGATTTTTACATCAACGCCGGCAGGAATAACGACCGGTGCTTTAGCAACACGAGACATTCTTTCCTCCGATTAGGCTACGTAGCAGATAATTTCGCCACCAAGACCAGCCTGGCGCGCTGCACGATCAGTCATAACACCTTTAGAGGTAGAAACAACTGCGATACCAAGACCAGCCATAACTTTTGGCAGCTCATCTTTTTTCTTATAGATGCGCAGGCCTGGGCGGCTGACACGCTGAATGCTTTCTACAACAGCTTTACCCTGGAAATACTTGAGAGTAAGTTCCAGTTCCGGCTTGGTGTCGCCTTCAACTTTAAAATCTTCGATAAAACCTTCTTCCTTCAGCACGTTGGCAATTGCCACTTTCAGCTTGGCGGAAGGCATGGTGACCGCAACTTTGTTCGCGGCCTGACCGTTACGGATACGGGTCAGCATATCCGCGATCGGATCTTGCATGCTCATCTGTCTTTACTCCCGTGATTCAATTGGTAATTACCAGCTAGCCTTTTTCAAGCCTGGCACTTCACCGCGCATAGCGGCTTCACGCAGTTTGATACGGCTCAACCCAAACTTGCCCACATAACCATGTGGACGACCTGTTTGACGACAGCGGTTACGCTGACGAGACGGGCTGGAATCACGCGGCAGAGACTGCAGCTTGAGAACCGCATTCCAACGATCTTCGTCGGAAGCGTTCACATCAGAAATGATCGCTTTCAGTTCAGCGCGTTTAGCGAAGAATTTATCAGCTAAAGCTACGCGCTTTACTTCGCGTGCTTTCATTGATTGCTTAGCCATTCAGTAACCCTACCTTACTTGCGGAACGGGAAGTCAAAGGCAGCCAGCAGAGCACGGCCTTCTTCATCAGATTTCGCAGTAGTGGTAATGGTAATATCCAAACCACGCACGCGGTCGACTTTATCGTAGTCGATTTCTGGGAAGATGATCTGCTCACGGACACCCATGCTGTAGTTACCACGACCGTCGAAAGACTTAGCGGACAAGCCACGGAAGTCACGGATACGTGGAACAGCAATAGTGATCAGGCGCTCAAAGAACTCCCACATGCGTTCGCCACGCAGAGTTACTTTACAGCCGATCGGATAGCCCTGACGGATTTTGAAGCCTGCAACTGATTTGCGTGCTTTGGTGATCAGCGGTTTTTGACCGGAGATTGCTGTCAGGTCAGCTGCTGCGTTATCCAGCAGTTTCTTGTCAGCGATCGCTTCACCAACACCCATGTTCAGGGTGATCTTCTCGACCCGAGGGACTTGCATGACAGAATTGTAGTTAAACTCAGTCATGAGTTTCTTAACTACTTCGTCTTTGTAGTAATCATGCAGTTTCGCCATCGTACTACTCCAAATTACTTGATAGTTTCGCTGTTAGACTTGAAGAAACGGACTTTTTTACCGTCTTCGAATCTAAAGCCTACACGGTCAGCCTTGCCGGTAGCCGCATTGAAAATTGCAACGTTAGAAACCTGAATAGCAGCTTCTTTTTCAACGATGCCGCCTGGTTGGTTCAGGGCCGGAACCGGCTTCTGATGTTTCTTAACCAGGTTGATACCTTCAACGACGAGTTTGCCGGAAGACAGAACATTTTTCACTTTACCGCGTTTACCTTTATCTTTACCGGTTAACACGATAACTTCGTCATCACGACGGATTTTCGCTGCCATGATTCGCTCCTTAGAGTACTTCTGGTGCCAGAGAGATAATTTTCATGAACTTCTCAGTACGAAGTTCACGAGTTACCGGCCCAAAGATACGCGTGCCGATAGGCTGCTCGCTGTTATTGTTTAAAATAACGCATGCATTACCATCGAAGCGAATGACAGAACCGTCAGGGCGACGAACACCCTTCTTGGTGCGCACCACTACCGCCTTCAGCACATCACCTTTTTTGACCTTACCACGTGGAATTGCTTCTTTGATGGTGATCTTGATGATGTCGCCTACGCCTGCGTAGCGACGGTGCGAGCCACCCAGAACCTTGATACACATTACGCGACGTGCACCGGAGTTGTCGGCGACGTTCAGCATAGTCTGTTCTTGGATCATTTTAGTGCTCCGCTAATGTCAACTACTACCTGAGACTCTAAAATCAGAGCCGTTAAAAAGCCCCATATCGAGGGCGCGGCATTATAACACCGCTTCTGCAATATGGGTAGAAAAAATAAACGGCTCATCGCTGAGCCGTTTATTCGTATTGAGAACGCGTACTGTATTACAGAACCGCTTTCTCTACAACGCGAACCAGCGTCCAGGACTTAGTCTTGGACAGTGGACGGCATTCACGGATTTCAACCTTGTCGCCGATACCACATTCGTTGTTCTCGTCATGTACGTGCAGTTTGGTCGTACGCTTGATGAATTTACCGTAGATCGGGTGTTTCACAATGCGTTCGATAGCAACAACGATGGATTTCTCCATTTTGTCGCTAACAACACGACCTTGCAGAGTACGGATTTTATCGGTCATTACGCACCCGCCTTCTCAGTCAGTAAAGTCTTAACGCGTGCAACATTGCGACGCACTTGCTTCAGCAGGTGAGTCTGTTGCAGCTGGCCACTTGCAGCCTGCATACGCAGGTTGAACTGCTCACGCAGCAGGTTCAGCAGCTCAGCGTTCAGCTCTTCAACGCTCTTTTCACGCAGCTCTTTTGCTTTCATTACATCACCGTCTTAGTTACAAAGGTGGTTTTGATAGGCAGTTTCGCTGCTGCCAGGCCGAAGGCTTCACGGGCCAGCTCTTCCGGAACACCGTCCATTTCATACAGGACTTTGCCCGGTTGGATCAAGGCAACCCAGTACTCCACGTTACCTTTACCTTTACCCATACGAACTTCCAGCGGCTTCTCGGTGATCGGTTTGTCCGGGAATACACGGATCCAGATCTTACCTTGACGCTTAACTGCACGGGTCATTGCACGACGTGCTGCTTCGATCTGACGTGCAGTCAGACGACCACGGCCAACAGCTTTCAGACCGAAAGTGCCGAAGCTAACATCCGTACCCTGCGCCAGACCACGGTTGCGGCCTTTGTGCACTTTACGGAATTTTGTACGCTTTGGTTGTAACATCAGCGACGCTCCTTATTTACGGCCTTTACGCTGCTGCTTTTTAGGTTGAGCAGCCGGTTTTTCCGGTTGTTCAACAGCAGCCATACCACCCAGGATCTCACCTTTGAAGATCCATACCTTAACGCCGATTACACCGTAAGTGGTGTGCGCTTCAGAGGTGTTGTAGTCGATGTCAGCACGCAGAGTGTGCAGCGGTACGCGACCTTCACGGTACCATTCGGTACGTGCGATTTCCGCGCCGCCCAGACGGCCGCTAACTTCAACTTTGATACCTTTAGCGCCCAGACGCATTGCGTTCTGTACAGCACGCTTCATAGCACGACGGAACATAACACGACGTTCCAGCTGAGAAGTGATGCTGTCAGCAACCAATTTAGCGTCCAGTTCAGGCTTACGAACTTCAGCGATATTGATCTGTGCAGGAACGCCAGCGATATCCGCTACGACCTTGCGCAGTTTTTCTACGTCTTCGCCTTTCTTACCGATAACGATGCCAGGACGAGCAGTGTGAATAGTCACACGGATGCTCTTAGCTGGACGCTCGATAACGATACGAGATACAGACGCTTTAGCCAGTTCCTTAGTCAGGTACTGACGTACTTTAAAATCGCTGTCCAGGTTGTCAGCGAATTCTTTGGTGTTCGCAAACCAGGTAGAGTTCCATGGTTTTACAATACCCAGGCGAATACCATTAGGATGTACTTTCTGACCCATTGCTAGTCTCCAGAGTCTCAGCGATCGGACACAACCACAGTAATGTGGCTGGTGCGCTTCAGGATGCGATCTGCACGACCTTTCGCACGCGGCATAATGCGCTTCATGCTTGGGCCTTCATCTACGAAAATTTTCGCAACTTTCAGATCGTCGATGTCAGCGCCATCGTTGTGTTCAGCGTTAGCAATGGCAGATTCCAGTACTTTCTTGACCAATACCGCAGCTTTCTTGTTGGTATAGGTCAGGATGTCCAGGGCCTGCGACACTTTCTTACCGCGAATCAGGTCAGCAACAAGGCGAACCTTCTGAGCAGAAGAACGAGCATGGCGATGTTGAGCTAAAGTTTCCATCTCTTCCTCCTACCTTATTTCTTCTTCGCTTTTTTATCAGCAGCGTGGCCGCGATAAGTACGAGTCGGTGCGAATTCACCCAGTTTGTGACCAACCATTTCGTCGGTAACAAAGACTGGAACGTGCTGACGACCATTATGGACAGCGATGGTCAAACCGATCATGTTAGGAAAGATCGTTGAACGACGGGACCAAGTGCGCAGGGGCTTCTTGTCTCCGCTTTCCACCGCTTTCTCTACCTTCTTCAGCAAGTGCAGGTCAATAAAAGGACCTTTCTTGAGAGAACGTGGCATGGCTTATCCTCTAAAATTATTTGCTACGGCGACGTACGATAAATTTATCAGTACGCTTGTTGCTGCGGGTCTTCTTACCTTTGGTCTGAACGCCCCACGGAGATACCGGGTGCTTACCAAAGTTACGACCTTCACCACCACCATGTGGGTGGTCGACTGGGTTCATCGCAGTACCGCGAACGGTAGGACGAACACCACGCCAGCGTGCAGCACCTGCTTTACCCAGAACGCGCAGCATATGCTCAGCATTGCCAACTTCGCCCAGAGTAGCGCGGCAGTCTGCTTCGACTTTACGCATTTCACCAGAACGCAGACGCAGGGTGACATAAGCACCGTCACGCGCAACGATCTGAACGTAAGTACCCGCGGAACGCGCCAGCTGACCGCCTTTACCTGGTTTCATTTCTACGTTATGAACGGTAGAACCAACCGGGATATTGCGCATCGGCAGGGTGTTGCCTGCTTTGATTGCAGCATCAACGCCAGACTGAATCTGGTCGCCAGCTTTCAGGCCTTTAGGGGCCAGGATGTAACGGCGTTCGCCGTCTTTGTACAGAACCAGCGCGATGTTCGCGGAACGGTTCGGATCGTACTCAAGACGTTCAACAACTGCTGGGATACCGTCTTTGTTGCGTTTGAAGTCAACAATACGATAAGCCTGCTTGTGGCCACCACCGATGTGACGAGTGGTGATACGGCCATTGTTGTTACGACCACCGGATTTGCTGTTTTTTTCCAGCAACGGAGCAAAAGGTTTGCCCTTGTGCAGCTCAGGGTTAACCACTTTAACTACGTGGCGACGACCCGGAGATGTCGGTTTACATTTAACAACTGCCATTGTATTACTCCTCCGACTTACTCAGCGCCGCCAACGAAGTCCAGATTCTGGCCTTCTTTCAGGGTGACGTAAGCTTTTTTCCAGTCGCTACGACGACCGATACGCTGTCCGTGACGTTTAACTTTCCCTTTAACTACCAGGGTGTTAACGACTTCGACTTCGACTTCAAACAGTTTCTGCACAGCAGCTTTGATCTCTGCTTTGGTCGCGTCTTTAGCAACTTTGAGAACGATGGTGTTTGTTTTTTCCATCGCAGTAGACGCTTTTTCAGAAACGTGCGGTGCGCGAAGCACCTTCAGCAGACGTTCTTCACGAATCATGCCAGCATCTCCTCAACTTGCTTAACAGCATCAGCAGTCATTACGACTTTGTCGAAGGCGATCAGGCTAACCGGGTCGATACCAGTCGCATCGCGTACGTCAACCTTGTGCAGGTTACGTGCGGCCAGGAACAGGTTCTCGTCCAGCTCACCGGTGATGATCAGCACATCTTCCAGAGCCATGTCTTTCAGTTTCTGTGCCAGCAGCTTAGTTTTAGGCGCTTCTACAGAGAACTTCTCGACAACGATCAGACGATCCTGACGTACCAGTTCGGACAGGATGCTTTTCAGCGCGCCGCGGTACATCTTTTTGTTAACTTTTTGACTGTGGTCCTGTGGACGCGCAGCGAAGGTCACGCCACCTGAACGCCAGATCGGGCTCTTGATAGAACCTGAACGCGCACGGCCGGTACCTTTCTGGCGCCATGGCTTTTTGCCAGAACCAGTTACTTCAGCACGAGTCTTCTGAGCACGAGTACCCTGACGAGCACCAGCTGCATAAGCAACAACAACCTGGTGAACCAGCGCTTCGTTGAAATCACGACCGAAGGTAGTTTCGGAAACAGTCAGCGCGCTCTGCGCGTCTTTCAATACTAATTCCATTGCTATCCCCTTACGCCTTCACAGCTGGTTTAACGATCAGGTCGCTACCGGTTGCACCCGGGACCGCACCTTTAACCAGCAGCAGGTTGCGCTCAGCGTCAACACGTACTACGTCCAGGCTCTGAACGGTTACACGTTCGTTGCCCAGCTGACCTGCCATTTTCTTGCCTTTGAACACTTTGCCCGGAGTCTGGTTCTGACCGATAGAACCCGGAACGCGGTGAGACAAGGAGTTACCGTGAGTAGCGTCCTGGGTACGGAAGTTCCAGCGCTTAACGGTACCAGCAAAACCTTTACCTTTAGAGGTACCGGTTACGTCAACTTTTTTAACGTCAGCAAACAGCTCAACGCTAATGTCCTGACCTACGGTGAACTCTTCGCCTTCAGCAAGACGGAATTCCCACAGACCACGGCCAGCTTCTACGCCAGCTTTAGCGAAGTGACCCGCTTCTGGTTTGGTTACACGGTTAGCTTTTTTAGCACCAGTGGTAACCTGAATAGCGCGGTAGCCATCGTTAGCCAGATCTTTAACCTGAGTAACGCGGTTTGCTTCAACTTCGATTACGGTTACTGGGATAGAAACGCCATCTTCAGTGAAGATGCGGGTCATACCCACTTTTTTACCGACTAAACCAATCATTGTTTCAACCTCTCAATCGCTCGATGACCTGATTAACCCAGGCTGATCTGCACGTCTACACCGGCAGCCAGATCCAGACGCATCAGAGCATCAACGGTTTTCTCAGTTGGCTCAACGATGTCAACCAGACGCTTGTGAGTGCGGATTTCGTACTGATCGCGCGCGTCTTTGTTAACGTGCGGGGAGATCAGAACGGTGAAGCGCTCTTTGCGGGTCGGCAGCGGGATCGGACCACGGACTTGCGCACCAGTGCGCTTAGCAGTCTCGACGATTTCCGCGGTTGATTGATCGATCAGACGATGATCAAACGCTTTAAGGCGGATACGGATTCTTTGGTTCTGCATGAGACCAGAGCTCCAATTATTTTATAAACGAAAATGATTACTCCTCAAACCCATTACGATTGATGGGAGAGTGTAACCGTTCTTACGTAGCTCCCCAATTGGGAGCATTGTTGAGTAACAAAATGAGCTACTCAGGTTCATATCGAACCAGCCGTCAACTACGACAAGCCCGCGCATTATACGTATTTACGGACGTAATGCAAGCCGACTGTGTCGATATTAACCAACCTTTCGACGAGACCGTTTATTGACGGTCGATATCAGCCATCGCCTGCTTTACCCGGGCCCGGAGATCGGCGTTGATTTCAGGTGCCTCTGGCGTCGCTGGCGTCTCATCAACACGCTCTTCAAAGACCGCCTCTTCCCCCTCTTCTTCGGGTACGGGCAAGGGGCGTTTTTTATAGACATAGTGTGCATCTGACAGGTAATAGGCTTGAGGAGCGGTCTCTGCGCGAGACGGCAGAGAAAACCCGCTGCTAATATAATAGCCCGTCAAAACGCAGCCAGTGCCGTACGTTAGCCAGAGAAAGCCTCTCCAAACGCAACGCCAAAAGGTCACCGGCATGTCTGGGCGGATAAACATGTCCCCCCCGCACGGATACACTTCTTTTTTGTCACTCATCTCTTTTCCTCATCCTGAGCTAGCGTCGGACTCTCCCCCAGCGCCTGCCAGAGACGAATAAGCGAGAGTTGCCCCATCACACCATCCGCTTTAATCTTGTGTTGGGTCTGAAACTGACGAACTTTTTCAGCTAACAGCGGACTCCACTCTCCTGTCCCCTCTGCGTCAACGTTTAACAGACGGCTCAGCATCTTATCGAGCCAGACAATATCGTCGGGACTGCTTTTCCTTGTTATGCTCGCATTACCCTCCGGCGAGGGTTTCCACATCCGCGTCGAGCTTCCCGTCCATACCGTGCTAAACCAGGTCTTATCAACAATCCACGTGTGACTGCCGGTAAGCACGGTAAACGTCTTATCCCCTCCTCCAATGACCACCACCGGCAAAAGGAGAGTCTCCATCTTCAGTGTGGCTATCCAGGGAAGGCCCTGATACTGCAGCGTCTCGAGAGTGTCATTGCCGGAGAGACAGGCCATCCCGCCCCGGTACGCCTGATCGCACCATGCTTCACCGTTGTCTACCTCATAACCCCAAACGCGATAAAGTAACGCGAGCGATTCACTGGTAGACATAATCTCTGATGTCAATGTCAGGGGAGGAGAGGCGGGCCGGGATAACGCGACGGACAGCAGGCTTTCTGGCTCCGGCAGCCAGCGGGACAAAGGATGAGAAAAATACCGGCCTGCTGCCCCACACAGCACCGCCACGACGATTAACGCCAGGCAAGTCCGGCGAGGATGGTGCGTCGCGGGTAAATAGCGCAAGGCGGCTTGCTGTAGCGCCGGCGCGACAGCAGCCTGCTCTTCTTTATTACGACGAATAAATTCTCCTGTCCGGGCGACAAGATGGAGATTGCCGTGACAGCGACGCATAACCTCTCTGACGAAACGCTCCGCCAGTACACCCGACTCCTCACGTTCGATATCAGCATGAGCAGCAATGACCTCCCGGCAATCGTCCTTGTCCGGGAAAGGTATCTCGATCCATACCGGGTGCAATTTCCTCAGGCGGCGCTGCAGACGGTGACCAAATGTCCCGGTTAATAACAATCGGGCGTTTGGCATGATGGCGATAAAATCCTGAACCGTTGACACCAGCCTGTTACCGGCGCGCTGGCCATTTTCCAGCACAAACAGCGGTGTGCCCTCCTTCATCTCCCCTATTACGCCAGACAGTCCACTCCAGAGCGCCCCAAAGGAGAATACCCGCCCGGTTAAGCCGCCCTCGATTTGGGTATCCGCCAGCACTATCCATTCCTGCTGGTATCCTTTACGAGTGAGTAGCCCTAGCGTCAGAGCGCGATGCGCCCACGCGGTGACAACCCCCTGCGCAAGTAAGCTTTTCCCCGCCCCCTTTGCGCCGTGCAGTATTAACCACGGTTCGTTGTTCAGCGTTGAAATAAGGGCGCGCCGTAACAGGCGATGCCGGGTAGTATAAATAGCATTGAATTCGTCCATGAATAATGACATCCCTGTATAATATCTTTTTCCTAAAGAGTGAAAGCTTTCGGCAAAAGACTTGCCGCCAACTCAGCTGAATTATATTATCGCCATCCTTAACAATAAACAGATTGTATTTTTTAGTCATACTAAATGATAAATTCATGACAGCTATATTTAGAGCTTTAACCAACGCTCCTCTTTATCGCATTCTGTGCGGCGGCATTATATTGATATGTATTATAACGATGTTAACCTGCATCAATACCGGATATCTTCTCTGGTCTGAATATCATTCAACATCACAAAAAATTAAAAATATAAATTTAGCAAATACACCAACAGATAAATATAAATGGAAATTATCATCAACCGCGTCAGACACGATTAAAATGGAACAGACAACGAGAAAAGAGGCGTTCCGGCTGCCTGATATCCGTTTACGCGGTATTATTCACAGTTCGGATAAATTAACCTCCCGAGCGATCCTGCAGGAAGCAGGAGAACAGAATGTCTATTCGGTTAATGAGACGCTTAAATCAGCGAATACCGTTCGTATCAAAGCGATCTCTCAAAATCAGGTCACTTTCTCCTCCGGCGGGCACGAACAACAGCTTACGCTGCTTTCAGAACTGAGTTTGTCTGACGCGCCCACCGAACCGATCTCTGGCAATGAGGCTCAGACGGACATTGCCTTGTCGGAGTATATCCAGGTCAGTCCCGTAGAAGATAACTATGCCTTGCGCGGATTACGTTTGTTACCCCGGAAGAATACTACATCATTCGCACATGCCTCCCTTGAACCCGGCGATATCGCCGTTCAGCTGAATAAGATTTCACTGACGAAGCGGGAGAACATCGCAAAAGCGCAGGACGCACTGAACCATCTTCAGCGCGTTCAATTCACTCTGATACGGAAATCATTGCCTGTGTTGATTAATGTTTCCGTTCAGCATTTCCAGGAAGGAAAGGAAAATTAAATGGTAAGGATGCCCTCTGTCCGGAAAAAGAGAGCCCTTTCGCTGCTCTTTCTGCTCGCCTTCGCCGCGAAACCCGGATATCCCGCTGACTTCACCGCAAACTTTAATGAGGCGGATATTCGAACCTTTGTCAGCATTGTGGGCCAAAACATGGGGAAAACCATTCTTATTGACCCCGACGTTAAAGCGACGATTTCCGTCCGAAGTGCAGATACATTTAATGAAGAGGAATATTACCAGTTTTTCCTGAGCGTCCTCGACCTGTATGGCTTTTCACTTATAAGCCTTGATAATGGCTTACTGAAAGTGGTTCGTTCAGAAAAGGTGAAGACCCTGCCGGGAAAACTCACGAATGGATCCATGCCCGGCAGAGGGGATGAACTGGTGACGCGTATCGTTTCGCTGGAAAATGTTCCGGCACGGGCGTTATCCCCGCTGCTGCGTCAGATGCTGGATGGCGGGAACGTGGGTAACGTTGTGCATTATGAACCCTCAAACACGCTGATCATCACCGGCAAGGCATCAACCGTTAATCGTCTGCTGGAAGTCGTTAAACGTGTCGATGTGATGGGCGATAAAAAAGAGCAGGTCATCCCGCTGAAATACGCCTCGGCCAGCGATCTGGCCGACGTGCTCAATGACCTGGCGCGCGAAAGCGGAAAAGAGGCCCAACCCGCCACACTCCAGACGCGAGTCGTTGCCGACAAAAGAACGAATGCCCTCATTATCAGCGGTTCAGACCGCGCACGGGCGCGGATCCAACAGCTCGTTTCACGTCTCGACACGCAAGAGCAGGGACAAGGCAATACCCGCGTCTGGTATCTGAAATATGCCAAGGCGGACAAACTTGTCGAGGTCCTGACGGGTGTCACACAAAAATTGACCGAGGAGAAAAACGGCGCCGCGAAAACCACCAGCAGCAGCGGCAATGGTATATCCATTACTGCCGACGAACAGACGAACTCCCTGGTGGTCACTGCCGACCAGGGGATTCTTCAGCAACTGGATGAGGTCATCGCGAAACTGGACATCCGACGGGCGCAGGTGCTGGTTGAAGCCATCATCGTAGAAGTGCAGGACGGCAAAGGGCTGAATCTGGGCGTGCAGTGGGCTAATAAAAACGTGGGCGCTCAGCAGTTTACCAAAACCGGTCTCCCTATCTTTAACGCCGCGCAAGGCATCAGCGAATTTAAAGCTCAGGGCGGTATTACCAGCGACAATCCGGCATACGACCTCTTTAAAAATTATAACGGTCTCGCGGCAGGCTTCTTTAATGGCGACTGGGGCGTGCTGCTGACAGCTCTGAATACCGACAACAAAAACGATATTCTCTCGACACCCAGCATCGTCACCCTCGATAACAAAGAAGCCGCGTTTAACGTGGGCCAGGATGTTCCCGTACTTTCCGGCTCCCAGACCACCTCTGGCGATAATATTTACAGCACCGTCGAACGTAAAACAGTTGGCACCAAGCTGAAAGTCACCCCTCAGATTAATGAGGGCGATTCGGTGCTGATGGAGATCGAGCAAGAGGT
Source organism: Enterobacter sp. WCHEn090032 (assembly GCF_003986875.1). Lineage (NCBI taxonomy): Bacteria > Pseudomonadati > Pseudomonadota > Gammaproteobacteria > Enterobacterales > Enterobacteriaceae > Enterobacter > Enterobacter sp. WCHEn090032. Next base: position 28,797 of record NZ_RXRN01000039.1, read on the forward strand.
ATCCAGCGTCGACACGTCTGCCACCTCCTCATCACTTGGGCCGACATTCAATACCCGCACCATTCAGAATGCCGTACTGGTGAAGAGCGGTGAAACCGTCGTGCTTGGCGGTTTAATGGATGACGCAAGTAAACAGGAAGTCTCCAAAGTCCCTCTGCTGGGTGACATTCCCCTGATTGGGCAACTTTTCCGTTACACCTCAAATGAAAAAAGCAAACGCAATCTGATGGTCTTTATCCGCCCGACCATTATCCGGGATGACGAAGTGTATCGCTCGCTGTCACGGGATAAATACACGGGTTTCAAAGAGATGCAGAAAGAAAGAAGCGACCAGCGCAGCGGCAAACTCATTAATGTGGATGATATCGACGCGCTGGATGACCGGGCGTTTAATAACACGCCCGCGATGCCTGCCGCTAAAAACCCTTTCAGCGGGGGTGAAACGAAGTGAGCCCGCTTGCCTGGAAAAAAGCACAACGCTATGGCATTGCCATTCAGCAGCAGGAACTGTTCTACACGACCAGCACCACGCTTGAGCATATGCTTGAGGTTGCCTCCGTGGCGCGCGACTGCACGCAGTTTACCCGGCTCGCTTCGCAGCAGTTTACGGAAAAGCTGGAGCAGCTCTATCAACCTTCTGGTGGTTCAGCCCAGCTTATCGCCGAAGATATGAATAATTCGGACGATCTGAGTGCGCTTTCCGATGAGATCCCCACGAATGAAGACCTGCTCAACGAGCAGTCCGACGCGCCAGTGATCCGGCTGATTAATGCGGTGCTTAGCGAAGCGCTTAAGGAGCACGCGTCGGATATTCATATTGAAGTCTTTGAAACAACGATGAGTATCCGCTTTCGGGTGGACGGTGTACTGCGTCCGGTGGTTCAACCCAATAAAAAACTGGCCGCGCTGCTCATCTCCCGTATCAAAATTATGGCCAAACTGGATATTGCCGAAAAGAGACTGCCTCAGGACGGCCGTATCACCTTAAAAATAGGTCATCGCAACGTGGATGTTCGTGTCTCTACGCTGCCCTCACAGCACGGCGAACGGGTTGTTTTACGTCTGCTGGATAAAAGCAGTCTGCGGCTCTCTATTGATAAGCTGGATATGTCTGAAGAGGACATGCGCGATCTCCGGCACCTTATCGCCCTGCCGCACGGCATTATTCTGGTCACAGGCCCCACTGGCTCCGGGAAAAGTACCACGCTGTATGCGCTTCTCTCCGCCCTTAATAGTCCGGAACGTAACGTACTTACCGTCGAAGACCCGATTGAGTACGAGCTAGAAGGCATCGGTCAGACACAGGTAAATAGCCGCGTGGATATGTCTTTTGCCCGCGGATTACGTGCGATTTTACGCCAGGACCCTGACGTGGTGATGGTCGGTGAGATCCGCGATGCTGAAACGGCTCAGATCGCGGTCCAGGCCTCGCTGACCGGGCACCTTGTTCTTTCAACCCTCCATACCAACAGCGCCAGCGGTGCGGTGACCCGCCTGCGGGATATGGGCACGGAATCTTTCCTGCTCTCCTCATCGCTTGTCGGCGTGATCGCACAGCGCCTGGTCAGGCGGCTGTGTCATCAGTGCAAAACACCGCATCCCCTCACCGCTCGACAACATCAACTACTCGTTGCTGAGGGGATCACCGCGACACAACTCTGGCAAGCCGCTGGGTGCCCGGCCTGCCGTCAGAGCGGCTATCAGGGCCGCCTGGCTATTCATGAACTCTTCGTGATGACGCCTGAAATTCGCCAGGCCGTACACGCAGAGGTCAACGAGCAACAGCTTGAACGGCTCCAGCGCCAGAACCATCGCAGCTTACTGGCAAACGGATTACGAGCAGCCGCACAAGGGTTGACCTCACTGCAGGAGGTGCTGCGCGTTACGTCCGATGGGCAGATATCAGCGGAGCAGGGTGAATGAAATTTCGCTGGGTAGCCACAGACCCCAGAGGGAATCGCCATACTGGCGTGAGTGATGCTGGCTCCGAGCGGGAGTTGGTCGCCCAGCTGCGCAGCCAGTCCCTGTTGCCGCAGTCCATCAAACAGCAGCGGCGCAAGCTGACAGTACGATGGTCACCGGCACGGGTGAGTCATGGCGAATTGACACTTTTTACACGTCAGCTTGCCACGTTGATGGCTGCGGCTCTGCCGCTGGATGAGGCACTCGCCGCGATTCAGCAGCAGAAAGAGAACAAGAATCTTATCGGCGTGATCGGCTCGCTTCGTCAGGCTGTGCTTGAAGGACAATCCCTCTCCAGCGCAATGCAACAGCACCCCCGGGTCTTTGATGCGGTGTATTGCACGCTGGTAAAAGCAGGTGAAGCGGTAGGCAAGGCTGGCGCCGTGCTGGAAAGGCTGGCTGATTTTAATGAAGCTCGCCAGCGAATGCATAGCAAACTGATGCAGGCGCTGATCTACCCCTCCCTACTGACCATCGTCGCCATTGTGGTGGTGGTGATTTTACTCACCGCCGTCGTGCCCAACGTCGCGGCACAGTTTATTCATCTCAAACACGAACTGCCGCTTACGACCCGGATACTGCTCGTGATCAGCGACTTTTTGTCGGTCTACGGTCCGGGGATATTAGGTCTGCTCTTTGTGGGTGGTGGCCTGTTTTCATACTGGCTGAAGCGGGAAGGCAACCGCCACCGCTTTCATCGTCTGCTGATTCACTTTCGCGTTACTGCACCACTGGTCTGCGCTATCGACAGCGCCCGGTACTTACGCGCCCTCAGCATCCTCAACGTCAGCGGCGTGCCGTTGCTGCAGGGGATGTCACTTTCAGCGGAAGGCGTGGGTAACCAGGAGATACGGCAGCGACTGAGTGACGCCGCCGAGCGCGTACGCCAGGGAAACAGTGTGAGCCAGTCTCTTGAGAAGACCGCCATTTTCCCGCCCATGATGCTGTACATGATCGCTTCCGGGGAAAAAAGCGGCCAGCTCGGAGAACTCATGCAACGGGCAGCGGATAACCAGGACGTCCGGTTACAGAACCGCATCACCCTGACGCTGGCGATTTTTGAACCGGCGCTGATTGTCGTCATGGCCGCCATCGTTCTGTTTATCGTGGTGGCGGTCATGCAACCCATTTTACAACTCAACTCATTGATGAACTGAGGAAAGGCTATGGAAAGACAAACGTTTAAAACGCAACGCGGTTTTACCCTGATGGAGCTTATGGTGGTCATTGTCATTCTGGGCGTTCTGGCGAGCCTGGTGGTGCCCAATCTGATGGGCAACAAAGATCGTGCGGACCGGCAAAAAGCGGTCAGCGACATAGTCGCTCTCGAAAATGCGCTGGATATGTACAAGCTGGATAACCATCGTTACCCCACAACAGACCAGGGTCTGGACGCACTGGTTGTGGCCCCGACGCTCGCACCGCTCGCGGAAAATTACAATCCCGAAGGCTATATTCGCCGTCTTCCCGCGGATCCGTGGGGCAATGAGTATGTCCTGATAAGCCCGGGTGAACATGGTGCAATCGATATCAGCTCAACCGGCCCGGATGGTGAAATCGGTACGGCGGATGACATTAGCAACTGGGATAACGACAAAAAATCGCGCTGAACATGGCTCAGGAAAAGGGATTTACCTTGCTGGAGGTGATGCTGGTGATTGTCATTCTCGCGGCGGCCGTCGCAGGCGTGACGGCCATGCAAAATGAACGTTTAAGCGTGAGCGGAAAGCTACGTCAGCGTGTCGACATGTTCAGACAAACCGTTGAGTATGCTGCCGATCTGGCGCTGCTGGAAAAACATGCGGTTGCCCTGCTGGTGTCTGAAGAAGGGTGGTTACTCTACGTTCCACAGAAACGCGCACATACTGGCTGGCAGTGGGAGGCAATCCAGCGTGACGATAACTTGCCGCTTCAGGGAGCATGGGATGGCCCAGCGCGGCCCGAGCTTACCCCCTCGCCACAGCGCGATACACCGCAGATTATCGTTCTGCCTGATGGCCAGATAACGCCCTTCACGCTGTTATTCAGAAATGCAAACGGTGAAAAATTGTTGCATGTGCGCTGCACGGGCTCTCTGCCGCTGGATATCACTCCGCTAAAGGTGGCGCAATGAAAGCGCAAAGTGGAATGCTCCTGCTTGAGGTGTTACTGGCCATGGCCATCTTTGCCTCGGCGGTAACGGCATTAGTCACCAGCATGCAGTGGCAACTCTCTGCTCTGGAGACCCTGGAGCAGGAGACGCTTGCGCTGTGGGTGGCGGATAATCAGTTAATCAAAACGCACACCGTCCTTTCCGCCATGGAGCAAGGAGAGTCCTCCCAGCAGGGAAACGCCTTTACCTGGACGCTCACCGGCGTACCCTCTGCCGCCCTGAACTACATTACCGTGACATCCTCCCGGGGTAAAACGGTGAAGCTTTATGCCTGGAGCCCGGTACAAGAGAAGCAAGAGGCGAAGCATGACTAATCATCAGAGAGGCTTTACGCTTCTGGAAGTCATGCTGGCTATCGCGATTTTCTCGGTCCTCAGCTTCCTCGCTTCAATGGTCTTTTCTCAGGCATCTGAGCAACATCAGCGCGCCCAAAAGCTGGCCAGTGATTTTCATGCCCTGCAGTACACCCTTCTGCTGCTGGAAAATGATCTGATGCAATACGTCCCGCGCAAAAATCGCCAGACTCACCAGACCTTTGCAAGTGGAACCGATGAGTTGCTCTTCAGCACCCAGATGCGGGACACGACCACCCCTTTCGAAGCCACTTTCGTACTCACGACCGTACACTGGTACGTCCAGGACGGGACCTTGTATCGTGCTGTGCGCTACTCTCCTGACGGGAAAGAGGACAAGCCCGCGCGTGCCCTGCTGACGAATATCACCCGTTTTGCCGCTGTACTGCTCGCTGGCGAGGGCAATACGGCGTCAGCCACCGTTGCCATTACGCTGGAGCGCGAAAACCGTGAAAGCGTTCGTCGTGTTTTTATTTTGCCTGGATGGGTTCCGGAGAAACAGCAAACCGGCCAGCGCCGTGAGGATAAAAAATGAATCCTCAGAAAGGCGCTGCGCTGTTGATTGTCTTGATGATTCTTGCGCTGATGGCGGCGCTCGCGGCTGAAATGAGCCTTAGCTTCCAGACCCAGCTTCAGCGTAGCCGGCGTACCAACGCCAGCGTGCAGGCAAAATATGCCCTGCTTTATGCCGAAGGGGAAGCCACCGCTGGCGTGTTAAAGCATGATGATGAAAGGTTAAACGGCAAGGCCGATCTGGACGCGGATACCACCGTCAGCTGGCGTACGGAGGATCGACAACAGTGCTTCAATCTCAATGCCCTGGAAAACGCTCCCGTTGAAGGCATGGCTACGCCTCCCTACGAAATCAGCGTGTTTCAGGCGCTGCTGGAACAGCTGGATGCGGAAAAAAACCGCGCTGAAGAGATAATCCAGTCCACTGCAGATTACATCGACGCCGACACCTCCCCCCGGCTGAAAGGGGCCGAAGATGAGTATTACCTGCAAAACGGCATTCACTCCCTGACGGCAAACCAAATGATCTTTTTACCGGCGGAGATCCGCACACTCAAAGGGATGACGGCCCCCCTCTGGCAGAAACTCGCGCCTTTTGTCTGTACTGCCTTCAGCAGCGAGTTAAACATCAACATCAATACCCTCACCGAAGCGCAGGCCCCGCTGCTGGCAGCCCTTTTTCTGAACGATATCAGCACGTCGGATGCAAAAGCCTTACTCAAAAAACGCCCCCGGGAAGGCTGGAAAACGGTCGATGCTTTTCTTTATCAGGCCCAACAGGATCACAGCGCGGCCAAAGCACGTGTGGACACGCTAAAAAAATACCTGACCGTCACCAGCCATTATTTTGTTACCACGTCGAGCGCACGAGAAGGCGAACTGAGCTCAGGGATGAAAACCTTTTTTTATTATGACGACAAGAAGAAAACCATTGGCATCTATCTGCGCCAGCTTACGGACGGCGAACATGACGAGTAAAACGCCACCTGACACTGCCCGGCTGCTCATCCGCCTGAACAGCGAGCCAACGTTGCCGGTGGAATGGACCCTTTTTGACGACGGCGGCCATGGAGAAATTCACTCCCTGCCACGCGAAAAGCTCCCTGAGCTTTCAGAGATTTCTGCCTCCCGGGTAACGCATCTGCTCATTCCGGTTGAGAAGGCAACCTGCCGCACACTGACCGTTCTCGATGAAAAGGACGTCCTGTCCGATCGGCAGTTGCACTGGCTGGCCGATGAAACGCTCGATGAGGATGCTCCCACTCTCCACTGGACGTTGCTGTCACGCGTGGGAACGACGCTCACTGTTGTCGGGGTGGAGAAAGTGTGGCTGGAGGAAGAACTCGCTGCACTCAGTGCCTGCGGATTAAACGTGACGCATGCAACGCTGGATGCGCTCTGTTTACCCAACGTGGAAAACGGCTGGGCGGTACTAAAAGAGGATGACACCTGGCTTGTCAGGACGCACGAAAATTACGTTTCGCGCCTGACAGGCGCCTGGTTAACTCACCTCCTGCAGCACTTCTCTCCCCGACAGCTTACACACTACGGCGAGTTGTCCGGCCCCTGTGCAGACGCGTCAGGAAAACCGGAATGCCACATCATGTCGTTTTATCCGCAAAGGGAGACCGCAAATCTCCTGCATGACAGCGTTCTTCCCCCTGTGGCGTTTTCCCCCTGGACATCGCGCCTGAAACGTATCGCCCTCTGCTGTGTTGTTCTGACAGCGGCAGTCGCGCTACTGACTCAGCTATTCTCCTGGTGGCAACTTCAGCAGCGGGAAATCCAGCTGAAGGACACTCTGACTCAACAGTGGCAACGCTACATTCCCGAGAACCGGCACAGCAATAATCTGCGAGCCTATCTGCCAGAACAGTTACGGCAGCGTTCACCCGCCCCGTTAACGCTTCTGCTTCGTCTGCAGTCCAGTCTGGCACGTTTCCCCGACATCGCGCTCGAGGGGGTGAGCTATAACCCGCAGCAAAAATCCTTGCGACTTTTTCTTTATGCCACTGAGGAAAAACAGATACAGCAATTTATCAAAGAGAACACCTTAGGATTCTCTTTGACGACCGATAAACACGAACAGGGAAAGTGGACGTTACGCAATGATTAAATCTGCGCTGAACAGTTTCAGACAAAAACTGCTCAATGAGCAACGGCTCATCATTACGCTGGGAGCATGTAGCCTGATAATACTTTTCTGGTTTGGCCTCTATCAGCCACTCGACCAGACAATTAATACACTGCAGTCGCGTTGTGAGCGTTTACGTAACGACGCGGCATGGTTCAGCAAACAGGTTACCGCTGCGGGCCTTTTACCTGAAAAAAAACCGCCAGGAAAACCGGGCGATCTCATCAGGAATAGCCTCAAAAAAGCGAATCTGGTCGCGACGGTACAGCAGGGAAATGCAGGTGAGTTGAGCGTCTTCGCCACCGACATGGAAATGGAGAGCTTCATGCGCTGGCTCGAGGAGATACAGCTCAGTTACGGCCTGCGCGTTGTAGACCTGGAATTCCATGCCAGTCCCCGAAAAGCGGATTCGATTATTCTCACGCGTCTGACCATCGGGGTGAAGCGAAATGGATAGTATGCTTGCCCTGCTCTTTCTGGTTATTGGCTTACTGGCAGGCAGCACCATGGGGATGGTCACCTGGCGGCTACCGATAATGATCGCGCAACAGACCAACGCTGACGGCGCCGCTTCCCGCTTAAATTTTTGGTGGCCAGCGTCACACTGCTGCCACTGTCGCATACCTCTGGTGTGGCATGACAATATCCCCCTCTACAGCTGGCTGCGTCTGAAGGGAAAATGCCGTCATTGTGGACACGCCGTCTCCGGGCGTTACCCGTTGCTCGAAGCGAGTTGCGCGGTTGTGGCCCCTCTCTGCTACGCCCTTCACCCTGATAATCTGATGCTTGTTTCAGCTCTTTTACTCTACTTCTGGTTCGCGCTGGCGCTTAGCGTCATCGATGCGCAGCACTTATTACTGCCCGATAAACTGACCCTGCCCTTATTGTGGCTTGGATTGCTGTTTAACCTTATGACAGGTCTCATTTCCTGTGAAGATGCCGTTCTGGGTGCCGTGGCGGGCTACCTCAGCCTGTGGCTGCTTTACTGGATCGTCTGGCTGATATGGCACAAAGAGGGGATCGGCTACGGCGATTTCAAACTGCTGGCGGCGGCGGGAGCCTGGACCGGGTGGCAAAGTCTGTCGGTAATCCTTTATGTGGCGTCCGTAATTGGGATTTTATGTGGGCTGGTGTTGTGGTTCAAAAACAGACAGTTTACGGGCGCCCTCCCTTTCGGTCCTGCGCTCGCGTTGAGCGGCTGGGGTTACTTCTGCTGGCTAACCCTGTAAGTAAAACAGGAAGGTGTAACACCTTCCTGTAATCGTTACTCTTCTTCGCGAATTTGCGCCTGCAGATAGTTCTGGATACCCAGTTTCTGGATAAGATCTAACTCAGTCTCCAGCCAGTCGATATGGCCCTCTTCATCTGCCAGAATCTCAATCATCATGTCACGACTCACGTAATCATGAACGCTGTCGGCATAGGCGATAGCTTCCCGGAGATCTTTAGCGCCTTCAAGTTCCAGCCTGAGGTCGGAACGCAGCATCTCTTCGACATCTTCACCAATGCCCAGTTTGCCAAGATCCTGCAGATTTGGGATACCTTCGAGGAAAAGGATACGCTCAATATATTTATCGGCGTGCTTCATCTCGTCGATAGATTCATGATATTCAACGTCATTCAGACGCTTAAGACCCCAGTTTTTGAACATTCTCGCATGGAGAAAATACTGGTTAATTGCGACAAGCTCATTTCCCAATAATTTATTGAGATAACTTATGATTTTAACATCACCTTTCATTATATAGTCCCTCCGCTTCCACACTTAGAGCGTAGATGGGGCTACGGAGATGTCAAAAAAAAGAGCGTCGTTCAGGCGATCTCTTTAAATTCCGGCATTTGCATTAACTCGTCTTGCATAACTTCCCGTGCAGCACGAACACATTTACCACATTGATTTCCAATGGGAATAAACTTGCGTAATTGTTGAAAGGATTGTGGCTGAAACTGACGCACAGCCTGACGGATTTTTTTATCGCTAACGCCATTACACAAACAGATGTACATATGCACTCCCGAACCATGAACACCTTCAGCATAAATGATTATTGTTCTCACTTCAAGAGCAAGTTAAATAGCCTTATTTCCTCCATAAATATTTCGCTATCAGATAAAAAAACCTGGGTCAGTATTTTCTCTGGCCCAGGTTTTTATATAACTTAACGTGATGTTTTATTTAAGCATATCTTCCGTTACGACGATCTTCGCAATAGTCGCTGGATTTGGGGCGATGCGTTCAATCACTATCGTTTCACCAACTGAAATCGCTCTCTCATCCGATTTCACTGTGGTCACACCATTTTTTGTCGACTTAGATGAATAATAGCAACTACCACCATAACAGCTAAAAATGTAGTTACCATTCTTCTCGTCGCCCATTACCTTAGCGTAATATCCGCTCATGGTTCCGGAAGCCAGCTTGTCCGCCTCGAAACCGACATACACCATCGGTATACCTTTTTCTCTCTTCACGGTTAATGATTTAACGTCGGAACTACTCACCAGCGGGTTGTTCCCTTTAAGCATGTCGTCAGTGACGGTCAATGTTGCCAGCGTTTCAGCATCAGGATGGGTGCGTTTAACCGTAACCACTGCCCCCGGGTGGAGGATAGCGCTTTTATCTCCAGTACGTAGGGTCGTCTGATCGCCATAGACAGTTTTTTCGCTGTCGGAATAACGTGCCCCGTTCGTGGAAAAGACATACTGGCCGTCAACTTCAACCGTATACTGATTTGACCCGCTAAGCTTACTACTATCAAAGTTTACGTTGATGCGTTGTTTTCCATCGAAGACGTCCACAAAGACAGCTTTTACATCTCCCTGGAGATCGCCAGCGTCACCACCTTTAGTAAACGGCGCAAACACCTCACTGAAAGCATACTTAGACGCCTGCTGCTCGCTCAGACCGCTGTGCTCAGGAGAAACTTGCTTCGGCACACCCGGCTGGTCGCGCATCATAGACCAGATACCAATCATGCCCAGACCACGCTCTGTGGCATCCTGCATCACCAGGTTCGCATCAGACATATAGAACACTTCACCCTGAACATCGTTATAACCGATCATTGGGGTGGTCCCCATCATCGCATTGATTTCAGCATCGCTCTTCTCAGTGAAGATCTGCTTCAGCTGGCTGAACAGGTTTTCAATCGCCGAGGTTGCACATTTGCCATGTATGTTTTGGCCTTCAGTGCCATCGGACTGACAGATGCTGTTGCCATAGTCCATCGCCATCACGTTAACGCCCGCCAGCTCCACACCTTTAGCTTTCGCATCTTCCAGCACGTAAAGACCTTCAGCGGTCAGACCGGTTGGCAAAATGGGCAGGGTATACCAGATACCGACCTTGCGGCCTTCTGACTTCCAGGTATCCTGCACGGCTTTCACCGCTTCGTTACGACGGTTGATGGAATCATGATCGGCAACCCAGGTACCTTCAATATCGAAGTCCAGAACGTTCAGGTTCAGGTTGTCCACGATGTCGTAGTAGTGCTGCTTCAGATCGTCGATATTCTTACAGGATGCCGCCAGCGGAGCATTGTTTGCGCCACCAATGGAAACCATCACGTCACCGCCCACTTCACGCAGCGCTTTAATCTTGCTGTACTGCGCGTAGTCGTTAATGTTATAGGCCGTACCCCAGGTTGGCAGACAGGTTTGGGCATCCTTACTCACCACGAAGGCCATCGTAAAGTGATTAACGCCCTGGTTCTGGGCAAGGCTTGCCAGGTCTGGCTGGGCGTTCAGGGTAAAGTCGACATACGGGGCATAGACGTGAGCTGGCCATGCAGATTTTGGCGTACCGACTTTTTCTTTGGTGCCTGTCCAGTCGATAAATACACGCCACGGGTTGGTATCCGATGGGGAGACTTTTTGTACTTTGGCCTGCGAGACGTAATTCCCACCGTTGTAGCGAATCAGCGTACCGCTTTCATATAAGGTTGAGGAATTATAAACCGGCGCCTTGTTCAGCTGATCCTGAGTGTATGTGGTAACGGCACCCAGTGGTTTCCAGGGACGGCCGTTTGCACCGGTCGGGTTCTGGTTAGCGGCAAGCGAAGGATCGTCTCCTACGGTATAAAACAGAGCTTCATATTCCTGACCGTTTTTCTGAACTTTATCGCCTTTATTATAAACAGTGGAAGATGACCACTGCGCAACGGGCGCATAAGCTTCCCATGGATTATCCTGGCCCGGAACAAAACCATATGCGCTTTGCGCAACCGAGGTTTTATACGTTGCATTGTTATAGCTAACAACGTCACCCGCTTTATAAGCAACGCTATTATCATAGGCAGGATAGGCTACCGTACCACCACTGGTTTCACAGGTAACAGGATTACCGTATTTATCCATTTCAGCGGCGGTCGCGTTGCGTTCAAAACGCCAGGGGTTATTTGCCTGATCGTTAGCAGCATTGCCCGGGCAATCTGAGGCGCCTACCCACCACGCATTCTTATACACACCGCCATCGAAAATAACTTCATAAGTACTGCCACCTTCCTGACCGTTCCATGCTTCGAGCGCGAATGCAGGCAGCGCAGCACATGTCAGCCCCATGCAAAATAAAGCTTTCGTTGCGAGATTTAATTTCATTTTAAACATTCCTGTTGTTTCTAATCCATTGGGTTATTACATAATGATGTAGCAGCCCATAAGGTAATGACCACAGGAATCAAATTCAAATAAGTTTATCTAACGAAAGCCGCTTTAAGAAATAAGCACACTCATCTTACCAGTAAAATAAATATTAATTATATCGCCTTATATTTATTTAAATTTGCATGTAGTAAAAATAAAAAAACCCCGAAATAAATTCGGGGTTTTTAAGACTAAAACGTTAATTAAAACGTATAATTAGCCCAGAACTTTAGCAACA
>NZ_RXRN01000004.1:0-217661 GCF_003986875.1 Enterobacter sp. WCHEn090032
TTCATTCATTTTCCTGAAACAACCTTCGTCGCTTTCGGTAAAAAAATTACTGGGGATCCCTCAGCCCACAGGGAGAGAGAAAAAACACCGCACAAAATTCACTATCCTTTCCCGCTTTTTATCTAAAAACGAATGGTTATTAGCGATTCATTTTAATTCCTTTATCAAAATTCCTCCGCCGGAAATACTGCCCTCATAACAACAAGGGGAGCAGGCATTATGGCAATTTCATCGCGAATCACACTACTCGGCGCCCTGGCGCTGTGGGCATTTCAGGCGCAGGCGGTGGACGTCACCGTCGCGTATCAAACCTCTGCGGAACCGGCGAAAGTCGCGCAGGCGGATAACACCTTTGCCAAAGAGAGCGGCGCAAAAGTTGACTGGCGTAAGTTCGACAGCGGGGCGGCCGTGGTGCGCGCGCTGGCGTCCGGCGATGTGCAGATCGGCAATATCGGATCCAGCCCGCTGGCGGTCGCGGCCAGCCAGCAGGTGCCGATTGAGGTGTTCCTGCTGGCGTCACAGCTCGGTAACTCCGAAGCGCTGGTGGTGAAGAAAAACATCACCAAACCGGAAGATCTGATCGGCAAGCGTATCGCCGTGCCGTTTATCTCCACCACTCACTACAGCCTGCTGGCGGCGCTCAAACACTGGGGCATCAAACCGGGTCAGGTACAAATTATCAACCTGCAGCCGCCGGCCATTATCGCGGCCTGGCAGCGCGGCGATATTGACGGGGCTTACGTCTGGGCACCGGCCGTGAACGAGCTGGAAAAAGAGGGCACCGTGCTGACCGACTCCGAAAAAGTGGGCCAGTGGGGCGCGCCAACCCTCGACGTATGGGTCGTGCGTAAAGACTTCGCTGAGAAGCATCCTGAGGTGGTGAAGGCCTTTGCCAAAAGCGCCATTGACGCCCAGCAGCCCTATATCAGCAACCCGGATGAGTGGCTGAAGCAGCCTGCCAACCTGGAAAAACTGTCGCGCCTGAGCGGCGTGCCGGAAGCGGACGTGCCGGGGCTGGTGAAGGGTAATACCTATCTGACCCCCGCGCAGCAGGTACAACAGCTGACCGGGCCGGTAAACAAAGCGATTGTGGATACGGCCACTTTCCTGAAAGAGCAGGGCAAAGTGCCCGCTGTGGCGACGGATTACAGCCAGTACGTGACCGACCGCTTTGTGAAATAAGGAGTCCGCCATGCTGAATATTACAAATCTGTCTGCCGATTACGGTGGTAAACCCGCGTTAGAAGAGATCAACCTGACGCTGGACAGCGGGGAGTTGCTGGTGGTGCTGGGTCCGTCCGGGTGCGGGAAAACCACGCTGCTGAATCTGATCGCCGGGTTTGTACCGTATCAGCATGGCACCATTCAACTGGAAGGCAAAAGGGTGGAGGGCCCGGGTGCCGAGCGCGGCGTGGTCTTCCAGAACGAAGGGCTGCTCCCCTGGCGCAACGTGCAGGAAAACGTGGCATTTGGGCTGCAGCTTGCGGGCGTCAGTCGTGAAAAAAGGCTGGCCATCGCGCGGGAGATGCTGAAAAAAGTGGGGCTCGAAGGGGCCGAAAAGCGGTTTATCTGGCAGCTTTCCGGCGGCCAGCGCCAGCGGGTCGGCATTGCCCGCGCGCTGGCGGCCAACCCGCAGCTGTTACTGCTGGATGAACCGTTCGGCGCGCTGGATGCGTTCACCCGGGAACAGATGCAAACCCTGCTTTTACGCCTGTGGCATGAAACGGGCAAGCAGGTGCTGCTGATCACCCATGATATTGAAGAGGCGGTATTTATGGCCACCGAACTGGTGCTGCTATCACCGGGGCCAGGTCGCGTGCGGGAGCGCTTACCGCTGGATTTTGCCCGCCGCTACGTTGCGGGGGAACCCGTGCGCAGCATCAAATCCGATCCGCTGTTTATTGAACAGCGTGAATACGTCTTAAGCCGCGTGTTTGACCAACGGGAGGCTTTCTCATGAGCATTGTCTTCAGTGAAAAAACGCGCCGCACGCGCCTCAGCTTACGCTGGCCGTTCTCCCGCCAGATCACGCTCAGCGTGGGGACGTTGCTGGCGTTACTCGCGGTGTGGTGGCTGGTTGCCGCGCAGGCGTGGGTCAGCCCGCTGTTCCTGCCGCCGCCGGGACAGGTGCTGGCCAAACTGATTACCATCGCCGGGCCGCAGGGCTTTATGGATGCCACGCTCTGGCAGCATCTCGGTGCAAGCCTGACGCGCATTCTGGTGGCGCTGCTGGCGGCGGTGGTGCTGGGTATTCCGGTCGGCATCGCGATGGGGTTAAGCCCGACGGTGCGCGGCATTCTTGACCCGCTGATTGAGCTTTACCGCCCGGTGCCGCCGCTGGCGTATCTGCCGCTGATGGTGATCTGGTTTGGTATTGGTGAAACGTCAAAGATCCTGCTGATCTATCTGGCGATTTTTGCCCCGGTTGCCATGTCCGCTCTGGCGGGGGTGAAAAGCGCCCAGCAGGTAAGGATCCGCGCGGCGCAGTCGCTGGGCGCCAGCCGAACGCAGGTGCTGCTGTTCGTGATTTTACCGGGCGCGCTGCCGGAGATTTTAACCGGGTTACGCATTGGACTTGGCGTGGGCTGGTCAACGCTGGTGGCGGCTGAGCTGATCGCCGCCACGCGGGGATTAGGGTTTATGGTGCAGTCGGCGGGAGAGTTTCTGGCGACTGACGTGGTGCTGGCAGGGATCGCGGTGATCGCCGTGATCGCCTTCGGATTAGAACTGGGGCTGCGCGCGTTACAGCGCCGTCTGACGCCCTGGCATGGAGAAATACAATGAGTGAACGTCTGACCATTACCCCACTGGGGCCGTTTATTGGCGCGCAGGTGTCGGGCCTGGATGTAACCCGTCCCCTGAGCGATAACCAGTTCGAGCAGTTGTACCATGCGGTGCTGCGCCATCAGGTTGTATTCCTGCGCGAGCAGGCGATCACCCCGCAGCAGCAGCGTGCGCTGGCCCTGCGCTTTGGCGATCTGCATATTCATCCGGTTTATCCGCATGCCGAAGGGGTAGAGGAGATTATCGTCCTGGATACCCACAACGATAACCCGCCGGATAACGATAACTGGCATACCGATGTGACCTTTATCGAGACGCCACCGGCCGGGGCGATTCTGGCGGCGAAGCAGCTGCCGGAAACGGGAGGCGATACGCTGTGGACCAGCGGTATCGCGGCTTATGAGGCGCTGTCGGCACCGTTCCGGACGTTGCTGAGCGGCCTGCGGGCGGAGCATGACTTCAAAAAGTCGTTCCCGGAATACAAGTACCGGAAAACCGAGGCGGAACATCAGCGCTGGCAGGAGGCGGTTGCGAAACATCCACCGCTGCTGCACCCGGTGGTGCGCACCCATCCGGTCACGGGCAAGCAGGCGCTGTTTGTGAACGAAGGGTTCACGACGCGCATTGTGGACGTGACGGAAAAAGAGAGTGAGGCGCTGTTAAGTTTCCTGTTCGCGCATATCACCAAACCGGAGTTCCAGGTGCGCTGGCACTGGCAGGAGAACGATCTGGCAATCTGGGATAACCGCGTGACGCAGCACTATGCCAATGCAGACTATCTGCCCCAGCGGCGGATTATGCAGCGGGCGACGATTTTAGGGGATAAACCGTTTTACCGTGCATCTTGATCCTAACCCTCTCCCCAAAGGGGAGAGGGGACTGCCATGTGCGGTTTTCACCCTCTCCCTTTTAGGGAGAGGGCTGGGGTGAGGGTATTAAATGCGCCTCAATATACCGCTGATAGCGGTTCGCCTTGAGATAACACAAATCCACCAGCACCAGCCCGTCGACGCAGTCGTTGAACGACGGGTCGCTGCCAAAATCAATAAACTGCACGCCGCCGGGTTCGCAAAGCTCGGAATACTGCTTGTAGAGCGGCGGAATACCGCAGCCAAGATTGCCGAGCAGGGATTTCAGCTTCGTCAGATCGTCCACGTAATCCACGCCGCCAAACTGCGCCAGAACGTCCGGCAGGGAGGCTGGGTAAGGCTGACGTGACGCGGCGAGCGGATGCGTCGCCGGGAACCACAGGCGGTAAAAGGCCACCAGCAGATCCCGTGCGGCAGGCGGTAAGCCGCCGGAAATGGAGACCGGGCCAAACAGGTAGCGATAGTGCGGATAGCGCGCCAGGTAAGCCCCAATGCCGGACCATAAATAATCCAGGCCGCGGCGACCCCAGTAGCGCGGTTGAATAAAGCTGCGCCCCAGCTCAATGCCGTGTTCCAGCACGTCCTGCATTTTATCGTCGTAGTGGAACAGGCTGTAGCTGTACAACCCTTCCAGACCGCGACGTTCAACCTGGCTGGCGGTCGGCATAAAGCGATATGCGCCGACGATCTCCAGATCTTCATCATCCCAGAGGATCAGGTGCAGATAATCATCATCGTAATGGTCAGTGTCCCGACGTTTACCGCTCCCTTCCTCCACCGCGCGAAAAGCAATCTCGCGCAGACGGCCCAGTTCGCGCAGCAGCGGGGCATCTTCCTGACCGTTGCGCTGCCAAAGATAGATGGTTTTACCGTCACTGGTTTTGCCCAGACATTCGGCCTGCGCCAGCGCGCGTTTCAGGGTGGCACGATCTTCCGGACGGGCAATGGCGCACTGGGTTTTAAAGATGCCAGGCACTCCCTTGCCAAGACGCATCACGTGCTGACGACACTGCTCGGCCATCTCACGCGACGAAAGGGTGGCGCTATGCCAGTGATGCCAGGCAATCTGCTGGCCGATTTTTATCGGCAGCTGGCTGTGACGGCGGCGAAACATCTGTTGCATCAGCAGCAGCATCGACAGCGTAGGGGAGAGCAGCGTGCTGGCATAAAAGAGCAGGCTGTTGTGGGCCTGAATATGTACCGGAAGCAGCGGGACGCGCAGCTTGCCGGCGAGTTTGATAAATCCTGGGTGCCATTTTTTATCGCGAATGCCTTTGCGCGTGGGGCGAGAGACTTCGCCCGCCGGGAAGAAGATCAGCACGCCCGCATTTTGCAGATGCTGTTCCATCTGCACCAGAGACGTTTTCGCCGTCCTGCCGCCCATATTGTCCACCGGAATAAACAGCGAGCTGAGGGGCTCAAGGTGGGTCAGCATCCGGTTAGTGACGACTTTAACGTCGCGCCGCACGCGGGAAACGGCATACAGCAACGCCAGCCCGTCCAGTGTCCCTGTCGGGTGGTTGGCAATAATGACCAGCGGGCCATGTTCGGGGATTTGTTCGAGGTCGCGGGCGGAAATGGTGCAGACGATATCAAGGTGTTCCAGAACCTGCTCCACCATATCCAGCCCTTTCAGGTGGCGGTGGGCGGCGGCAAACTGCTGAAATTCGTCTTCGTAAAACAGTCTTTTTAACAGACTTTTTTGCCAGGGTGCAGGCCTCGCCTGAGGCCAAAGATCGTCGAGAACGCTATCGAGGCTAAACATGGTCACTCCTCCTGCCGTCTTGCCCAGACAGTAGAAGGAGGAGATGTCGATTGTATTGCAGTTTGGTGAAGATTAGCGGAGGATTTTTTTCTCGGCCAGATCCAGTGCGAAGTAGCTGAAGATCAGATCCGCACCCGCGCGTTTGATCGCCCCCAGGCTTTCCAGGATCACTTTCTCTTCGTCAATTGCACCCGCCAGCGCGGCGAACTTGATCATCGCATACTCACCGCTGACCTGGTAAGCGCCCAGCGGCAGCTCGGTACGCTCGCGGATGTCGCGCAGAATATCCAGATACGCGCCAGCCGGTTTCACCATCAGGCAATCAGCACCCTGGGCTTCATCAAGCAGGGATTCGCGGATCGCTTCCCGACGGTTCAGCGGGTTCATCTGATAAGTTTTACGATCGCCCTTCAGCGCGGTACCGGCAGCTTCACGGAACGGGCCGTAGAAGGAAGAGGCAAATTTGGTGGAGTAGGACATGATGGCGGTGTCGGTAAAACCCGCCGCATCCAGAGCCTGGCGAATTGCCTGAACCTGTCCGTCCATCGCGGCAGAAGGAGCGATGAAATCGGCACCTGCAGCGGCCGCGACGACAGCCTGCTTGCCCAGGTTCAACAGGGTGGCATCGTTATCTACGCCATGATCGCACAGCACGCCGCAGTGGCCGTGGGAGGTATATTCGCAGAAGCAGGTGTCGGACATCACCACCATTTCCGGCACGGTCTCTTTGCAGATACGCGACATGCGGGCGACGAGGCCATCCTCTTTCCACGCGTCGCTGCCGGTCGCGTCGGTATGGTGGGAGATGCCGAAGGTCATCACCGAGCGGATCCCCGCGTTGGCGATACGTTCGATCTCACGCGCCAGATGTTTCTCAGGAATGCGCATCACGCCAGGCATGGCTTCGATGGCCTTGTAGTCATCAATCTCTTCTTCGACAAAAATCGGCAACACCAGATCGTTTAAGGTCAGGGTTGTCTCTTCAAACATGGCGCGCAGTGCAGGTGACTTGCGCAGGCGGCGGGGGCGTGCAATTAAATCGGTCATGGTATGCCTGATGTTTGTGGAACAAAGAGGGCTAGTGTACATCAAAGTGGCGGCTGTGGTTTTACGAAAGTGGGCTTTTTGTTAATGCGAAATGCGTTCTGCGATGTTTCAGGCGATAACTTTATATAACGCGAAAAGCGCGGTTTTTAACGGCGTGAAGTATTGGTGAAATTTCTGTATTGAAATAAATATATCATAAATAATGATTTCTTATTCTTTAAAATATTCCCTGTGCTTAGGGTGTTTATTTCCCAGGTGACTGTTTTGTCGTGTTTGTTTACGCGTTTTTTGATGCTGTTTGTCTGTATCCGGACTTAATTGAATCATTCATTGAACCTTTTCGAAATGAAAATGCATAATTCGCTGCGCAATAAAATATTGCCAAATGATTTGATGGACAAACTTGCTTACGTCCCTGAGGAGGGATGACCCAATGCAAACATGGAAAAAGAAACTGGTTGTATCTCAACTTGCATTAGCCTGTACCCTGGCTATCGCTTCTCAGGCCAATGCGAAAGATATTTCCGGCACGACATATAATACTTTTGGATATGATAATACCGTGACGACCCCCTGGTATTATGGGTATGCTGACTGGGATTACGCCGGTGACAGTCATGACGGTGATATTTATCCGGTGATTAATAAATCCACCGTGAATGGCGTTATTTCAACGTATTATCTGGACGATGGTATTAATGGTCGGGCAAATGCGTTAAGCATTTCCAACAGCACCATTAATGGCATGATTACTTCGAAGTGTATGACCACAACCTGTGATAATAGTGTGGATCCGGATGGTACAACCCATACGCAATACGATCGTTTTAGCCTGACGGTTGATCACTCCACCATTAACGACGCCTATGAGCATTATGCTTACGATGTTGTAAACGGCGATAACACCGATAACCACTCACTGGATACCTACGGGCTGGGCAATGCGATTACCCTGGATGTGGAATCGGATATTGTTATCCAGAATAACTCTCACATTGCCGGTATTACGCTGACGCAGGGTTATCAACAACCGGATAACACCCCGTATGACGGCGTTGAAGGCGTGGCGAATAATAGCCATGTTTTCACCAATACCCTGGTGGTAAAAGACTCTGTTCTGACATCTGGCGCCTATAGCGATCTGGGCACCAGCGGGTTCTACGGCCAGACGGCGAAGCCGAGTGATTATGGTGAAAATAATGCCACCGCGGCAGATGACGCGGCGCTGATCGTTGCTGCCGGCGCGTCTGACAACGCGATGCAAACGACCGCGACGTTTGATCACTCCACCGTGACGGGCGATATTCTCTTCTCCAGCACCTTCGACAATAACTTCTACGAGAATGGGGATCCGGCAACCGATACCACCGCAGACGGCGTGTATAACCCAACCACCAACGGCTGGGATGGCACCGATAAACTGGATGTCACGCTGACCAACGGCAGCAAATGGGTGGGTGCTGCGCAGTCCAGCGTTGAGGCCATCGGTACGTCACAAATGTATGGCCAGGGATACAGCAACGTTGACTGGCGAGCGCTCTCTCCGAACAGTATCTGGCCGGATTCCACCTACGACAGCAACGGTCACGTTGCCGGGGAGGATGTTTATCAGAGCGGTCTGTTTAACGTCACGCTGGATAACGGCTCTGAGTGGGATACCCGTAAGCAGTCGAATATCGATACGTTGAAGGTAAACCACCAGTCGCAGGTGAATGTTGAAAACTCTGGCCTGCTGGCGGATACCATCACCCTGACCAATGCCTCATCATTGAACGTGGGCGACAGTGGTGGCGTGGCGACCGACCATCTGTATCTCGACAGCTATAGCCGTGCGGCACTGACGGAAGAAACGGCGGAGCTGTATGCCAACACCATCACCGTCGATAACGGTGCTGAGCTGGCGCTGGGACTGGGTCAGGTTGATACGCACAATATGGTACTGACCGATGGCGGTGTGCTGAACGTAGCCAGCCGTGATTACGTGCTGAACAGCGATCTGAACAACGCACGCTATATCACTAACGATACGCACAAAGCCGAGTACGACTATGGTGTTGTGGCGCTGAATTCTGACGGCCATCTGGCGGTGAACGGTGATGTCGCAGGCAACTACAAGGTGCGTATCGACGATGCGACGGGGGCCGGTTCCGTTGCCGATTACAAAAACCGAGAGATCGTTCGTGTCTATGACAATAACGCGGATACGGCTGCCAGCTTCACTGCCGCCAACAAAGCCGATTTAGGTGCTTATACCTACCAGGCGAAGCAGCAGGGGGATACCGTCGTTCTGCAGCAGAAAGAGCTGACCGACTACGCCAATATGGCGCTGAGCATTCCTTCTGCTAATACCAACATCTGGAACCTGCAGCAGGATACCGTAGGGACGCGTCTGACCAACAGCCGTCACGGCCTGGCGGATAACGGTGGGGCGTGGGTGAGCTACTTTGGCGGCAACTTCGACGGTGACAATGGCGTTATCCGCTACGATCAGGACGTCAGCGGCATTATGGTGGGTCTGGATACGCAGATCGACGGTAATAACGCGAAGTGGATCGTCGGTGGTGCGGCAGGGTTCGCGAAGGGGGATATCAGCGATCGTGCCGGTCAGGTTGATCAGGATAGCCAGACGGCGATGATCTATGCCTCAGCGAAGTTTGCGAACGATGTGTTCCTCGACAGCTCCCTGAGCTATACCCGCTTCAATAATGATCTTTCCGCAACTATGAGCAACGGTCAGTACGTGGACGGTAATACCACGACAGATGCGGTAGGCTTTGGAATGAAACTGGGCTATGACTGGAAACCCAACCTGTCTGGCTACGTGACGCCATACGCTGCCGTCTCGGGCCTGTTCCAGTCGGGTGATGATTACCGTCTGAGCAACGACATGCGCGTTGACGGGCAATCTTACGATAGCCTGCGTTATGAACTCGGCATTGATGCGGGATACACCTTCAACTACGGCGGTGACCAGGCTCTGACGCCATACTTCAAACTGGCCTGGGTCTATGATGACGCTGATAACAATGCTGATATTAACGGTGACAGCATCGATAATGGCGTAGAAGGTTCTGCTGTGCGCGTGGGACTGGGGACACAGTTCAGCTTTACGAAGAACTTCAGTGCTTACACGGATGCCACTTATCTGGGCGGCGGCGACGTTGACCAGAACTGGGGCGCCAGTGTGGGCGTGAAATATACCTGGTAATGTCTGTCAGCGGGGGAAATTATCCCCCGCTTTTTTATCGATAAAAATAAAAAATAATATTGAACCGACAAATACGGATGTCTTGAGGTCTGCATGAACGTTAATGCGAAACCACTTGCTGAATTAAGCCGGCTCGAACAGTGTCTGATAGCAGCCAGTACCCCTTTTCAATCTGCGCCACAACAATTCATTCTATCCGGTGAGTGTATTGAGCCCCGCACGATCGTATTACAAACCGGTATAATGGATATTTATCGTCATTCTGATGAATTGCTGGTGGGTATCGCAAAAGCACCATTTATTTTGGGCCTGTCCAGCGTGATGATTAAACATTGCCAGAAATACAACGTGGTCGCCAAAACACCCTGCACGGGATTTTATTTATCGACTGACACCACCCGGCAACTCATACAACAGAATGCGCTCTGGAAAGAGGCCTTCAGTTGGTTATCGTGGATAAATTACCTTCTTGCGAAACGCGATATGCAACTGGTGGGAAATAATTCCTACCACCAGATCCGCGCCATGCTGCTGAATATGGCCGAGTGGGATGAAACGCTGCGCTCAAAAATTGGTGTAATGAATCATATTCAACAAAGCACCCGAATTTCGCGCTCGGTGGTGGCAGAGGTTCTCGCCGCGCTTCGGCAAGGAAACTACATCAACATGAGCCGGGGCAAGCTGGTTAGTATCAACCGCTTGCCCATGGAGTATTAAGATCAGTTCGACGCGGTGAGCACCTGGGCTTTATTGGCGCTCAGTTCAGCCACTAAATTATTAATACCGTCACTCATATTGACGAAACGCGTATGCGGTGAGCGGGTGACCACCACGAACGCCCCTACGTTTGACTGTGGGATCATTGCCATATAGGTAATGAAGCCACCGCCGCCGCCCGTTTTTTGGATAATACCCGGACGGCCATTTTTCGGCGCCATATAGACCCAGCCCAGGCCGAGGGCATCGGCTTTACCCGGCACGTCCATCCCGATGACGCGGTTCAGCTGCGTACGCTGATAAATCAGGGTCTGCATCCGGTCGGCCTGGCTGTTGCGAGTGTAGAAATCCGAGGAGAGGAACTGCTGCATCCAGCGCATCATATCACCAGGGGTGGAATACACCCCACCGCTGCCTACGGCCGCCAGCGTGTTATTACAGGGGCTTGCGCCTTTCTCGGCCACCATCAGACGACGGCACTGATCCGGGGAAGGGGTAAAGGTGGTGTCTTTCATGCCCAGCGGACGGGTGATCTGCTCTTCAAACAGCTGAGGGTAGGGTTTGCCGGCCGCCGTAGAGAGGGCATCTGCCAGCAGGTCAAACGCCAGGTTTGAATAAGAGGCCTGCGAACCCGGCGCCACCTTCAGCGTGGCGGTACTCAGGTAACTCCAGCGCTGGTCGCGCGTAGGCCAGACAAAGACGTCACGATGCGCCGCGCCGCCAGGCTGCTCACGCGGCAGGGCACTGGTATGGGTGGCAAGGTTCACCAGCCGGATCGGTGTCCCCTGATACGTCGGTACCCGCGCGCCCGGGGGCGCATATTTGCTGAGCGGGTCGTCGAGCCTCACCACGCCCTGGTCGAGGAGTTTCACCAGCATTTCGCTGGTCATCAGCTTGGTTAAGGACGCGATGCGGATAACGGAATCCAGCTGCGGGCGAACGTTATTACCCGGGCGCGTTTCGCCAAAGCTGCGGAACACTCGCTGGTTGCCGTCGATCACGACCAACGCCATCCCGGTCGCGCCGCTGCCGTAATAGATTAGATTCGCGTAGCGATCGGCAATATCAGAAGCTAAAACTGGCGCCGTCAGCGGTTGGGCTGCCTGGGCGGTAGAAAAGCTCACCGCACACAGCGCGGCAAAAAAGAGCAGACAACGTTTCAACGAAGAGCATCCATGAAGTGAATGAGGAAAGTAATGGGTATTTATACTACTAATCGGTGTCGCGCAATGCCCCGAATTACATAACATAGCGAGAAAAACGTAACCATGGGTAAATATAAACAATTTACTCAGGAGCCATCTCCCATTTTGTGACATCGGGCTTATGATAGGCACCAGTGTCACTCAATTTTACGGAGAACGGTATGTCTGAGAAACGTGTGGTGATGGTTGTCGATATGCAGCAAGGGGTATTTGAGACCCCTCGTCTTCAGCGAGAAAAATGTGTTTCGCGTATCAACCAGCTTACGCAGGCGGCCGATACCGTCATCTTTATTCAGCATACGGAAGAGGGTGGGCTGGAGGAGGGGAGCGAAGGGTTTGCCCTGCTTCCCGAGCTGGACCAACCAGCCGGCGCGTTTTACGTGACGAAGACCGCCTGTGACGCCTTCTACAACACCGGGCTTGAGACGCTGCTGCGTGAGCAGGGCATTCGCGAGTTTGTGATCTGCGGCTGCGCCACGGATTATTGTGTTGACGCGACCATCAAGAACGGCGTCAGTCGCGGGTATCACATCACCGTCGCAGAGGATGCCCATACCACATCCAACCGCCCGGCTGCAGAAGCACAGATCCTGATCAACCACCACAACGACGTCTGGCGCAACTTCATTGCGCCGGCGAATCCTCTCGCGGTGAAACGCACCGAAACAATTCTCGAAAACTGGAAAGCGAACTAATTATCAACCCCTGGGTCTGACCTTTTTGCCTGCGTCGGGATACTGGCTCAGGCAGATTTTCGTGTGGTGATGTGTTGTACACAGCAACAGCCATAACAACAAGAAGGAAGCATTATGTTTAAGTCTTTTTTCCCAAAGCCGGGGCCTTTTTTCCTGTCGGCATTTATTTGGGCACTGATCGCTGTCATTTTCTGGCAGGCGGGCGGCGGCGCGTGGCTGGCTCGCATTACCGGCGCGACGGGCGAAGTACCGATTAGCGCGGCGCGCTTCTGGTCGCTGAGCTACCTGCTGTTTTACGCCTACTACACGGTGTGCGTAGGGCTGTTTGCGCTGTTCTGGTTTGTTTATTCTCCGCACCGCTGGCAGTACTGGTCAATTCTCGGCACATCGCTGATTATCTTTGTGACCTGGTTCCTCGTGGAAGTGGGCGTGGCGGTGAACGCCTGGTATGCGCCGTTCTACGATCTGATCCAGACTGCCCTGAGTTCACCGCATAAGGTGACCATCAACCAGTTCTACCATGAAGTGGGGATCTTCCTCGGTATCGCTCTTATTGCGGTGGTCATTGGCGTGATGAACAACTTTTTCGTCAGCCACTACGTTTTCCGCTGGCGTACCGCGATGAACGAACATTACATGGCGCACTGGCAGCACCTGCGCCATATCGAAGGCGCCGCGCAGCGCGTGCAGGAAGACACCATGCGTTTCGCCTCCACCCTTGAAGACATGGGGGTCAGCTTTATCAATGCCATCATGACGCTGATTGCTTTCCTGCCCGTGCTGGTAACGCTCTCGGCGCACGTGCCGGAACTGCCCATTGTTGGTCATCTGCCGTATGGTCTGGTGATTGCCGCGATTGTCTGGTCGCTGATGGGAACGGGTCTGCTGGCGGTGGTGGGGATCAAACTGCCGGGACTGGAGTTTAAAAATCAACGCGTCGAAGCCGCATACCGTAAAGAGCTGGTTTACGGTGAAGACGATGCCAGCCGCGCCTCGCCGCCGACCGTCCGCGAGCTGTTTGGCGCCGTGCGTCGTAACTATTTCCGTCTCTACTTCCACTATATGTATTTCAACATTGCGCGTATTTTGTACCTGCAGGTGGATAGCGTTTTCGGTTTGTTCCTGCTGTTTCCGTCGATTGTTGCGGGTACGATTACCCTCGGTCTGATGACGCAGATCACCAATGTTTTCGGTCAGGTTCGTGGGTCGTTCCAGTACCTGATCAGCTCCTGGACCACGCTGGTGGAGTTGATGTCCATCTACAAACGTCTGCGCAGCTTTGAACGCGAGCTGGACGATCGTGACCTGCAGGAAGTGACCAATACGTTTAGCTAATACAGGGAGTTGCTATGTCTTTTGCCGTACCGCGCGCGTTACCGTTGTCTTTACTGGCCGCCCTCGTCCTGGCGGGCTGTGCCGAAAAAGGGGCCGCTCCGCTGAAAAAAGGGGAGAAGCCCGTCGATGTGGCAAGCGTGGTACGGCAGAAAATGCCCGCCAGCGTGAAGGATCGCAACGCCTGGGCAGATGCTCTGGCAAAAACCTTTGAGAGCCAAAAGATTGCCCCCACTGAGGAGAATATCTGCTCGGTGCTGGCGGTGGCACAGCAGGAGTCGATGTACCAGTCAGACCCGGTTGTGCCGGGTCTGAACAAAATTGCCTGGAAAGAGATCGACCGTCGCGCGGAATCCATGCATATCCCGGTATTTCTCGTGCACACCGCGCTTAAAATCACCTCGCCGAACGGCAAAAGCTACAGTGACCGGCTGGATACGGTGAAAACCGAAAAACAGCTCAGCGCCATTTTCGATGATTTCATCAACATGGTGCCGATGGGGCAGAAGCTGTTTGGCTCACTTAACCCGGTGCATACCGGCGGCCCGATGCAGGTGAGTATTGCGTTCGCAGAGAAGCATACTGACGGCTACCCGTGGAAAATCGACGGTACGGTGCGCCAGGAGGTCTTCTCCCTGCGCGGTGGACTGTGGTTTGGCACATATCATCTGCTGAACTACCCGGCGAACTACGATGAGCCGCTGTACCGCTTTGCCGATTTTAACGCGGGCTGGTATGCCAGCCGTAATGCGGCATTTCAGAGTGCGGTCAGCCGCGCAAGCGGCGTGAAGCTGGCGCTGGATGGCGATCTCATCGCTTACGGAAGCAGCGAGGCGGGAAGCACCGAACTGGCAGTACGGAAATTATCGACAACGCTTGGCATGAGCAACAGCGACATCCGCCGTCAGCTTGAGAAAGGCGACAGCCTGGCATTTGAGAAAACGGATCTGTACAGAAAGGTGTTTGCGCTGGCAGAGAAGAAAAGCGGGAAAACGCTACCGAGGGCTATCCTGCCGGGCATCCAGCTGGAAAGCCCGAAGATCACGCGTAACCTGACCACCGCATGGTTCGCAAAACGCGTGGATGACCGCCGGGCTCGCTGTATGGGGCTTTAATGGCGGCGGCGAAAGCGCAGAACTAACGCCACCATGCCGAGAATCATACACCCCGCGAGGAAGGGGATCAGACCGAACAGGGTGCTGACACCCAATCCAATCTCAACCCGCGGGCGTCCGTTGTCCTGGACCTGCATCAGGTGTTCGTAAACGCCTGGCGCATGGACCAGCATATTGAGCAGCTGCGAGCCGGCCCAGAAGCAGAACAGGACAAACAGGGCATAAGCGATATTACCCGCCGTGGAGGTTTTTGGTTTGCCGCCAAAAATCGGTTTCGACAATGTAAAGTCAGCCATATGACCTCCCGAAAATATCACTCTGTTTCAATAAGCCTCTTACGGGGTGAGTTTGACAGGTCATCGCATTTGTCAATATCAGAATCGTGGTAATTTCCCTGCCGGAATTCTCCTGGATTGTCGATTTCTGCAGCACATCACAATTTTGTCACTTAAGTGAAATTGCGTCGCGTTTCAGATTTTCCGCATCTGCCACAGACCTGACCGTAAAACTGTGAGAGGATGTCTTTTTTTCCTGCCGGAGTTGTTATGAAGCTCACGTCCAAACTACGCCGAGACTGGCACTACTACGCCTTTGCTATCGGGCTCATCTTTATTCTTAACGGTGTCGTGGGCCTGCTGGGATTTGAGGCAAAAGGGTGGCAAACCTATGCTGTTGGGCTGGTGACCTGGGTCATCAGTTTCTGGCTGGCGGGGTTGATTATCCGCCGTCGTCCTGAAGAGACGACAGCGGATGAGACGGAAACGGCGAAGAGAGCCGATTAACCGTTTACGGAACTTTTCAGCGCGCTGTCGGCGGCGTGACGCTCCAGCGCCAGTTCGATCAGGCGGGTGATCAGGTCTGAGTAGCTCAGGCCGCTGGCCTGCCACAGTTTCGGATACATGCTGATGTTAGTGAAGCCCGGCAGCGTGTTGATTTCATTGATCACCACCTCGTTTTCCGGCGTCAGGAACACATCCACGCGCGCCATGCCGCAGCAGCCGAGCGTCTGATAGGCGCAAATGGCGATCGCCCGGATCTTATCGTTGATGTCCGGATCGATAGCCGCAGGCACAACCACCTGGGCGCCTTTATCATCAATGTATTTGGTGTCGTACGAATAGAAGTCGCTGTTTAAAACCACTTCGCCGCAGGTGCTCGCCTGCGGAAAATCGTTGCCCAGAACGGCGCATTCAATTTCACGGCCTTTGATGCCCTGCTCAATCACCACTTTATGGTCGAACTCAAACGCCAGACGGACGGCCTCGGTGAACTGTGCCTCGTTTGTCACTTTGCTGACGCCCACGGAGGAACCCTGGTTGGCCGGCTTCACAAACAGCGGCAGACCCAGCTGTTCGCTAATCTGCGCGAAGCTGTGTTTGTCGCGGTTGGCGCGGGTCAGGGTGACGAACGGCGCAATATTCAGCCCGGCATCGCGCAGCAGGCGTTTGGTGACGTCTTTGTCCATGCAGGCGGCGGAACCGAGAACATCCGAGCCGACGAACGGCAGGTTGGCCATGCGCAGCATTCCCTGCAGAGAACCATCTTCGCCCAGGGTGCCGTGAACGATTGGGAAAACAACATCAATCTGGGCGAGAGCCTGTGCGTTACCTGCGTCGATGAGCTGTCCCTTCACGACGCCGGGTACGGTGGCGACGCTAATTTCCGAAGGATTAAGGGCGATATGTGCCGGATCGTGGGCATTAAGCAGATACTGGCTGGCATCGTTAACGTGCCACTGGCCCTGTTTATCAATGCCCAGCAGCACCACGTCGAAACGGCTTTTATCGATCGCATCGACGATATTTTTGGCCGATTGCAATGACACTTCGTGCTCCGCTGATTTTCCCCCAAAGACAATACCTACGCGCTGCATAGCCATCTCACTCTCTTCCAGTCTGACGAAAAGCCAATAACATACCACGATGCCCGGCGGGTTTCGCGACCTTCTGCCATAATGTTTTGGGGAATGTTGAGGGGGGCGAGTGAAAGGAAAAACGCTGCTGACCGTTTTGATTCTTATCGCAGTCGCAACGGTGGGTTACTACTGGTTGCCGCCTTACTACAACCCTTTCATACCGCTGTCGCTTGACGACCCACCCGGCCGAATCACCCAGTATAAGCTGCGGCGTTTAACCCCCGAGGCATGCACGAGTCTGCTGTCCCAGGCTAACCAACGCGCGCTAATCCGCTCCCAGCCGGTGACGGACAGCGGCGGAGCGTGCCCGCTTAACAACGTCGTGCGCGTGCGCGATTTCGGCCCGGTCAGCCTGAACAGCAGTTTCCTTGCAAGCTGTCCGCTGGCGCTCGGCTCAGCGCTCTATATCCACCAGCAGGCCCGGCCACTGACAAAACGCTTTATGGGCAGTGACCTGACGCGCATCGATCACCTCGGCAGCTTTGCCTGCCGCAATATTTATCACCGCCCCGACGCGCGACGCAGTGAACATGCCACGGCGGAGGCGCTGGATATCGCAGCTTTTCGGCTGGCAAACGGAGAGCGTGTCACGGTACTGAACGGCTGGAAAGGAGCAAAAACGCAACCATGGCTAAAGGCCATGCTGGCGGCGAGCTGCGGCTATTACGGGAACGGCCTGGGGCCGGAGTATAACGCGGCGCATGCCAATCACTTTCATCTGGGGATGCGCGGTTTTGGGCTCTGCCGCTGAAGCATAATATTCCGTCAGAAAATGGATGAATTGTGACTTATTTCACAAATATGATGACTGGGAAGATAAAACACCAAAGTCTGTCAGGCCGCATCTCTGGTGCGACGTCAACACGCGTAACTTGCTAATCTGTCGGCGAATTCGCCTAAAAATGAAGACTGTTTCTTTATGGAATCCTGGAAAGTTAATCTCATCTCGGTCTGGTTCGGTTGCTTCTTTACCGGGCTTGCCATCAGCCAGATCTTGCCGTTTCTGCCGCTATACGTTTCACAGTTGGGGGTGACCTCGCATGAAGCACTTTCCATGTGGTCCGGTCTGACCTTCAGCGTCACGTTTCTGGTGTCCGCGATTGTGTCGCCGATGTGGGGCAGCCTGGCCGACCGGAAGGGCCGGAAGCTGATGCTGCTGCGCGCGTCGCTCGGGATGGCGATCGCCATTCTGCTGCAGGCCTTTGCCACCAACGTCTGGCAGCTGTTCTTCCTGCGGGCGGTGATGGGACTGACTTCCGGGTATATTCCCAATGCCATGGCGCTGGTCGCCTCTCAGGTACCGCGTGAGCGGAGCGGCTGGGCGCTGAGTACGCTCTCCACAGCGCAGATAAGCGGCGTTATCGGTGGCCCGCTGCTGGGAGGCTTTCTGGCGGACCATGTCGGGCTGCGCGCGGTATTTATCATCACTGCGGTTCTGCTGGTGATCAGTTTTCTGGTGACGCTCTTTCTTATCAAAGAGGGTGGCCGCCCGGTTATCAGCAAGTCTGAACGCCTGAGCGGTAAGGCCGTGTTCGCCTCGCTGCCTTATCCGGGGTTGATGATCAGCCTGTTTGTGACCACCATGGTTATCCAGCTCTGTAACGGTTCGGTGGGGCCGATTCTGGCGCTGTTTATTAAATCGATGGAGCCAGACAGCAACAATATTGCGTTTCTCAGCGGGATGATTGCCGCCGTGCCGGGGGTATCGGCGCTGATTTCCGCGCCGCGTCTTGGAAAACTGGGTGACCGGATCGGCACCGCGCGCATTCTGATGGCGACGCTTTGCTTTGCGGTGGTGCTCTTTTTCGCCATGTCGTTTGTCACCTCTCCGCTGCAGCTGGGCGTCCTGCGTTTTCTGCTCGGCTTTGCCGATGGTGCCATGTTGCCTGCGGTACAGACCTTGCTGGTCAAATATTCCAGCGACCAGGTGACCGGGCGTATTTTTGGATATAACCAGTCATTTATGTATCTGGGGAATGTTGCCGGTCCGCTTATTGGCGCATCCGTTTCGGCAATGGCGGGTTTTCGTTGGGTATTTGCTGCCACGGCGATGGTGGTGTTAATCAATATTATCCAGCTGGCAATTGCGCTGCGCCGCCGCAGACAAATGGCGGAGGCGAAATCGGCGAGATAACCGTATCGCTTTTTAATAGAAAAACGTTTCGCTGGTCGTGATGGGCATTTATTTTTATGCCCACATCACTTTTGCATACCATAATAAATATCTTCTCTTTGCATAACCGATTCAGAATGCTAACTTCAGACAAAACTGATAAGGAAATAGCACGATGAA
Source organism: Enterobacter sp. WCHEn090032 (assembly GCF_003986875.1). Classification (NCBI taxonomy): domain Bacteria; kingdom Pseudomonadati; phylum Pseudomonadota; class Gammaproteobacteria; order Enterobacterales; family Enterobacteriaceae; genus Enterobacter; species Enterobacter sp. WCHEn090032. The sequence goes on from NZ_RXRN01000004.1 coordinate 18,946, forward strand.
AAATCTGATTGCGGAATTGCTGGTCAAGCTTGCACAAAAGGAAGAGGAATCAAAAGAGCTGGTCGCCCAGGTCGAAGCGCTGGAAATTGTGGTTACCGCGCTGCTGCGACAGATGGCGAAAAGCGAGCAACAGGCGTTGATCGAGAGCGTGGAAGGTGCGCTGGAGAGCGTCAGGCCTGAATCGCAGGTGCCGGTTGAGGATGCAGAGATGCTTCATCAGTACGTAAAGAAGCTGTTAAGGCATCCGCGCAGCTAAACCGTCACAGGACGTAACGACGTGTCATAGAATTGTCATGCAGGATGCCTATAGTCGCTCTGTTTTTATTTTTATGTATTTGTACATGGAGAAAATAAATTGAAACAGAGCGCACTTTTCATTGCATTACTTCCCCTGTTATTTACCCCTGCCATTTATGCTGACACCCACCAGACCCGCGTGCTGGATAATCGTGCAGCAAAAGGGGATATCACCCAGCCTGGCGGCGCGCGCCGATTGTCGGAAGATCAAACCGCCGCTATTCGTGCTTCGCTTAATGAAAAACCCGCGAAAAATATTATTCTGCTTATCGGCGATGGAATGGGTGATTCCGAAATCACGGCGGCGCGAAATTATGCTGAAGGTGCGGGCGGCTTTTTTAAAGGTATCGATGCATTACCCCTGACCGGACAATATACCCATTATTCGCTGGATAAAAAAACCGGTAAACCGGATTACGTAACCGATTCGGCGGCCTCGGCCACGGCGTGGTCCACGGGCGTGAAAACCTATAATGGTGCGCTGGGTGTCGATATTCACGAAAAAGATCATCAAACGATTCTGGAGATGGCAAAAGCAGCAGGGCTGGCAACCGGCAACGTCTCCACCGCTGAGCTTCAGGACGCAACCCCGGCGGCGCTGGTGGCCCACGTCACCTCCCGTAAATGCTATGGCCCGTCAGTGACCAGCGAAAAATGCCCCACGAACGCGCTGGAAAAAGGCGGCAAGGGTTCCATTACGGAACAGCTGCTGAATGCGCGTCCTGACGTCACCCTTGGCGGCGGCGCGAAAACCTTCGCGGAGACCGCGACGGCGGGCGAGTGGCAGGGCAAAACGCTGCGCGAGCAGGCACAGGCTCGCGGCTATCAGCTGGTGAGCGATGCCCGCTCTCTGGCGGCGATAACCGAGGCGAACCAGGACAAACCGCTACTGGGGCTTTTCTCCGACGGCAACATGCCCGTGCGCTGGGAAGGGCCAAAAGCCTCTTATCACGGCAATATCGATAAGCCTGCCGTGACCTGTACGCCTAACCCGAAACGCACTGACAGCGTACCGACGCTGGCGGCGATGACCGATAAAGCGATCTCGCTGCTGAGCAAGAGCGAAAAAGGATTCTTCCTGCAGGTAGAGGGCGCGTCGATCGATAAGCAGGACCACGCGGCCAATCCGTGCGGCCAGATTGGCGAAACGGTCGATTTGGACGAAGCGGTGCAGAAGGCGCTCGCGTTCGCGAAAAAAGAGGGTAACACCCTGGTGATCGTCACCGCGGACCATGCGCACGCCAGCCAGATCATTCCGGCGGATACCAAAGCCCCGGGCCTGACGCAGGCGCTGAACACCAAAGATGGTGCTGTCATGGTGCTGAGCTATGGCAACTCGGAAGAAGAGTCCATGGAGCACACGGGCACCCAGCTGCGCATTGCCGCCTACGGCCCACATGCGGCCAACGTGGTCGGGCTGACCGATCAGACGGATCTGTTCTACACCATGAAGGCGGCACTGGGTCTTAAATGATAAAAGCCCGGCGGAAATCACATCTGCCGGGTGGTTTTTTTCCTGTCACGAACCAGACTTACAGGGAATGTTCACAAAAGGATGGTGCAATGAAAACAACATTACTGGTCACTCTGCTTTCTGGTCTGTTCCTGGTCACATCAGCGAACGCGGAAGAGAAAACGTTAACGCCGCAACAACAGCGTATGACCACCTGTAATCAACAGGCGACGTCACAAAGTCTGAAGGGGGATGCCCGTAAGACCTATATGAGCGACTGCCTCAAAAACGGTGCTTCGAAGCCCGATGAAAAAAGCCTGACGCCGCAGCAGCAAAAAATGCGCGAGTGTAATGCGAAGGCAACCGAGCAGTCCCTGAAAGGGGACGACCGCAGCAAGTTTATGAGTGCCTGTCTGAAGAAAAAAGTGTAGTTCTAACGGGTGAGCGGCTCCGGCGGCTCACCCGAAATTTCATACTTTCCCCGCAGACCCCCTCTCTATAATTTGGGAAAATGTTTCAGAATATTCCCAAAAATGATGAATGATGAAACGTATTACAACAAAAAGCGCATTCGGGAAGAGTGGAATTTAACCCTTTCTCAGGATGACCCTCACCGAGCCGGCATTCAGTTTGCCCGGCGGGTTCGGCTGGCGCGCGCTGTCGGGCTGGCAGTCATGTTTTTTCCCATTGCCGGAATGCTGGTCACCCATTTCTTACCCGGCGGCTGGTGGCTGTTACTGGTGGGGTGGTCCTTCGTCTGGCCCCATTTCGCCTGGCAGCTTTCCTGCCGTGCCGCTTCACCGCATCAGCAGGAAATCTTCAATCTGAAGATCGATGCCATTATCGCCGGGGTCTGGATTGGTCTGATGGGGATGAATGCGTTGCCCACCGCCGCGCTGGTGATGATGGTGGGGATGAATATGATGGGCTCTGGCGGCTGTCGTTTGTTTGTTCCGGGGATCTTCCTGACACTGCTTTCCGCGCTGGTGACGCTGCCGCTGGCCGGACGGATAGTTTTCTTCACTCCCGATCCGGTGGAGTGGGGGTTAACGCTTCCCGTACTTGTGCTTTATCCCATGCTGTTTGCCTGGCTCAGCCACCGCACCGCCGTCAGGCTTGCAGAGCATAAACGGCGGCTGGAAATGATGAGTACCCGCGACGGCATGACCGGGGTCTTTAATCGTCGGCACTGGGAAATGCTGCTGCGAAATGAATTTGAGCAGTGCCGCCGCAACCACTGCACCGCCACGATACTGCTGATCGATATCGACCATTTCAAGAATATCAACGACACCTGGGGGCACGATGTGGGCGATGAGGCGATCATTGCCATTACGCGCCAGCTGCAGATGTCGGTGCGGGCAGGGGATGCTATCGGCCGCTTTGGCGGGGATGAGTTTGCGGTGATTATGTCGCAGACCGCGGCGGAAAGCGCCATCGCCGTCATGTCCCGGGTACACGAGCGGCTGGAAAAACTGTCGTTACCGTGCGCGCCAAAAGAAGCGCTGCGCATAAGCGTAGGCGTTGCCCCCTGGGGGCCGCAGTTTGGACATTATCGGGAATGGCTGAAGGCGGCTGACGTCGCGTTGTACAGAGCGAAAAATGCCGGGCGCAGCCGCACCGAAGTGGCTGCCTGACGCCCGGCGGAGGTCATCAGGATTTACTCAGCTTCTCTGATTTTTCCATGCATTTTGCCATCGCTTCAATGACCGCCGAGCGGAACCCGCGCTCTTCCAGCACCCGCACCGCTTCGATGGTGGTACCGCCCGGAGAGCAGACCATATCTTTCAGTTCACCAGGGTGTTTGCCGGTCTCCAGCACCATTTTGGCGGAGCCCATGACGGCCTGGGCGGCGAACTTATACGCCTGCGCGCGCGGCATACCGCCAAGCACCGCGGCGTCGGCCATCGCTTCTAAAAACATAAAGACATACGCAGGGGCAGAACCACTCACGCCGACCACCGGGTGGATCATTGGTTCGGCAATCACTTCCGCCTCACCGAAGCAGCGGAAGATGTTCAGCACATCGGCCACTTCCTCTGAGGTCACCAGGGCGTTTGGCGTGACGGAGGTCATGCCGGCGTTCACCAGTGAAGGGGTATTGGGCATCGCGCGGACGATTTTGCGGTCGTGGCCCAGCGCGCGCGCCAGCTGATCGAGCGTAATGCCAGCGGCAATCGACACCACCAGCGTCTCTTTATTCAGGCTGGAGGTGATGTCGCTCAGCACTTTGATCATGATGTTCGGCTTAACGGCACCAAAGACGATATCGGCGACCTGGGCCACTTCCTGCGCGCTTTCGGCGGCGTTGATCCCGTATTGATCGCGCAGCGCGGCGACCTTGTCCGGTGACGGGGTATAGACCCAAATCTGACCCGGCAGCACCTGCCCGCTGGCGATCAGGCCGCCCAGAATGGCTTTGCCCATGTTACCGCAGCCGATAAACCCGATTTTCTTGTCCATCACGATCCTCCGTCATTATGCGTTGTTTTCTCTGATTGATAGCTTAACAACGAAATGCAGGCGACAATAGTCGGCAGAGTCATTATGGGGAGACAATATGGCGATTTGGGTTGATGCGGACGCATGTCCGAATGTGATTAAAGAGATTTTGTTTCGCGCTGCCGAGCGCGTTCAGATGCCGCTGACGCTGGTGGCGAACCAGAATATTCGCGTACCGCCATCGCGGTTCATCCGCTCGTTGCGGGTTCCTGCGGGGTTTGACGTGGCGGACAATGAAATTGTGCGTCTGTGCAGCGCGGACGATCTGGTGATCACGGCGGATATTCCGCTGGCCGCTGAAGTGCTGGAGAAAGGGGCGGCGGCGCTTAACCCGCGCGGTGAACGTTACTCGCCATCGACCATTCGGGAAAAGCTCACGATGCGCGATTTTATGGATACACTGCGGGCCAGCGGCGTCCAGACCGGCGGACCGGACAGCCTGTCCCAGCGCGATCGCCAGCAGTTCGCTGCCGAGCTGGATAAATGGCTGCTGGAAGTGAAGCGCCGTACTGCGTAATGATAATTATTGTCAATTTGTGGTACAGTGTGACCTCCACAGGGTTGTCATCCCGTACCGCTTTGCAGTAAAGTAATCGCAACATCTTCTGCAATTATTTCTTTACACTCTTCAGCCATCCGGCATCAAGGGGAACACCTGGTTATGACCCAACCCATCTTTTTAGTTGGCCCCCGCGGCTGTGGGAAAACCACCGTTGGTCTGGAGCTGGCACGCGTGTGTCATCGCCAGTTTGTGGATACCGACCACTGGCTGCAAACCGAGGCCGGTAAAACCATCGCTGACATTGTTGAGCAGGAAGGGTGGGAGAGTTTTCGCGCACGCGAAACGGCCGCGCTGAAAGCAGTCACCACGCCATCAGCGGTGATTGCGACCGGCGGAGGCATTGTTCTGGCAGAGTGTAATCGTCGCTTTATGCGCGAAAAGGGGATTGTTATCTATCTCAGCGCGCCGGTGTCGGCCCTGGTCGGGCGTCTGGAGGCGTTTCCGGAAGAGGGGCAACGCCCGGCGCTGACCGCCAGACCGCTCAACGAAGAGGTGAGTGAAGTGCTGGCCGAACGCGATGCCCTGTACCGCGAATCGGCTCATCACATCGTGGATGCGTCAGCGGCGCCCGAAGACGTTGTGATTCAGATTATTACCGCCCTGCGATTGGCGTGTGCCAGCTAAGCGGCGTCTATACTTATAGCTCAGACATAATAGAAGGATGAGCTATGCCAACCAGACCTCCCTATCCGCGTGAAGCGCGCATTGTTACCGTTGAAAAAGGACAGACGGGTCATACCGTGACCTGGTATCAACTGCGTGCCGATCACCCCAAACCGGACTCGCTGATCAGTGAACACGAAACTGAACAGGAAGCGCTGGATGCGAAACGGCGCTACGAAGATCCCGACATAACCTGAACGTTTTCCTAAACGCTCCAGAATCGTGCCTGAATCACACTTTTTACTCATCGGGAAAGTTAAGCAGGAGTTAATATTTAGTTATTACAAGTAACTCCGGTATCGGCAGGCGATCTTTACATTTCGATGTCGGGATCACCTGCTACGCTTGGTGCTGTTTTGTTGAAAAAACGAACTGTGCAGCGTAGTGAGCCTGTACCTGTGTGCACGATGTTGGAGTAATGGAAGGCGATAAAGATGAAGGCAACGTTGGCGATCCTCACCATTGGTGTGGTCCCTGTAAGCGAAGTGTTACCGCTCTTAACCGAGCATGTATCTGAACAACAGATAACGCATCTCAGCCTGCTGGGCAAGATGAGTCGGGAAGAGGTCATGGAAGACTACGCTGTAGAGGCGGGGGAGGATCCCCTGGCGACGTTATTAAGTGACGGTAAACTGGCGCATGTTTCCCGCCAGAAGATCGAGCGATCGCTACAGGGCGTGATAGAAGTGCTCGATAATCAGGGTTATGACGTGATTTTGCTGATGAGTACCGCACCCATTAAGGGACTCACGGCGCGCAATGCGATTTTGCTGGAGCCGATGCGGATCATACCGCCGCTGGTGGCCTCGATTGTTGATGGTCATCAGGTGGGGGTAATTGTCCCCATCGAGGAGCTTATGGACAATCAGGAAGCAAAATGGCACGTACTTGAAAAAGTGCCCTTATATGCACTGGCCAATCCGTTCTGGGACAGTGAGGCCAAACTCATTGCCGCCGGGAAGGAGTTACTCGAGAGAGGGGCCGATGTCTTGATCCTGGATTGCCTGGGTTTCCACCAGCACCACCGTGATTTACTGCAAAAAGCGCTGGATGTGCCCGTGCTGTTATCCAACGTTCTGATGGCTCGCCTGGCCTCGGAGCTTTTGATGTAATGATTTTGCGTGACAGGTGATGAGCATGGCCCCTATAGTGAATTTTTGTCTAAAATATAAGGGCCAGTTCATGCTTCAGAGTAACGAATACTTTTCCGGTAAAGTGAAATCCATTGGTTTTACCAGCAGCAGTACTGGCCGCGCCAGTGTTGGCGTGATGGCCGAAGGGGAGTACACCTTCGGCACGGCGGAAGCGGAAGAGATGACGGTGGTCAGCGGGGCGCTGAACGTCTTACTGCCGGGTGAAACGGAATGGAAAGTTTACGCTGCCGGACAGGCTTTCAACGTGCCTGGTCACAGTGAGTTTCATCTGCAGGTCGCTGAACCGACCTCTTATTTGTGCCGCTACCTGAAATGATTTTATCCCCTCTCCCCCATGGGGAGAGGGTTAGATGGAATTATCTCTGCGCTTCGCCGCCGAGGCCTTCCACCAGATTCTGAATCAACGCGGCCAGCTCGCCGGTCATCAGGATGAAGTCCGCGTCAAAGCGCTGGGCGTAATCTTCCCTGTCGATATCTTCGTTCTGATCGCGCAACTCATCGCAGAACTTCAGACGCTTGATGGAACCATCGTCGCACATCACAAACTGAATACGCTGCTGCCAGTCGAGCGCCAGTTTTGTCACCACTTTGCCCGCTTCGATATGTACGGCGATCTCGTCGCTCACCAGATCCTGCTTTTTCGCACGGATCACGCCGCCATCTTCCAGCAGAGCTTTCAGCTCGGCTTCATCAAGGATCTGGAATCCCTGCGCCGCCGCACCGCTGCGTACCCATTCGGTCAACGTTAGCTCAATTGGCGTCTCCAGCGCCAGCGGAACGACCGGTAAAGAGCCGATACTTTTACGCAGCAGGGCCAGCGTATCTTCCGCTTTTTTCGCGCTGGCGCAGTCCACCATGATCAGCCCGTTAACGGTATCGATCCACATCATGGTCTGGCTGAAGCGGCTGAAGGCGCGCGGCAGCAGTGAGTGCAGAACTTCGTCTTTCAGCGAATCTTTTTCGGTTTTTTTCAGCTTGCGGCCCTGCTCGGCTTCCAGCTTGAAAATTTTCGCTTCGAGCGCCTGCTTCACCACCGGCGTGGGCAGAATTTTCTCTTCTTTACGGGCGCAGACGATGATTTGACCCGTGCTGCTGGCGTGGGTCAATGCATCGCTCTGTGAACCCATTGGCGGAACCCAGCCGGTTTTTGCCATATCCTGGCTACCGCAAGGGGAAAAGGTATAAGCGGCTAACTGTTTTTCCATCTCTTCTGCACGCAGCGAAACGTCGCGGCTGAGACGGTAAACCATCAAATTTTTGAACCACAGCATGATAATTTCCACGGCCTTGTCGTTAAATCAGCGGGCATGATAACGAATTGTCGCATCGCTTGCATTGCTAATCGGGAAGCGTGCTTCTACTCTGTTGATAATCAAAATAATGAGGAGAGTCTTGTGCGTATTGGGATTGATTTGGGCGGCACCAAAACCGAAGTCATCGCGCTGAGCGAGCAGGGCGAGCAGCTGTTCCGCCACCGTTTGCCGACGCCGCGCGATGATTATCACCAGACTATCGAGACGATTGCCACGCTGGTCGGGATGGCAGAGCAGGCGACAGGGCAAACCGGCAGCGTCGGGATGGGGATCCCAGGGTCGATCTCACCGTATACCGGGGTGGTTAAAAACGCCAACTCGACCTGGCTCAACGGCCAGCCATTTGATAAAGATTTAAGCGCGCGCCTCAACCGTGAAGTGCGTCTGGCTAACGACGCTAACTGTCTGGCGGTCTCTGAGGCCATCGACGGCGCGGCAGCCGGCGCCCAGACCGTGTTTGCCGTCATTATTGGTACCGGCTGCGGCGCGGGCGTGGCCTTTGGCGGTCGCGCCCATATCGGCGGTAACGGCACCGCGGGCGAATGGGGGCATAACCCGTTACCGTGGATGGATGAAGACGAACTCAAATACCGCACTGAAGTCCCGTGCTACTGCGGAAAACAGGGCTGTATTGAGACGTTTATCTCCGGCACCGGTTTTGCGACCGATTACCATCGTCTGAGCGGTCAGCCGCTCAAGGGCAACGAGATCATGCGTCTGGTCGAGGAGCAGGATCCGGTGGCAGAACTGGCCCTGAGCCGCTACGAAATGCGTCTGGCGAAATCTCTGGCGCATGTGGTGAATATTCTCGATCCGGACGTGATTGTGCTGGGCGGCGGCATGAGCAACGTCGACCGGCTGTATGCCACGGTACCGACGCTGGTGAAGCAGTGGGTCTTTGGTGGCGAGTGTGAAACCCCTATCCGCAAAGCTGTCCACGGTGACTCCAGCGGCGTGCGCGGCGCGGCGTGGCTGTGGCCGGAATGAACGCAAAACGGCAACGCAAGTTGCCGTTTTTAATGTTTGTACCCTCTCCCTGTGGGAGAGGGCCAGGGTGAGGGCACCAGACCGCACCATCCCACCATTTATTCCACCGCAAACACTTTATCCAGCCTGCTATACCCCAGCCCGTTAATCTTCTTCACCTTGATCTGCACCGGAATACGTTCTTTCATCGCCTCAACGTGGCTGATCACGCCGATGGTTTTCCCGGTGGCGTTCAGCGCATCAAGCGCATCCAGCGCGGTATCCAGCGTTTCGCTGTCGAGCGTGCCAAACCCTTCATCCAGGAACAGCGAATCGATCCGTGTTTTGTGACTCACCAGATCGGAAAGCGCCAGCGCCAGCGCCAGACTGACCAGGAAGCTCTCGCCGCCGGAGAGGGTACGGGTATCGCGCACCGCATCCGCCTGCCAGGTGTCGACCACTTCCAGCTCCAGCGCGTCGCTGGCCTTACGCTGCAGCAGGTAGCGCCCGTGCAGGCGGTTAAGCTGCTGGTTGGCGAGCCAGACCAGATTGTCCAGCGTCAGCCCCTGCGCAAACTTACGGAATTTGTCGCCGGTGCTGGAGCCGATAAGCGCGTTGAGATATCCCCAGTCGTCTGCCAGACGCGCAGCCTCTTCAATTTGCTGCATCAATGCCAGCTGATGCTGCCGGTTGTCGCTGTCCTGCTTAAGCTGTTGGCGGATCTCGCCCTGATGGGTGGTGTTCTCCCGAAGCTGTTGCGCCAGCTGCTGCAGCTGGGTTTGCAGCGTCGGCGCGTCGGCGTCGAGCCCTTCCGGCCGCAGCACCAGATGAGACTGCAGCTGCTGGTTAGCTTGTCCGCACAGCGCCGCGGCCTGCTGGATCTGGTTTTCCAGCGTCTGTTTCAGCTGTTCGAGGTGACGAAGCGTGGCTTCGTCCAGCAGCGCAGCAAGAAACGCATCCTGGTCGGCAAAACAGCTTGCGGAGAGCGCCGCGCTGAATTGCGTCTGCGACTGCTGCAGGCGCGCTTGCTCCAGCGCTTCCTGCTGCTGCTGTGCACTAAGCTGGCTTTGCAGCGACACGCACTCGTCGTGGATGGCGCGCCAGTCATCCGGAATAGTCGCTTCAGTGTCTTCACCAGGGCTTACCGGCAGCGCGTCGAGCAGCGGCTGCAGAGCGTTCATTCGTTCCTGAAGCACACCCTGCTGCGTTTGCCTCTCCTGCCACTGAGCGAATTCAGCCTCACGGGCCTGCAGCCAGGCGGCTTCATCTCCCTCTTCCGGGACGTTAAGTGATAATGAGAACAGGGTGTGCTCCAGCGCCTGTCGCGCGGCGACCAGCTGCTGCTGATACTGCCGCTCCTGTGCCTCCTGTTCATGCAGCTGGTTTTGCAGGGTCAGACGCTGACTGAGCTGATAAAGCTGGCGCTCGTAGTGTTCCTGCTCATTCATCCATGGCGCGATATCGTCCTGAATCGTTAACGCGACATTCAGGGACGCGCAGGTTTCCTGCCACTCTTTAGCGAGCGCTTGCTCTTCCTGCGACAGCGTCTGCGCGTCGTCTGTCTCACGCTGGATCTGCTGAGTGAGAGCGTTGACCTGTCCCAGCACCAGCAGGCCTTCCTCTTTAAGCGAGGCGACCTCTTTTTCCAGGGCATCACGGCGGCGTTGATTATCCGTCAGTTCAAGCGAGCGGTATGTCTCCACGGCAGGATGCTCGCTGGAGCCGCACAGCGGACAGGGTTTGCCTGCCTCAAGTTGAGAACGGTAATGCTCCAGCTTCTTAATTGTCGCTTCGGTTTCGCACAGGGCTTTCAAATCGAGATAGTGCTGGTTTTTCTCTTTGTACTGCTGGCGGCGCAGCGTCAGCGTTTCAGTGAGCTTCGCCTGTTCCGCCTGGGCTTTTTGCAGGATTTGCGCATTCTGAAGCAGACGTTTTTGCAGTGGCTGATAGCGCGCATGAAGCGACGTTAGCCGCTGGCGCAGCGGGCGCGTCCGGGACTGTTGCTCCATGGCGGCGCTCACCTCATCGGCGGTCAGCGTCAGGGTATTTTCCGGCATCTCTGCCAGCTTCTGGCGTAGCTCAGCCATTCGTGCGGCAAGGGTGGCGATGTGCGTTTTATCGCGGGTCAGCTGGCTGAATTGCGCGCGCCAGCCGGCAATTTCCTGGCCCAACAGGCGATAGCGTTCGTGCTCCGCCAGCCACTGCGCCAGTGCGGTCAGTTCGGTCTGAAGCTGCGCGTGATTACGCAGAGCGGTATTGCGGATCCGCGCACGCAGCGCGGTTCTGGATTGTAAGCGAGTATTTACTTCGATAATTCGCTGCCGGGTTTGCGTCAGACGCACGGTTTGCTCCTGCAGATGTTCCCAAAGCGGGCGGAGCTGAGCGGCTGGCTGAGCAAGCTGGAGTTTGGCCAGTTCAGGCGCAGCGTCCGTCAGCGCCTGTTGCGCCTGCTGCTGCATCTCGGTGACACGCTGCTGCTCGCGCACCAGTTCATCATGGCGCGTAAGCCACTGAAAATCTTTCTGCTGGCTTTGCTGCTGTACCAGCAGGGTTTTCTCTTCGTCAGTAAGTGCCTGCAAACTTTGCTGTAACTGCTGCTGTTGCTCTTCGCTCAGCAGCACGACGCCCGCCGCCTGCGCTTCACACTTTTCAAGCCTACTGCGAGCGGATTTATGTTTCTCAAAGACCATGGCGGAGATCTGGCCGTAAATCTCGGTGCCGGTCAGCTCTTCCAGCAGTTCAGCCCGATCGCCCGGTTTGGCATTGAGGAAGGCGGCAAATTGTCCCTGAGAGAGCAGCATTGAGCGGGTAAAACGGCCATAATCCAGCCCGGTGAGGGCGGCAGTTTGCTCCAGCTTATCCGTCACTTTGTCGGCCAGGATTTTGCCATCTTCGCAGCGCGCCAGCTCCACACGCGGCGCCTGCAGGTTGCCGTCAGGCTGATTGCGCGCCCGGTTCTGGCTCCAGAACGCGCGATAGGCCGTCCCTTTTACCTCAAACTCAACCTCGGCCAGACACTCGGCGGTGTCGCGCGTCATCAGATCATTTTGCGCCTGAGAAACCTTACTCAGACGTGGGGTTTCGTGATAAAGCGCCAGGCAGATGGCGTCGAGCAGAGTGGTTTTGCCTGCCCCGGTCGCACCGGTAATGGCAAACAGTCCGTTGCTGGCAAAGGGCTCAGCGGTAAAGTCAATTTTCCACTCGCCCTTGAGGGAGTTGAGATTTTTCAGGCGCAGGCTCAGAATTTTCATGCGTTTTCATCCTCATCATTGAGCGCATGCAGGGTATGGGAGAACAACTCGCTGAGCCTTGCGCGCTTCGCGTCGTCTATCTCCTCCTGCAAAAGCCTGCGTTCGAACACCTCTTCTACCTTCAGCTCGCTGAGGGTTTCACGCCGGGCGCTGAGCAGAATTTTCTCGCGCTGCTCGCGGCTGCGGCGCACCAGTAAGACTTCAACCGGCAGATCTTCAGTCAGCGCCTGGATTTTTCGCTGCATATCATGCAGGTAGTCATCGGTGGTGATTTCGATGTCCAGCCAGATGGGGGGATCCTGCTCGACATCGCGCCACTGCTCCAGCTGTGCGGTAATGGCGTCGAGATCGCCTTTCAGCACCGCCAGTGGCTGAGTGACCGGAACGTCCAGCGTCTCGACGGCGCTGAGTTTTCCGTCGCAGAAGCTCACCAGATGCACGGATTTGGCTTTACCCGTTTCATCGAAGCTGAGTGAAAGGGGGGAGCCGCAGTAGCGAATGTGTTCGCAGCCGCCGATAACCTGCGCGCGGTGGATATGCCCAAGCGCAATGTAGTCCGCTGGTGGGAAGTTTTGCGCCGGAAAGGCGTCCAGCGTGCCGATATAGATGTCACGAACGGCGTCACTTTTACTGGCCCCGACGGTGGTGAGATGCCCGGTCGCAATCACCGGAATCGGCTGTTCGCCGCGCAGGGCGCAGGCTTCGGCGTACTGCTGGTGATAATACTCGGTGATGGCCTGTAAAAGATGTTGCTGTTTTTGTGCGCCTGACAGCCCTGCCTGGCTTTGCACGATATCGCGGGGACGTAAAAACGGGACAGGGCACAGTACCGCCCCTGGTGTACCGTCCCGTTTTTTCAGGATCTGCGGGGCGTGCCCGGCGCTGGCGACGACGGTGGTATTAAGAAAGGCCAGGATGTCGCGGGATTCGTTGAGCGTTGCGACGGAATCATGGTTACCGGCGACAATCACCAGATGACAGCCGGTTTGCTGCAAATTCACCACGAAGCGGTTATACAGTTCTCGCGCATAGCTGGGAGGAGAACCGGTATCAAAGATGTCACCCGCCACAATAATCGCGTCCACCTCATGCGCCTGGGCCATTTCCAGCAACCAGTTCAGGAACGCGTCATGTTCAGCCGCACGGCTTTTGCTGTAAAAATTTTGACCCAGATGCCAGTCCGAGGTGTGAAGTATGCGCATAGCTGATCCGTGGCGAAAAAGAGAAAGCAGGATTATAAACCTTCAGGGAAGGGAAAATAACCGCTGTAATAAAACAACAGTTTGGCTATTGTCGTGGTACTGTTTTTCATAAATCTGTCATAAATCTGACGCATAATGGCGCCGAATTACAAACTTGTAACGTACATAAGATAAGACAGGGCAAAGTATGGCGAGACGTATTCTGGTCGTAGAAGATGAAGCTCCAATTCGTGAAATGGTGTGCTTCGTGCTCGAGCAAAATGGCTTCCAGCCGGTTGAAGCGGAAGATTATGACAGCGCAGTGAACCAGCTGAATGAACCCTGGCCCGATCTGATTCTGCTGGACTGGATGCTGCCCGGCGGTTCCGGACTGCAGTTTATCAAGCACCTGAAGCGTGAAGCGCTGACCCGCGACATCCCGGTGGTGATGCTGACGGCGCGCGGTGAAGAAGAGGATCGCGTGCGCGGTCTGGAGACCGGCGCGGACGACTACATTACCAAACCGTTTTCACCGAAAGAGCTGGTGGCCCGCATTAAAGCCGTGATGCGCCGCATTTCACCGATGGCGGTGGAAGAGGTGATCGAGATGCAGGGACTGAGCCTTGACCCCACCTCACACCGCGTAATGACCGGTGAAAATCCCCTGGACATGGGGCCTACCGAATTTAAACTCCTGCACTTCTTTATGACTCACCCGGAACGCGTTTACAGCCGCGAGCAGTTGCTGAATAACGTCTGGGGAACTAACGTGTATGTCGAAGACCGGACGGTTGACGTACATATCCGCCGCCTGCGAAAAGCGCTGGAACTGAGCGGCCACGATCGCATGGTGCAGACGGTCCGCGGCACGGGTTATCGTTTTTCTACCCGTTTCTGAACAATGACAGGAGTGTGACGCGTGCTGGAACGTCTGTCATGGAAAAGGCTCGTCTTTGAACTGATCTTATGTTGTATTCCGGCCTTCATTCTGGGGGCCTTTCTTGGACACCTGCCGTGGTTTCTGCTGGCGTCGGTCACCGGGCTGCTGATCTGGCATTTCTGGAACCTGCTGCGCCTCTCCTGGTGGCTGTGGGTTGACCGCAGTATGACGCCGCCGCCGGGAAGCGGCAGCTGGGAGCCGCTGCTGTACGGTCTGCATCAGATGCAGATGCGTAATAAAAAGCGCCGCCGCGAGCTGGGAAGCCTGATTAAGCGTTTTCGCAGCGGTGCGGAATCGCTGCCGGATGCGGTCATCCTGACCACCGAAGAAGGGACCATCTTCTGGTGTAATGGTCTGGCGCAACAGCTGCTGGGCCTGCGCTGGCCGGATGATAATGGCCAGAATATCCTCAACCTTCTGCGCTATCCCGAGTTCACGCTGTACCTTAAAAAGCGTGATTTTACCCGACCGCACAATCTGAAGCTCAATAACGGTCGCCATCTGGAAATCCGCGTGATGCCCTACAGCGATAAGCAATGGCTGATGGTGGCGCGCGATGTCACCCAGATGCACCAGCTGGAGGGGGCGCGTCGCAACTTCTTTGCAAACGTCAGCCACGAACTGCGGACTCCGCTGACCGTGCTTCAGGGCTACCTGGAGATGATGCAGGAGCAAACGCTTGAAGGTGCGCCGCGCGAGAAAGCGCTGCACACCATGCGCGAGCAAACGCACCGGATGGAAGGCCTGGTGAAGCAGTTGCTGACGCTCTCGAAGATTGAAGCCGCGCCAACGCTTGCGCTGAATGACACTATCGATGTGCCAATGATGCTGCGGGTCGTGGAGGGTGAAGCGCAAACCTTAAGCCACAACAGGCATCACCTGACCTTTGAGGTCGACAACACGCTAAAGGTGCTGGGCAGTGAAGATGAACTGCGAAGTGCCATTTCTAACCTGGTGTATAACGCGGTGAATCATACGCCGGAAGGGACGGAGATCGTGGTGCGCTGGCACCATACCCCGACGGGAGCCGAATTTAGCGTGGAGGACAACGGGCCGGGTATCGCGCCGGAGCATATTCCGCGTCTCACCGAGCGCTTCTACCGCGTGGATAAAGCGCGTTCACGGCAGACCGGAGGAAGCGGCCTGGGGCTGGCAATTGTTAAACATGCGGTGAATCACCACGAAAGCCGTCTCGATATCGAGAGTACGCTGGGTAAAGGAACCCGCTTCAGCTTCGTGATCCCGGAACGATTAATTGCCAAAAAGATCGCCTGACAGCCGGTATGTCATTTTACCTTTCCACGGGTCAGCCTCTGCTGGCCCGTTTGCTTTGCAGTCAGGCGAAACGCGAATGAATTTTATACGGTTGGTGGTTTTTTGTTCGCATGATTAGCCATGGCTTTTTCATGAAATTAGCGAATTATTCTGGTCAGTATTTTCATGCTGGCATATTGTTCTGGTTTTGCGATCCCTCCTTGCCTTTAAACGTTATAAGCGTTTAAATTGCGCCCCAGATACTGTCAGACCGACTGTATTTGCGTGGTAAATCGAAAAACTATTCTTCTCCACGCCAGGACGGGAGCATTTCCCGCTGAAATTGAGCAATTTTTCGGCTGTATCGTCCCGTCAGGGAAAACGAAAATCTCAATGTTTTCAACACCACATCCACAGGCAGTAAGGTTTTATGACCCATCACTTAAAATCGCGTGACATCATCGCGCTGGGCTTTATGACATTTGCGCTGTTCGTTGGCGCAGGCAACATCATTTTTCCTCCCATGGTTGGCTTACAGGCGGGTGAACACGTCTGGACGGCCGCGTTTGGTTTCCTGATTACTGCCGTGGGTCTGCCGGTGCTGACCGTCATCGCGCTGGCGAAAGTCGGTGGCGGTGTGGATAGCCTCAGCACCCCGATTGGCAAAGTGGCGGGTGTTCTGCTGGCAACCGTCTGCTATCTGGCTGTTGGCCCGCTGTTTGCGACCCCGCGTACGGCGACCGTTTCCTTCGAAGTGGGGATTGCTCCCCTGACCGGTGACGGCGCGATGCCGCTGTTTATCTACAGCCTGATTTACTTCGCGATTGTGATTCTGGTTTCCCTCTATCCGGGCAAGCTGCTGGATACCGTAGGTAACTTCCTTGCACCGCTGAAAATTGTGGCACTGATTGTCCTGGCGGTAGCGGCTGTTGTCTGGCCTGCAGGCCCGATCAGCGACGCGATGGACGCCTACAAAAACGCCGCGTTCTCTAACGGCTTTGTGAACGGCTATCTGACGATGGATACGCTGGGGGCGATGGTGTTTGGTATCGTTATCGTTAACGCCGCACGTTCCCGCGGTGTGACCGAAGCGCGCCTGCTGACCCGCTATACCATCTGGGCTGGCCTGATGGCCGGCGTGGGTCTGACGCTGCTCTATCTGGCGCTGTTCCGTCTGGGCTCCGACAGCGCCATGCTGGTGGATCAGAACGCGAACGGTGCGGCTATCCTGCACGCTTACGTCCAGCACACCTTCGGTGGCGCGGGCAGTATGCTGCTGGCGGCGCTGATCTTCCTGGCGTGTCTGGTGACCGCGGTTGGCCTGACCTGCGCCTGTGCAGAGTTCTTCGCGCAGTATCTGCCGCTCTCTTACCGCACTCTGGTGTTTATCCTCGGTATTTTCTCCATGGCGGTGTCTAACCTCGGTCTGAGCCACCTGATTCAGGTCTCGATTCCGGTGCTGACAGCGATTTACCCGCCGTGTATCGTGCTGGTGGTGCTGAGCTTTACTCGCCCGTGGTGGAATAACTCCTCACGAATTATTGCGCCAGCCATGTTTATCAGCCTGATTTTTGGTATCCTTGACGGGATTAAAGCATCAGCATTTGCGCAAATACTGCCAGCCTGGACACAGCGTCTGCCGCTGTCCGAGCAGGGCCTGGCCTGGCTGATGCCTACCGTTGTTGCACTGGTGCTGGCGATTATCTGGGACCGTGCTGCAGGGCGTCAGGTGACATCAAACGCCCATTAATCAACGGCAACAAACTGTTTAACCACGGGGCTTAAGGCCCCGTGGTTTTTTGTTTTTTCGTGTTGAATGGCAAGATTTAAATGGAAAGCACTAACAAACTCAAACGTGGGCTGAGCACGCGCCACATTCGCTTTATGGCGCTGGGCTCTGCTATCGGTACCGGTCTTTTTTATGGCTCGGCAGATGCCATCAAAATGGCCGGTCCCAGCGTTCTGCTGGCCTATATCATCGGCGGCGTGGCGGCGTATATCATCATGCGCGCCCTCGGTGAAATGTCTGTTCACAATCCGTCCGCCAGCTCATTCTCGCGCTATGCGCAGGAAAACCTCGGCCCGCTGGCCGGGTTCATCACCGGCTGGACCTACTGTTTCGAAATCCTGATTGTGGCGATCGCCGACGTAACGGCGTTTGGCATCTATATGGGCGTCTGGTTCCCGGCGGTGCCGCACTGGATTTGGGTCCTGAGCGTGGTGCTGATCATCTGTGCCGTTAACCTGATGAGCGTGAAGGTGTTTGGCGAACTGGAGTTCTGGTTCTCCTTCTTCAAAGTCGCCACCATCATCATCATGATTGTGGCCGGTTTCGGCATCATCATCTGGGGGATTGGCAACGGCGGTCAGCCAACCGGTATCCATAACCTCTGGAGCAACGGTGGCTTCTTCAGCAACGGCTGGCTCGGCATGGTGATGTCGCTGCAGATGGTGATGTTCGCTTACGGCGGTATCGAGATTATCGGTATCACCGCCGGGGAAGCGAAAAATCCGGAGAAATCCATTCCACGCGCCATCAATTCCGTGCCGATGCGTATTCTGGTGTTCTATGTGGGCACGCTGTTCGTCATTATGTCCATCTACCCGTGGAATCAGGTGGGCACTAACGGTAGCCCGTTTGTGCTGACCTTCCAGCATATGGGCATCGCGTTTGCGGCCAGTATTCTGAACTTTGTAGTGCTGACCGCCTCACTTTCCGCGATCAACAGTGACGTTTTTGGCGTGGGCCGTATGCTCCACGGCATGGCGGAGCAGGGCAGTGCGCCGAAGGTGTTCGCTAAAACCTCACGTCGCGGCACGCCGTGGGTAACGGTCGTGGTCATGACCGTTGCGCTGCTGTTCTCGGTTTACCTGAACTACATCATGCCGGAGAACGTTTTCCTGGTGATTGCGTCTCTCGCGACCTTCGCAACCGTCTGGGTGTGGATCATGATCCTGCTGTCGCAGATTGCGTTCCGCCGTCGTCTCTCGCCGGACGAGGCGAAAGCGCTGAAGTTCAAAGTTCCGGGTGGTGTCGCAACGACCGTCGTCGGGCTGATCTTCCTGGTGTTTATCATTGGCCTGATTGGCTACCACCCGGATACCCGTATTTCTCTCTACGTCGGCTGTGCGTGGATCGTGCTGCTGCTGGTGGGCTGGATGTTTAAGTGCCGCCGCGACCGCCAGCTGGCGGAAGCGCAGTAAGGTAAAAATGCCGGGTGGCGCTGCGCTTACCCGGCCTACACTCCCTTTTACCCCCGAAAAAAACTCCTCCCCCGTCCTCCTCCCCCAATAAATCACGTCATGGTGAGCTATCCTTAACCACCCTGTGGCAAGGTGACGTCAATTTCATCAAAGGGGATTCGTGATGTTAAATGCCTGGCACCTTCCGGTTGCGCCATTTGTTAAGCAAAACAAAGGCAACCTTGTGATTACGCTCTGGCTGGCCGGGGAAAACCAGCCTGAACGCGTGACGCTCCGCGCCGAAGTGGATAATGAAGAAACCACGCTGAAAATGCATAAACAGCGCAGCCAGCCGCAGCCGGGGATCACGGCGTGGCGGGCGAATATCGACCTGAGCAGCGGCCAGCCGCGCCGTCGGTACAGCTTCAAACTGCTGTGGAATAACCGCCAGCTGTGGTTTACCCCGCAGGGATTTAGCCGTTTCCCGCCTGCACGGCTGGAACAGTTTGCCGTTGATTACCCGGATAACGGCCCGCAGTGGGTTAACGATCAGGTCTTTTACCAGATCTTCCCGGACCGTTTTGCCCGGAGCCAGAAGCGGACCGCCGAACAGGATAAGGTCTATTACCACCATGCGGCGGGCCATGACATCATTCTGAAAGCGTGGGATGAACCGTTAACCGCGCAGGCTGGCGGCTCGACTTTTTACGGCGGCGATCTGGACGGCATCAGCGAGAAGCTGCCGTATCTGAAAAAACTGGGCGTGACGGCGCTGTATCTCAACCCGGTGTTTAAGGCCCCGAGCGTACATAAATACGATACCGAAGATTATCGCCACGTTGACCCGCAGTTTGGCGGTGATGAGGCGCTGCTGCGCCTGCGTCAGAATACGCAAAATGAAGGCATGCGCCTTATTCTCGACGGGGTGTTCAACCACAGCGGCGATTCTCACGCCTGGTTTGACCGTCATAATCAGTCGATGGGCGGGGCATGTCATAACCCGGATTCGCCGCAGCGCGACTGGTACAGCTTTAACGAGGAGGGCCGTGCGCTTGACTGGCTGGGCTACCCGAGCCTGCCGAAGCTGGATTTTCAGTCGCCTTCTCTTGTCGATGAAGTTTACGGCGGTGAAAACAGTATCGTCCGTCACTGGCTGAAGGCGCCGTGGAATATGGACGGCTGGCGTCTGGACGTGGTGCATATGCTCGGTGAGGCGGGCGGGGCGCGGAATAACCTTCAGCACGTCGCCGGGATCACGCGCTCGGCGAAATCGGCCCAGCCTGAGGCGTTCGTCTTTGGCGAACACTTTGGTGACGCGCGCCAGTGGCTGCAGGCCGATGCGGAAGATGCGGCGATGAACTATCGCGGCTTTACCTTCCCGCTGTGGGGATTCCTCGCCAACACTGACATCTCCTACGATCCGAATCATATCGATGCGGAAACCTGCATGGCGTGGATGGAGAACTATCGCGCCGGTCTGTCCCATCAGCAGCAGCTGCGGATGTTTAACCAGCTCGATAGCCACGATACCGCGCGCTTTAAATCCCTGCTCGGCAAGGATGTCGCGCGTCTGCCGCTGGCGGTCACCTGGCTCTTTACCTGGCCGGGGGTACCGTGCATCTACTACGGAGACGAAGTGGGGCTGGACGGTAACAACGATCCGTTCTGCCGCAAAACGTTCCCGTGGGCACCAGAGCAGCAGGACAAGGTACTGTTCAGCCTGTATCAGCGGCTGGCGAAGCTGCGCAAGCAGAGTCTCGCCCTGCGCTACGGCGGCTGCCAGGTGGTGTATGCTCACGACAACGTGGTGGTCTTTGTCCGGGTTTATCAGCAGCAGCGCGTGCTGGTGGCGATTAACCGGGGCGAGGCCTGCGAAGTGGTGCTGGCATATTCACCGCTGCTGGCAGATAAAACGTGGAAGAGCAAAGAGGGTAAAGCGACGTTGCAGGACGGCGTGCTTTCGCTTCCGGCGATCTCCGCGGCGGTCTGGTTCGGCAGTTAAGCGCGGACGGAACGGTTTTCACCTTTTAAGATGGCGCAAATGCAACGAGTTGTGTCAATCTTAACAGATCGTTTACGGTGAAGGTGGAAACATGGACGAGCTTTACATCCTTGGCTGTTTATTTCTGGTTTTTGCGCTGGTGGTTGCGCCCGTGCTTGCGGTTATTGGCTTTAATCGAAGCTCGGCGGCACAACAGGAGATCGCCCGACTTCGCCAGCGCATTGAGGCCCTTGAACAGCGCGGCGTGGCGGAGAACGCACCGGAGCCTGAACAGGCCGTTGCGCCGGCGGACATGACCGAACCGGTGGTCGATGACGCGCCCGCGTCTGTCGACCCCTGGCGCCCGGAGAGTCCCGCCGTTGCGGCAGTACCCGTTGCACCCCCAGCGCCAGCGACCAAACAGCCTTCTGCCTTTGGCGGTATGCTGTCGTCGCTGGTGCGCTGGTTCATGCAGGGTAATCCGCTGGCGAAACTGGGGATCCTGCTGCTCTTTCTTGGGCTTTCATTCCTGCTGCGCTATACCGTCGAGCACTCCCTGTTCCCGCTTGAGCTTCGTCTGGCCGCGACGGCGCTGTTTGCTATTGTCCTGCTGGCCCTCGGGTGGCGGCTGCGGCACAGACAGCGCGTCTATGCGCTGATCCTGCAGGGGGGCGCGACAGGCATTCTCTATCTGACCGTCTTTGGTGCTTTCCGGCTCTGGCAAATGTTGCCGATGACGCTGGCCTTTGCATTGCTGGTGGTGATTTGCGCGGCGAGCGTCGGGCTGGCGGTGCTGCAGAAGGCGCTGAGCCTGGCCATGCTGGCAAGCCTCGGTGGCTATCTTGCGCCGCTGCTCTTGTCTACCGGGGGCGGTAGCTTTGTGGCGCTGTTCTCTTTCTATCTCCTGCTTTCCATCGGCATTCTTGCGATTAGCATCTGGCAGCACTGGCGCGAGCTCAATCTCCTCGGGCTGCTGTTTACGTTCGGCGTGGGCGGCCTGTGGGGGCTGAACGACTACAGGCCAGAAGACTTTTGGGTCTGCCAGCTGTTCCTGATGGCCAACACGTTGATATTCGGCGTGCTGAGCGTGGCGCTGTCGCTGCGGGCGCAGGAGAAAGGCAAGCAGATTATTGACGGTGTCCTGCTGTTTGCCCCGCCGCTGGTTGGTTTTGGCATGCAGTATGGCATGACGCAGCACTGGACCTACGGCCCGGCGCTGAGTGCCCTCGGATATGGCGCCTTTTATCTTACCCTCGCGTTCCTCGCCCTGCGGCGCTATCCCTCTCTCGGACGGCCGCTGGTTATGGCGGCGCTGGCAATCGGCGGCGGGTTTGCCACGCTCGCCATTCCGCTGGCGCTGTCGGCGCGCTGGACGGCAATGGCCTGGGCGCTGGAGGGGCTGGGCATCCTCTGGCTGGGCGTACAACAGCAGCAGCGGCGCATGAGCTATAGCGGGACGGCGCTGCTGGTGCTGGCTCTTGGTAGCGCGCTGTGGGCGCAAACGAATGGTGTGACGTCGCTGAGCCTGCTGCTGATCTTCACCATCCTCAGCCTCTGCTGGCTGGCTGCGGCCTGGCTGTGGCGGACTCTCTTGCTGCCGGTCAGTTGGGCGCTGCTGGCAGGCGGGCTGTTGTTCTGGATAGTGGCGCAACTGGGGGCGGCGCAGCTAATGCTGAAGCAGGAATTATCTGTTCTGACAGGCGTGCTGGCGCTCTCGGCCGTGTCGGTCTGGGGCTGGCGGCAGGCCGCCGCGCGTCTGGCGTGGCGAGAGCTGGATGCCAGCAAATGGCTGCTGTGGCCGCTGATGCTGCTGATGGTGGGTTATCAGCTCTGGCATCAGCAGGTCTTTGCCGCCGGCTGGTCAAATCTGGCGTGGTGCGTTGCGCTTCCTGCCGCGCTGATGCTGCTGTGGCGCGACGGTGAAAGGCTCCTGCCGCGTATCGCGATGGGGCTGCATCTGTCGCTGTTCTGGATGATTTTACTGGCGCTGGCCGCGGAGCTTTACTGGTTTGCCCGGTCGCTGCCGTGGGGGATGGCGGCCTGGGGCAGTGGACTGGCGATGGCCGCGGGGGGCGGTTTGATTATGGCGCTCCGGGCTGCGGTACGGCGTCGCGTTTGGCCCTTCCGGGAGTGGCCTGCGCTTTATGCCTGCCTGGCACCGATCCCTGTGGTCGTGGCGCTGCTGGTATTGCTGGTCGTGACCAATTTCCAGGACGGTGTGGTCTATCGTCAGACCTGGCTGCCGCTGGTGAATCCGCTTGAGGAAGGTGCCGCGTTCGCACTGCTGGGGCTGGTGGTCTTTTATCGGGCGGTGGAGCGCTACTACCCGGCATTGCTTGCGCAAGCGCGCCCGTGGCCTGCCGTCGCGCTGATGGCGTTTGGCTTCTGGTGGCTTAACGGTGCGCTGATGCGCGCCCTGGCCTGGTACGGCGACGTGGCCTGGAATATGGCATCGCTGTGGGATTCGCGGCTTATCCAGACCAGCTTTGCCCTGTTCTGGATGCTGAGCGCGCTGGTGGTCATGATCCATGCCACCCGTCGGGCTTCCCGGCAGGAGTGGCTCTGCGGCGCCGTGCTGCTCGGTGTGGTGATGGTTAAACTGATGCTGGTAGACAGCGCGGGCGGAGGCGGTCTGTCGCGCGCGGTGGCGTTTATCGGCGTGGCGATACTGGTGCTGATTGTGGGGTATTTCTCACCGCTGCCGCCCAAAACAGGAGATGAAAAATGAAATGGATGAATGCGGTAGTGTGTACCGCGCTGCTGGCGCTTTGCGGCCCGGCACTTTGCGACGAGGGACAAACGGAATCGCCACGGGACTATGCCTTTGGTCGTTCACTCGATACGTCTGCCCCTTCCCAGTGGTATCGGGTCATGCTCCCGCTCGCCGTTTATGAACAGAGCACGTCACCAGAACTGCATGATGTTCGCGTCTTTAATCAGTCGGGCGAGCCGGTGCCTTTTAGCCTGGTCACCGCCACGCGTCCGCAGGCGACCCCGCAATCCACGGCGCTGCGCCTCTTCCCTCTGGACGCGTCGCCGCTTGCGCCTTCGCGAGACGCCGGGGATAGCGATAAGGTCCTGCTCCGTTCCCGCAACGGCGTGGAGATTGTGCTGGAAGGGCAAAACACGGCCGCCTCAGGGCAACATTACCTCCTGACGCTGCCGGAGCAGAACGCAGGGGAGATTGCCCTGTCCCAGCTTCAGTTGCTCTGGAATGCGCCCCGGACACCGTGGCAGGGAACCGCGTCGGTCTATTACAGCGAGGATCTTAAGCGTTGGTTTAGCCTGCGTGAGGATATGCCCTTGCTGGATGTCGTCAGCGGTCAGGATCGTCTTAAGCTCGATCGGATCGATACCGACATGGTGCTGTCTCCCGATGCGAACCGCTATCTGCTGGTGGTGCTGAATTCGGAACACCCGGGCCTGACACTGACCGGCGTAAACGCAATTAGCGCACCGGCGCAGGCCATGTCTGAAGAAATGAGTCTGGAGGCCGAGGCGGAACCGTTATCGGCAAGCGAAGCGCAATGGCACTGGACACATCCGCAGCCCCTGAGCGCGGTCAGCATCACCCTGAATGGCGACGGTGTCCTTCCCGTGGAAATCGCCTGGCGGAGTACGGAAAAAGACACATGGCATCCCCTGAAGAAAGAGGTCCTTTACCGTCTGGAGGGGAAAACATCGGCACCGGTTTCGCTCAACGGCGGGCTGGTCCAGGCGGTGAAAATCACGACGCTGAATGCGCGTCTGCCGGAAAACCTGCCGGTCGTGACGGGGCATCGCGACCGCTATGACCTCGTGTTCAACGCGCAGGGAAAAGCGCCGTACGTGCTCGCCTGGGGCAACGGAGCAGCAAAGCCTGCCAGCGTGGAGCCCGACATGCTGATCCCTGCCGACCTGCGCAAAACCTATGATCTGGCAAATCTGCCGCAGGCTGACATTCAGGATAATGTCGCATTAGGCGGCGAGGGGCGTTTAACCGCCACGTCCGCAGCCGAGCGGGAAAGCAGGATGAACACGCTACTGGTCTGGGGCGTGCTGATTGCGGGTGTCGTTCTGCTGGCGGGCATGGCCTGGCGCATCTGGCGAGAGACGCAGCGTAAGGCATAAAAAAAGGCCCGCATTAGCGGGCCTTCTCGTAAACCGTGCCGATTACAGGCTGGATACGTTCTCGGACAGGTATTTTGCTACGCCGTCTGGAGAAGCAGCCATACCTTCTTTTCCTTTTTCCCACTGAGCCGGGCACACTTCACCGTGCTCTTCGTGGAACTGCAGCGCGTCAACCATACGCAGCATTTCGTCGATGTTACGACCCAGCGGCAGATCGTTCACAACCTGGTGACGCACGATGCCGTTTGCGTCGATCAGGAAAGAACCACGCAGTGCAACGCCAGCGTCCGGATGTTCGATACCGTAAGCCTGCTGGATTTCGCGTTTGATGTCCGCAACCATTGCGTATTTCACCGCACCGATGCCGCCTTTGTCGACAGGGGTGTTACGCCATGCGTTGTGTACAAACTCAGAGTCGAAGGAGACGCCAACCACTTCTACGCCACGCTTCTGGAATTCTTCATAACGTTTGTCGAACGCGATCAGTTCAGACGGGCAAACGAAAGTGAAGTCCATTGGCCAGAAGAACAGAACGGTCGCTTTACCGTTGGTGTGCTGTTTGAAGTTGAAGTTTTCAACGATTTCACCGTTGCCCAGAACTGCTGCAGCTGTAAAATCCGGAGCCGGACGAGTTACCAGAACCATATGATTCTCCTGTAGATACTAAGGTTATTTGGAACGCAACGCGAGCCAGTATAGAGAGTGTTCAGGGATAAGACAAAGAGGTGGTGACAATCGTTCCGCCAGCTTTTACCTATCAATGTGAATTCTGTCAGAGCTGTTTGCTTTTCGCCTGGGCCATCATGCGCGGGTAAAATTGCCAGAAACGCGTTTCCAGCGCGTCGTAATGTTCATCCAGGTCATACCAGGAGTCGCGCAGGGCATCCAGCCGCGGGCGGCGGCTCGCCATGCCGTTTAACACATTCTGAATGAAGTCCATATCGCGGTAGCGCTCCAGCCAGCGTTCTGACCATAGATAGTTATTGAGATTCACAAAGCGCGGCGGGGAGTCGGGCAGAATAATCGACACCTGCTGATGGGCGTAGCGTACAAACTCCGGCAATGGCATCTCCGGCGACAGCTGTCCCCAGTGGCGCGACAGGAAGTGATCCCACATCACGTCGAGCGTGATCGGCGCGACGCGGCGCGTTTCGGGGCGAAACCACCCTTTGGCCTCGGTCACTTCCGGCAGGTTATCCGTCAGGACGTCGATGCGGCGATGCATAAAAATGCCGTCGACCACCTCAGGGGAATAGTTTTCGGCGGGGTTGCCGCGCACGAAATCGGCCAGCAAATTACCGGAAAGGGAGCTGTCAGCGAGGTGAGCGAGATGCAGGTGAGCGAGAAAATTCATGCGTTTTATTTGTCCGGGGGCGGCTAGTTGTTGCAGCAAAAGGGTGTGAGCACTAGACTATGCCGCCTGTTTTTAAGTCACGAGTATACGTCATGCGCGTCGCCGATTTCTCCTTTGAACTACCTGAATCCCTGATTGCTCACTACCCCATGCCTGAGCGCAGTAGCTGTCGTTTGCTGTCACTGGATGGGCCAACGGGCGAGCTGACGCACGGTACTTTCACCGATTTGCTCGACAAGCTCAACCCTGGCGATCTGCTGGTCTTTAACAATACCCGCGTGATCCCGGCGCGCCTGTTTGGCCGTAAAGCCAGCGGCGGCAAGATTGAAGTGCTGGTCGAACGTATGCTCGATGATAAACGTATTCTGGCACATATTCGCGCGTCTAAGGCGCCGAAGCCGGGCGCGGAACTGCTGCTGGGCGATGATGAAAGCATCAACGCGACCATGACCGCGCGACACGACGCGCTGTTCGAAGTGGAGTTTAACGACGAGCGCACCGTGCTCGACATTCTGAACGCCATCGGCCACATGCCGCTGCCGCCGTACATTGAGCGTCCTGACGAAGAGGCTGACCGCGAGCTGTACCAGACCGTCTACAGCCAGAAGCCTGGCGCGGTCGCGGCGCCGACGGCAGGCCTGCACTTTGATGAACCCCTGCTGGATAAACTGCGCGCGAAAGGGGTTGAGATGGCGTTTGTGACGCTGCATGTCGGGGCGGGAACCTTCCAGCCGGTGCGCGTGGACAGCATCGAAGATCACATCATGCACTCTGAATATGCTGAAGTGCCGCAGGATGTGGTGGATGCGGTGCTGGCGGCGAAAGCGCGCGGTAGCCGTGTCGTTGCGGTCGGTACGACCTCGGTGCGCTCACTGGAGAGTGCCGCGCAGGCGGCGAAAAATGGTCTTATCGAGCCGTTCTTTGGCGATACGCAGATCTTTATCTACCCGGGCTATCAGTACAAAGTGATTGACGCGCTGGTGACCAACTTCCATCTGCCTGAATCAACGCTGATTATGCTGGTCTCCGCGTTTGCGGGTTATCAGCATACAATGAATGCCTACAAGTCTGCGGTAGAACAAAAATATCGCTTTTTTAGCTACGGGGACGCGATGTTTATCACGTACAATCCGCTGGCTTTGAATGAGCGTGTCGGGGAATAAGTCCGCGGCACCGGAATAATGTGTTGGACTGTTTTTCTGGCACAGAGGAAAGAAAATGAAATTTGAACTCGATACCACCGATGGCCGCGCGCGTCGCGGCCGCCTGGTGTTTGATCGCGGCGTGGTGGAAACCCCCGCGTTTATGCCTGTGGGCACCTACGGCACCGTCAAAGGGATGACGCCGGAAGAGGTGGAAGCCACTGGCGCGCAGATTATCCTCGGCAATACTTTCCACCTGTGGCTGCGCCCGGGCCAGGAGATTATGAAGCTCCACGGCGATCTGCATGATTTCATGCAGTGGAAAGGCCCCATCCTGACCGACTCCGGCGGCTTCCAGGTCTTCAGCCTCGGTGATATCCGTAAGATCACCGAAGAGGGTGTTCACTTCCGTAACCCGATCAACGGCGATCCGATTTTCCTCGATCCTGAAAAATCGATGGAGATTCAGTACGATCTCGGCTCTGACATCGTGATGATCTTCGACGAATGTACGCCGTACCCGGCGGACTGGGATTACGCGAAGCGCTCAATGGAGATGTCGCTGCGCTGGGCGAAGCGTAGCCGCGACCGTTTTGACTCCCTGCAGAACAAAAATGCGCTGTTCGGCATTATCCAGGGCAGCGTTTACGAAGATTTACGCGATATCTCTGTTAAAGGTCTGGTAGAGATAGGTTTTGATGGCTACGCTGTCGGCGGTTTGGCTGTCGGTGAGCCGAAGGAAGACATGCATCGCATTCTGGAACATGTCTGCCCGCAGATCCCGGCTGATAAACCCCGTTACCTGATGGGCGTGGGTAAACCAGAAGATCTGGTTGAAGGCGTGCGCCGCGGCATCGATATGTTCGACTGCGTCATGCCAACCCGCAACGCGCGTAACGGTCATCTGTTTGTTACCGATGGCGTGGTGAAAATCCGTAACGCGAAGCATAAAAGTGACACCAGTCCGCTCGACGCCGAGTGCGATTGCTATACCTGTCGCCATTATTCTCGCGCGTATCTGCATCATCTCGATCGTTGCAATGAGATTTTGGGCGCGCGTCTCAATACCATTCATAACCTTCGCTATTATCAGCGCTTAATGGCTGGTTTACGCAAGGCTATCGAAGAGGGTAAATTAGAGAGCTTCGTGACCGATTTTTACCAACGTCAGGGTCGAACCGTTCCACCTTTGAACGTTGATTAATATTAATAATGAGGGAATTTGAATGAGCTTTTTTATTTCTGATGCGGTAGCGGCAACAGGTGCTCCGGCGCAGGGCAGCCCGATGTCTCTGATTCTGATGCTGGTTGTGTTCGGTCTGATCTTCTACTTCATGATCCTGCGCCCACAGCAGAAGCGTACCAAAGAGCACAAAAAGCTGATGGACTCCATCGCGAAAGGCGATGAAGTACTGACCAACGGTGGTCTGGTCGGTCGTGTAACGAAAGTGGCTGAAAGCGGCTACATTGCTATCGCCCTGAACGACACCACTGAAGTGGTCATCAAACGTGACTTCGTAGCTGCCGTTCTGCCGAAAGGCACCATGAAGGCGCTGTAATCCCAACTTTTCCCAAAGGGAACTGCCGTGTTAAACCGTTATCCTTTGTGGAAGTACATCATGCTGGTCGTCGTGATTCTCGTCGGCCTGCTGTACGCACTTCCCAACCTGTATGGTGAGGATCCGGCTGTTCAAATCACTGGCGCGCGCGGTGTCGCCGCCAGTGAGCAAACGCTGATCCAGGTCCAGAAAACGTTACAAGAAGAAAAAATTACCGCTAAGTCTGTGGCTCTGGAAGAGGGTGCAATTCTTGCTCGCTTCGACACCACCGACACGCAGCTCCGCGCTCGTGAAGCGCTGATGGGCGTGCTGGGTGATAAATACGTCGTGGCGCTTAACCTTGCTCCTGCAACCCCGCGTTGGCTGGCTGCGCTGAGCGCTGAGCCAATGAAACTCGGTCTTGACCTGCGTGGCGGCGTTCACTTCCTGATGGAAGTGGATATGGATACCGCGCTTGGCAAACTGCAGGAACAAAATATCGATAGCCTGCGCAGCGATCTGCGTGAAAAAGGCATCGCTTACACCACCGTGCGTAAAGAAGATAACTACGGTATGAGCATCACGTTCCGCGACAGCGCGGCGCGCGATCAGGCTGTAGATTACCTGACGCAACGTCACCGTGACCTGGTGATCACCTCTCAGGGCAGCAATCAGCTGCGTGCGGTGATGACCGATGCTCGACTGAAAGAAGCGCGTGAATATGCCGTTCAGCAGAACATCAATATTCTGCGTAACCGTGTAAACCAGCTGGGCGTCGCTGAGCCGCTGGTACAGCGTCAGGGTGCTGACCGTATCGTGGTTGAACTGCCGGGTATTCAGGACACCGCGCGTGCGAAAGAGATTCTGGGTGCGACCGCAACGCTGGAATTCCGTCTGGTGAATACCAACGTTGACCAGTCTGCTGCCGCTTCTGGCCGTATTCCGGGTGACTCGGAAGTGAAACAGACTCGCGAAGGTCAGCCGGTGGTGCTGTACAAACGCGTGATCCTGACCGGTGACCATATCACCGACTCCACTTCCAGCCAGGACGAATACAACCAGCCGCAGGTTAACATCTCGCTGGATAGCGCGGGTGGTAACATCATGTCTAACTTCACCAAGGACAACATCGGCAAGCCGATGGCGACCCTGTTCGTGGAGTACAAAGACAGCGGTAAGAAAGATGCAAACGGCCGTGCGGTACTGGTGAAAGAGGAAGAGGTGATTAACATCGCCAACATCCAGTCTCGTCTGGGTAACAGCTTCCGTATTACCGGTATTAACAACCCGAACGAAGCGCGTCAGCTCTCTCTGCTGCTGCGTGCCGGCGCGCTGATTGCGCCAATTCAGATTGTTGAAGAACGTACCATTGGTCCAACGCTTGGGATGCAAAACATCCAGCAGGGTCTGGAAGCGTGTCTGGCCGGTCTGGTGGTCTCTATCCTCTTCATGATCTTCTTCTACAAGAAGTTTGGTCTGATTGCGACCAGCGCGCTGATCGCCAACCTGGTGCTGATCATCGGCATTATGTCCCTGCTGCCAGGGGCGACGCTGACCATGCCGGGGATTGCGGGTATCGTTCTGACCCTTGCGGTGGCGGTCGACGCCAACGTACTGATTAACGAACGTATCAAAGAAGAGTTGAGCAACGGTCGCTCTGTTCAGCAGGCGATTGACGAAGGTTACAAAGGCGCGTTTAGCTCCATCTTCGATGCGAACGTAACAACACTGATTAAGGTTCTTATCCTGTATGCAGTGGGTACTGGCGCGATCAAAGGCTTTGCGATTACAACCGGTATCGGTGTCGCAACGTCAATGTTTACCGCTATTGTCGGCACCCGTGCCATCGTGAACCTGCTGTACGGCGGCAAGCGCGTCAAAAAGCTGTCTATCTGAGGAGTGCGTTGTGGCACAGGAATATACTGTTGAACAATTGAACCACGGCCGTAAAGTCTGGGACTTTATGCGCTGGGACTACTGGGCCTTCGGCATTTCAGGTTTCCTGCTGATCCTGTCCATCGTCATTATGGGCGTGAAAGGCTTTAACTGGGGGCTTGATTTCACCGGGGGGACGGTCATCGAGATCTCCCTGGAAAAACCGGTCGATATGGACGAGATGCGCCTGTCTCTGCAGAAGGCGGGCTTTGAAGAGCCACTGCTGCAGAACTTCGGCAGCAGCCGCGACATCATGGTGCGTATGCCGCCGGTGCACGATGCCAACGGCAGCCAGGAGCTGGGCAGTAAGGTTGTGAACGTGATTAACGAAACAACCAGCCAGAATGCGGCGGTCAAACGTATTGAGTTCGTCGGCCCAAGCGTGGGTGCTGACCTGGCGCAAACCGGGGCCATGGCGCTGCTGGTGGCGCTGATTTCCATCCTGGTCTACGTCGGTTTCCGCTTTGAGTGGCGACTGGCGGCCGGTGTGGTTATCGCTCTGGCGCACGACGTGGTAATCACCATGGGGATACTGTCTCTGTTCCATATTGAGATTGACCTGACGATTGTGGCATCTCTGATGTCCGTTATCGGTTACTCACTGAACGACAGTATCGTGGTATCTGACCGTATCCGTGAAAACTTCCGTAAGATCCGTCGCGGTACGCCGTACGAAATCTTTAACGTGTCGTTGACCCAGACGCTGCACCGTACCTTGATCACATCCGGTACTACCCTGATGGTGATCCTGATGCTGTTCCTGTTCGGTGGCCCGGTACTGGAAGGCTTCTCGCTGACCATGCTGATTGGTGTCACCATCGGTACGGCGTCGTCTATCTACGTAGCGTCCGCACTGGCGCTGAAACTCGGCATGAAGCGCGAGCACCTGCTCCAGCAGAAAGTCGAGAAAGAAGGGGCGGATCAGCCGTCGATTCTGCCGTAAGCCGATGTTTAGCGCGTTATCGAAATCCCGGTCTGTTGACCGGGATTTTTTTTATCTGCTCCTGACAAACACTCCTGACAGTATGCTGTCAGGAGCCCTGTCGTAGACTCTTTTCGAACCCAAACAACCGTCAGGAGGATGTATGAAAAGTGTGATTAACTGGTTTGAAATCCCGGTCACGGATATGGATCGCGCGATGAGTTTTTATGAGCCCGTGATGCAGGTGTCATTAAAACGCGAGAAAATGGACTGTGCTGAACTGGCCGTTTTCCCCCATGAGGATCCGGCTACCGGCGGGGCGCTGGCAAAATTTGAGGGCATTGTACCGTCTCATGAAGGCGCTATTATCTATCTGCATACCGACAATCTGGCGGCCACGCTCGATCGCGTTGCCTCTGCTGGCGGCGAGTGCGTGTTTGGCCCACTGGAACTGCCGCATGGTATTGGCACTATCGCGTTGTTTACTGACAGCGAAGGTAATCGCGTCGGCCTCCATCAACCTGCCTGAGAGTTAACGAATCTATGACCCGACGCGCTGACCGTTTGTTTCAGATAGTGCAGATCCTGCGGGGCAGGCGTCTGACAACGGCAGCGCATCTGGCGGACCGCCTTGGCGTGTCCGAACGCACGGTCTACCGCGATATCCGCGACCTGTCGCTTTCCGGCGTGCCGGTGGAAGGCGAGGCAGGGAGCGGATACCGGCTGATGTCGGGTTTTGACCTGCCGCCGTTGATGCTGACAAACAAGGAGTCTGAGGCGTTGATTGTTGCGATTCGCCTGCTCAAAACCTGGGGCGGGGAGTCGCTGTCGCGTGAGCTGGAATCGGCTCAGGAGAAGGTGCTGGCGATCCTGCCCGAGGAGAGTCGTCGAAAGGCGGAGCAGACGCGGATCTACGCCCCGGACTTTTGCATGCAAAGCCACTCCCGCAGCGATTTTGACAGGATCCATCAGGCGATTTCCGCCCAGCGGGTGCTGGCGTTGCATTACCGTGATGAAGCCGGACAGCTCTCTAAACGCGAAGTTCAGCCGCTGGGGTTGTTCTTTTGGGGCGAGCGCTGGCTGCTGGCAGCGTGGTGCGAACGGCGCGAGGACTATCGCTGTTTTCGGCTCGACAGATGTCTCAATATTGCGCAAACGGAGAGGCGCTTTAGCGAGAGTGCGGACAGGTCGTTGGCGGATTTTTTACGGAAGGTGAAGCAGTAATAAGCCAGCCCTTGAGCTGGCTTTTTTGCCCGGCGGCGCTGCGCTTGCACGGGCCTACAGGTTTTGTAGGCCGGGTAAGGCGTAGCCGCCACCCGGCAACAATCATACGATTAGAAGTTGTAACCCACCACCAGGTAACCACCCCAGCCGGTAGAACGAACGCTGAAGTCGCCGTTGCCGAAGTTCAGGCTGGCATCGTCGTTCCACTGACCACCGTTGTGCCAGTAACGTGCCACAACAGAGTAGTGCCAGTGATCGTAGTTCAGCGCCAGGATGTGGCTGGATGCGATGGAGTCGTTGGTGCGCGCTTTCTTACCGTTCAGGTCGCGGAAGTCGTTGTCGCCCAGATCTGAACCCCAGTCAAAGTTGGTGAAGCCGATATAGCTCAGGTTGCCGCCCCACAGCTGAGTAATTGGCACAAAGTATTTCACTTTGAAACGGTAGCCATCCCACTCGTTTTCGTTCGCGGCACCGTAGTTCTGCCACTGATATTTCGCGTACACGTTCAGAGACAGGCTCATTGGCAGACCGGTGTCGATGTCCGTACCCAGACCCATGTACCAGGTGCTCTGGCGACCGGACTTGTTACGGCCCATGTCGTAAATATAGTTGTTTGCGAAATACCACTCTTTGAACGGACCAAACGCCAGGCTGGTACCGGTCAGCTTATCAATAGAGAAGCGCGGTTCGATCTCCATGAACAGTGGGGAACCGTGGTTCCAGATACCTTTCGCGTCGGTGTTACCACCGAAGAAGACAGGTGCATCCATATAACCGTAGAAATCAAACCAGTCTTTCTTGGCGAATGCTTCGTATTCCAGGTAGGTATCGTTACGGATCTGTGGTCCGAAACGGGTGTGGTAGCTGCCGACCACGTTAACGCTCTGGTGCCACCAGTCGGAGAGGTATTGTGGTTTATCGTTTTCCGCTGCGTTAACAGTGAAAGAAGAGGACAGTGCCAGCACGGCGCCAGCTGCGAGTAATGTTTTTTTCATAATCATGCCACTGATTGAAATTCCCTTCCGGGAGTGAAAAATGCGCGAATTGCGTTTCTAAATATTTCGTGTTTCTGCGGTGCCTATTATAGGAATCCCTGCTCACAAAAATATGTGTTGTTTCACATATCTCTCATACACGTAATCGATTGCGTTCACGTTTGCGTACTTTAAACGGGCGGGATTGTAGCGGCAATCATTTATGTTGCCAATCCATACGAAATGTAAATGTTAGCGGAGTGACATTGCACTCCGCGAAAAGAAGGGGTTATTGCGCGGCGGGTTGGATATCGTGAATGCGGATAAAACCTAACTGATCCGGGGTCAGTCCGGTGAGCTGCAGCGGAATGTCAACATCGCTCGGAGCCAGCACGCTGGCGGGTGCAGTGAAAAGCTGATTTCTGACATTCACTTCCTGATAGTTCTCCGTGGTGCCCTGGATCTGGCCCCACTCGACGGTGCCGCTAAAGGCCGGCAGCGGATCGTTGGATTCTCCCTGGATGCGTAATGTTGCGCGAGTACCATCTGCATTCGCCGCCACATTCACCAGAGACATTTTTAGCGTGCCAACCTGGCTGTTAAGTCGCGCAGGGGTATTCGCGCCCGGCAGCAGATAAACTCCGCTGCTGGATTTGGCGTTCAGCGCATTTTGCTGGGTGATCTTCACCGTTTCTTTGTTCAGTTTGTCCATCGCGGTATTAAGCGTATTCACGCTCTGTTTCATCTGACGGACTTCGGTTTGCTGTGCACAGGCGCTAAGGGTGAAGAGGCTCCCCACCAGCAATATTTTCAGGTAACGTCTTGTCATTGCGTTTATTTCCTTGAAATAACGGATCGCCCTAATGGTAGCCAGCATTGTGGCGTCAGACATAGATCCTTTATCTCAAAAAGCTCTTCCTTTGTTGTCAGGCCAGATCAGGGTAAAATGAAAATCAGTTAACCAGATAACAGGGATACCGTATGCATTGCCCATTTTGCTCCGCTGTGGATACCAAAGTCATCGACTCTCGTCTTGTGGGCGAAGGATCATCCGTACGCCGTCGTCGGCAGTGTCTGGTGTGTAATGAGCGTTTCACGACCTTTGAGGTGGCAGAGCTGGTCATGCCGCGCGTGGTAAAAACTAACGACGTGCGTGAACCCTTCAACGAAGAGAAATTGCGTAGCGGGATGCTGAAGGCCCTGGAAAAACGGCCCGTCAGTGCGGATGACGTTGAAATGGCGTTAAACCACATAAAATCTTACCTTCGTGGTTTGGGCGAGCGTGAGGTGCCCAGCAAGATGATCGGCAATCTGGTGATGGAACAGCTGAAAAAGCTCGATAAGGTCGCCTATATCCGCTTCGCCTCTGTTTATCGCAGTTTCGAAGATATCAAAGAGTTTGGCGAAGAGATCGCCCGCTTACAGGATTAAGTCCATGCAGGATGAGATGTACATGGCGCGCGCCATGAAACTGGCGCAGCGCGGTCGTTTTACCACCCACCCTAACCCGAATGTCGGGTGCGTTATCGTTAACGATGGCGAGATCGTGGGGGAAGGTTTTCACTACCGCGCGGGTGAGCCCCATGCTGAGGTTCATGCCCTGCGCATGGCCGGCGAGAAGGCGCGCGGCGCCACAGCCTACGTTACGCTAGAGCCCTGCAGCCATCACGGGCGTACGCCGCCGTGCTGCGACGCGCTGATTGCCGCAGGTGTTGCACGCGTGGTCGCATCAATGCAGGACCCGAATCCGCAGGTGGCGGGCCGGGGTCTGTATCGCCTGCAGCAGGAAGGGATTGAGGTCAGCCATGGCCTGATGATGCAGGACGCAGAGGCGCTTAATAAAGGCTTCCTGAAGCGCATGCGCACCGGGTTCCCGTATATTCAGCTTAAGCTGGGCGCCTCGCTGGATGGACGCACGGCGATGGCAAACGGTGAAAGCCAGTGGGTCACTTCGCCGCAGGCAAGGCGCGATGTGCAACGTCTGCGTGCGCAAAGCCATGCTATCCTCACCAGCAGTGAAACCGTTCTGGCTGACGATCCGGCGCTGACCGTGCGCTGGGACGAACTGAATGCCGATACCCAGGCGCTCTATCCGCAGGAGAACCTGCGCCAGCCGCTGCGTATTGTGATTGATAGTCAGAACCGTGTGACGCCAGAGCACCGCATTGTCCAGCAGCCGGGTGAAACCTGGTTTGCGCGCACTAAAGACGATACGCGCGAATGGCCGGAAGGCGTGCGCAGTATCAGGGTGCCGGAGCACAACGGACGTCTGGATCTCGTGGTGCTGATGATGCTACTCGGTAAGCAGCAGGTGAACAGCATCTGGGTGGAAGCGGGTCCGACGCTGGCCGGCGCGCTGCTGCAGGCCGGGCTGGTGGATGAGCTGATTGTTTACGTGGCGCCTAAACTGTTGGGCAGCGACGCGCGTGGCCTGTTTGTACTGCCCGGTCTTGAAAAACTGGCTGATGCACCACAACTCAAATTCAGCGAGATTCGTCCGGTGGGCCCGGATGTCTGCCTCCACTTAACGACAGCGTAATTGCTCCCGAAATAGGGAAGCAGTGCGCAAAGTATTATGATAAAATCCGCCCCCCTGCGGGGCCAAATGAACCCGTAAAGGAAGAGTATGAACATTATTGAAGCTGCTGTAGCTACCCCGGACGCTCGCGTCGCCATCACCATTGCGCGTTTCAACAACTTCATCAACGACAGCCTGCTGGAAGGTGCGGTTGACGCCCTGAAACGCATCGGCCAGGTTAAAGATGACAACATTACCGTTGTGTGGGTTCCAGGTGCTTACGAACTGCCACTGGCAGCGGGCGCACTGGCGAAAACCGGTAAATACGACGCGGTGATTGCGCTGGGTACCGTTATTCGTGGCGGCACTGCGCACTTCGAATACGTTGCGGGCGGTGCAAGCAACGGTCTGGCACACGTTGCACAGGATGCTGAAATTCCTGTCGCGTTCGGCGTGCTGACCACCGAAAGTATTGAACAAGCCATCGAACGTGCTGGCACCAAAGCCGGTAACAAAGGTGCAGAAGCTGCACTGACCGCGCTTGAAATGATCAATGTATTGAAAGCCATCAAGGCCTGATTTTTTGTAAGGGGAATTCCGTGAAACCTGCTGCTCGTCGCCGCGCCCGTGAATGTGCCGTCCAGGCACTTTACTCCTGGCAGTTGTCCCAGAACGACATCGCTGATGTTGAATACCAGTTCCTGTCAGAACAGGACGTGAAAGACGTTGACGTTCTGTACTTCCGTGAACTGCTGTCGGGAGTGGCGACTAATAGCGCGTATCTCGATGGTCTGATGAAGCCATACCTGTCCCGTCTGCTCGAAGAGCTGGGCCAGGTTGAAAAAGCAGTGTT
Organism: Enterobacter sp. WCHEn090032; assembly: GCF_003986875.1. Lineage (NCBI taxonomy): Bacteria > Pseudomonadati > Pseudomonadota > Gammaproteobacteria > Enterobacterales > Enterobacteriaceae > Enterobacter > Enterobacter sp. WCHEn090032. Next base: position 56,216 of record NZ_RXRN01000004.1, read on the forward strand.
GCGCATTGCGCTGTTTGAGCTGTCTAAACGTGATGATGTGCCGTATAAAGTGGCCATCAACGAAGCGATCGAACTGGCGAAAACCTTCGGCGCTGAAGACAGCCACAAGTTCGTAAACGGCGTTCTTGATAAAGCAGCACCTGCGATCCGTCCCCACAAAAAGTGATCCGCAAACCGGAGTCCTGCATTGCCTGACGGGCAGTGCGGCTCCGGTTTTTTCTTTTATTTGCTGAGGCATAACGTATGGCATGCGGCGAATTCTCCCTGATTGCCCGTTATTTCGACCGTGTCAGAACCTCTCGTCTTGATGTTGAAACCGGCATTGGCGATGACTGCGCACTTCTCAATGTTCCCGAAAAACAGACGCTGGCAATCAGCACCGACACCTTAGTGTGCGGACGTCATTTTTTACCGGATATCGATCCTGCCGATCTGGCCTATAAAGCACTGGCGGTTAACGTTAGCGATCTGGCGGCAATGGGGGCCGATCCCGCCTGGTTAACGCTGGCTCTGACGTTGCCTGAGGTGGATGAAGCCTGGCTTGAAGCCTTTAGCGATGCGCTGTTTGAGCAGCTTAACTACTACGATATGCAGCTGATCGGCGGTGATACCACGGCCGGGCCGCTGTCGATGACGCTGGCGATCCACGGCTATGTGCCGCTCGGTCGCGCGCTGAAGCGCTCGGGTGCAAAACCCGGCGACTGGATCTACGTGACCGGTACACCGGGCGACAGCGCCGCGGGACTGGCGATTCTTCAGGATCGCTTAACCGTGAAGAACGCTGACGATGCGGCCTATCTGGTGAAACGCCATCTGCGCCCGACGCCGCGTATTCTGCACGGTCAGGCGCTGCGCGAGCGGGCAAGCTCGGCTATCGATCTCTCTGACGGGCTTATCTCAGATCTCGGGCATATTCTGAAAGCCAGCGGCGTTGGCGCGCGCATCGATCTGGATCTGTTCCCGCTGTCAGAGCAGCTGCTTCGCCATGTGGAGCCTGAGCAGGCTCTGCGCTGGGCGCTCTCAGGTGGTGAAGACTATGAATTGTGTTTTACCGTTCCGGAACTCAACCGTGGCACGCTGGATGTGGCGTTAGCCCATCTCGGCGCGAAATTTACCTGTATCGGGCAAATTATGCCGGAGAGTGAAGGGCTGAAGTTTGTGAAAGACGGTGCGCCCGTGACGCTGGACTGGAAAGGGTACGACCACTTCGCGTGATGTTGTGCGCTCTGTGTTGCCGGGTGGAGGCTACGCCTTACCCGGCCTACAAAAGAGAGGGCTTATTTATACCCCACCACCGGATGCTGCTTATACGGCGTCTCCAGCTCGGCAATCTGCTCTGGCGTGAGCGTGATATCCACCGCATTTAACAGTTCGTCCAGCTGCTCTTCCCGGGACGTGCCGATAATGGGGGCCGCGACACCACGCTTGCCCAGAAGCCACGCCAGGGCCACCTGGGCGCGGGTTGCACCGGTATCGTCGGCGATCCCGGCCAAACGTTCGGCAATCAGCGCATCGCTGGCTTCTGTTCCGCCGTACAGATTTTTCCCCACCTCATCGGATACCAGCCGGGCCGTGGTTTCCCCCCACGGACGGGTCAGACGTCCGCGCGCCAGGGGGCTCCAGGGGATGACCGCTACTCCCTCCTGGTAGCATAGCGGCAACATCTCGCGCTCTTCTTCACGATAGATCAAATTGTAGTGATCCTGCATGGTGACAAAGCGCGCCCAGCCGTGCTGTGCCTGGAGATCCAGCGCCTGGGCAAACTGCGATGCGTGCATAGACGATGCGCCGATGTAGCGCGCTTTACCGGCTTTCACCACGTCGTTGAGCGCTTCAAGCGTCTCTTCGATCGGCGTGTTGTAATCCCAACGGTGAATTTGCAGCAGGTCGACGTAATCCATGTTCAGGCGTCTGAGGCTGTCATCAATAGAGCGCAGGATCTGGGTGCGAGAAAGGCCTTGCGCCAGATCGCCCACCGGGTAGTACACCTTGGTGGCGACGACGATTTCATCCCGGCGTGCAAAATCACGCAGGGCACGGCCAACAATCTCCTCACTGCTGCCGTCGGAGTAGCTGTTAGCGGTGTCAAAGAAGTTAATGCCGCCCTCAATGGCGCGTTTGATAATCGGACGGCTGCTCTCTTCCGGCAGCGTCCAGGCGTGGTTCCCCCGGTCGGGCTCACCAAAGGTCATGCATCCCAGACAAAGTCGGGAAACCCTGAGATCTGTTTTTCCTAATGTCGTGTATTGCATGGTTCCGCTCCTGCTGTTTAAACAATACGTTTAAGCATAGCAGGAGCGGAAAAGGGGAGGGATCAGGCCAGCCAGCTGCGTATTTTGGCTTCGATACCGGCAGCATCCAGGCCAATCGCCGCGCGGGCTTCGTCCTGAGTGCCTTGTGGGATGAAGTAGTCCGGCAGACCGAGGTTGAGCACCGGAACGGCTTTACGGTTCGCCATCAGCACCTCGTTCACGCCGCTGCCTGCGCCACCCATGATGGCGTTTTCTTCCAGGGTGACCAGCACGTCATGCGTTTCAGCCATGCTGAGGATCAGGGATTCGTCGAGCGGCTTCACAAAACGCATATCCACCAGCGTGGCATTCAGCGATTCCGCCACCTTTGCGGCCTCTGGCATCAGCGTGCCGAAGTTCAGGATCGCCACTTTCTCGCCACGACGTTTTACCAGTCCTTTACCGATCGCCAGTTTCTCCAGCGGCTGCAGCTCAACCCCCACCGCATTACCGCGCGGGTAGCGAACCGCGCTCGGCCCGTCCTGATAGTGGTAGCCGGTAAACAGCATCTGACGACATTCGTTCTCGTCGCTTGGCGTCATGATCACCATCTCCGGGATGCAGCGCAGGAAGGAGAGATCAAATGCGCCCTGGTGCGTCTGGCCGTCAGCACCGACTATGCCGGCACGATCGATTGCAAACAGTACCGGCAGTTTCTGAATCGCCACGTCATGAATAACCTGATCGTAAGCGCGCTGCAGGAAGGTGGAGTAGATCGCGACAACCGGTTTGTAGCCGCCAATCGCCAGACCCGCCGCAAAGGTGACCGCATGTTGCTCGGCAATGGCCACGTCAAAGTACTGGTCAGGGTATTTTTTAGAGAACTCCACCATGCCGGAACCTTCACGCATGGCCGGGGTGATCGCCATCAGCTTATTGTCTTTCGCGGCGGTTTCGCACAGCCAGTCGCCGAAGATTTTTGAATAGCTCGGCATACCGCCGCTGCTTTTCGGCAGACAGCCGCTGGACGGGTCAAATTTCGGTACCGCGTGGAAGGTGATCGGATCTTTTTCCGCCGGTTCGTAACCACGCCCTTTCTTGGTCATGATATGCAGGAACTGCGGGCCTTTCAGGTCGCGCATGTTTTTGAGCGTGGACACCAGCCCCAGCACGTCATGACCGTCAACCGGACCTATATAGTTAAAGCCCAGCTCTTCAAACAGCGTGCCCGGCACGACCATGCCTTTGATGTGCTCTTCGGTACGTTTGAGCAGCTCTTTGATCGGCGGTACGCCGGAGAAGACTTTCTTGCCGCCTTCACGCAGCGTTGAGTAAAGCTTGCCGGAGAGCAGCTGTGCCAGATGGTTGTTCAGCGCGCCGACGTTTTCGGAAATCGACATTTCGTTGTCGTTCAAAATCACCAGCATGTCCGGCTTGATGTCGCCCGCGTGGTTCATGGCCTCAAAGGCCATCCCGGCGGTGATGGCGCCGTCGCCGATCACGCAGACGGTGCGGCGCTGCTTGTTCTCTTTTTCAGCGGCCACGGCAATCCCGATGCCCGCTGAAATGGAGGTGGAGGAGTGACCGACGCTCAGTACGTCGTACTCGCTCTCACCGCGCCACGGGAACGGATGCAGGCCCCCTTTCTGACGAATGGTGCCAATCTTATCGCGACGTCCGGTCAGAATTTTGTGCGGATAGGCCTGGTGGCCCACGTCCCAGATAAGCTGATCGAACGGCGTGTTATAGACATAGTGAAGCGCCACGGTCAGCTCAACCGTGCCAAGCCCGGAGGCGAAATGGCCGCTGGAGCGGCTTACGCTGTCGAGCAGGTAACGACGCAGCTCGTCGCACAGCTTCGGCAGGCTCTCTTTCGGCAACAGACGTAACTCCTGGGTGGAGTCAACTAACGCCAGTGTCGGGTATTTGGCAATATCAAAACTCATCAAAGGCTCATCGAGATAGTGTGTTTATTTATCACGCTGGATTATATAGTCCGCTAGCGCTTCCAGTGCCGAAGTATCCAGTGATTGCGCGGCCAGCAGATTCAGCGACTGGCGGGCATCGTCAATCAGATCCCGGGCTTTACGCTGGGCTTGCTCAAGACCCAGCAGGGCGGGGTAGGTACTTTTGCCAAGCTGCTGATCCGCACCCTGACGTTTTCCCAATGTTGCAGTATCGCCCACCACATCCAGAATGTCATCCTGAACCTGGAATGCCAGACCGATACTTTCGGCGTATCTGTCCAGAATCGGCAGGGCTTTGCGCCCTCGCTCACCCGCGCTCAGCGCGCCCAGGCGTACGGCTGAACGAATCAATGCCCCGGTTTTATGGCGATGAATACGCTCCAGCTGTTCCAGATTAACCTGACGTCCCTCCGCGTCCAGATCGAGGGCCTGTCCGCCGCACATGCCGGCCACGCCGCTGGCCATTGCCAGTTCGGAGATCATCGCCAGGCGGTCGCGGTCAGCCACTTCCGCCATAGGAGCATCGCTCAGGATCGAGAATGCCAGCGTTTGCAGGGCATCACCCGCCAGAATGGCATTCGCCTCGCCAAATTTGATGTGGCAGGTAGGTTGACCCCGACGCAAATCGTCATCATCCATGGCCGGTAAATCATCGTGGATCAGCGAGTAGGCATGGATGCACTCCACGGCGGCGGCCGGGGCGTCCAGCGTGTTATCGCTGATACCAAACATATTGCCTGTGGCGTACACCAGAAACGGGCGCAGGCGCTTTCCCCCCAAGAGTGCGCCATAGTGCATGGCTTCAACCAGTGGAGTGTTCTGAAAAGGCTGGGGCGCAATGAAACGGCGCAGGGCGTCGTTGGCGCGCACGACACGCGCCTGAAGCTCGTTGGCAAAATCCATTTACTCGGCGTCCGGTGTAAAAGGCGTGGTTTTCGCGTCTTCGCTGTCGGACAGCAGGATCTGTACGCGCTGTTCAGCCTGCTGCAGCTTGACCTGCCCCTGGCGTGCCAGCTGCACGCCGCGCTCGAATTCGTTGAGCGCCTCTTCCAGCGGGAGATCGCCGCTCTCAAGGCGGGTGACAATCTGCTCCAGTTCACTCAGCGCAGTTTCGAAACTGGCCGGTGCGTCGTTCTTCTTCGGCATAATGAATTGACTCTTATATTCTCAGCCCCGACATGGTAACGGACTCAGGGCAATTATCAAATAACGCGCAATGTGCACAGGAGCGGCGCGATGGTGGTATACTTGCGCGCCTGGATGCAGCCACGGGTGTGGGCTGCTGTACTCTTTTCCATTACAAGCCTTAATACGCTTGCCTAAGAAACATTGCCGCCATGAAGTTTATCATTAAATTGTTCCCTGAAATCACCATCAAAAGCCAATCTGTGCGTTTGCGCTTTATTAAAATTCTCACCGGGAACATTCGTAACGTATTAAAGCACTACGACGAAACCCTCGCCGTGGTGCGCCACTGGGACCACGTTGAAGTCCGTGCGAAAGACGAAAACAAACGTCAGGACATTCGTGACGCCCTGACCCGTATCCCGGGGATCCACCATATTCTGGAAGTGGAAGATGTCCCGTTCAGCGACATGCACGATATCTTCGAGAAAGCGCTGGTTCAGTATCGCGACCAGATTGAAGGCAAAACCTTCTGTGTGCGCGTGAAGCGTCGCGGTAAACACGAATTCAGCTCCATTGAAGTGGAACGTTACGTCGGCGGCGGTCTGAACCAGCACGTTGAGTCTGCGCGCGTGCGTCTGACCAACCCGGACGTGACCGTGAATCTGGAGATCGAAAACGATCGCCTGCTGTTGGTGAAAGGGCGCTATGAAGGTATTGGCGGTTTCCCGATCGGGACTCAGGAAGATGTCCTGTCCCTGATCTCCGGCGGCTTCGACTCCGGCGTCTCCAGCTATATGCTGATGCGCCGCGGCTGCCGCGTGCACTACTGCTTCTTCAACCTGGGCGGTGCGGCGCACGAAATCGGGGTTCGTCAGGTTGCGCATTATCTGTGGAACCGCTTCGGCAGCTCCCACCGCGTGCGTTTTGTGGCGATCAACTTCGAACCTGTGGTCGGCGAAATTCTTGAGAAAGTGGACGATGGCCAGATGGGTGTCATCCTGAAGCGTATGATGGTGCGTGCGGCATCCAAAGTGGCGGAGCGCTACGGCGTGCAGGCGCTGGTCACCGGGGAAGCACTGGGCCAGGTCTCCAGCCAGACGCTGACCAACCTGCGCCTTATCGACAATGTGTCTGATACCCTGATCCTGCGCCCGCTGATCTCCCACGACAAAGAGCACATCATCGACCTGGCGCGTGAAATTGGTACCGAAGATTTTGCCCGCACCATGCCGGAATACTGCGGTGTGATCTCAAAAAGCCCGACCGTTAAAGCGGTGAAAGCGAAGATCGAAGCGGAAGAAGAGAACTTCGATTTCAGCATTCTGGATAAAGTGGTGGCGGAAGCGTCCAACATTGATATCCGCGAAATTGCCCAGCAGACCGAACAGGACGTGGTTGAAGTGGAAACCGTGAGCGGTTTCGGTGCGAACGATGCGATTCTGGATATCCGCTCTATTGATGAGCAGGATGACAAGCCGCTGCAGGTAGACGGTGTGGAAGTGGTTTCGCTGCCGTTCTACAAGCTGAGCACGAAGTTTGGCGACCTCGACCAGAGCAAAACGTACCTGCTGTGGTGTGAGCGCGGGGTGATGAGCCGTCTGCAGGCGCTGTATCTGCGCGAGCAGGGCTTTGCCAATGTGAAGGTGTATCGTCCGTAGTTTCTCGCCCGGTAGCGCTTCGCTTACCGGGCCTACGATACCGTGCATTTGTAGGCCGGGTAAGGCGTAGCCGCCACCCGGCTTTTTTATGCACTACTCTTCATAGTAATTATAAATCCCCGCCGGCATCACCAGCGATGATGCCACTTCGTACGCTTTTTCGCGCCCGACCAGCAGGTCGATAATCTTTAAGCCAAAATCAATCGCGGTGCCTGGCCCCTGGCTGGTCAGCAGGTTGACGCGCGGATCCCAGACCACGCGTTTATCCACCCAATGCTCTTCCGGGATCGTATCCTTAAGCCCCGGGAAGCCGGTCATGTTGCCGATGGGGAAGATGTCATGGGGTACCAGCACCGTTCCGGCCGCAGCACAAATGGCGGCCACGATGCGGCCCGAAAGATGGAACTGACGCACGGTCTCGACCAGCAACGGGCTGTCACGAAAACACTCCGCACCCTTCAGGCCACCGGGCAGCACGATAATGTCATACTCCCCGTCAGCCACCTGCACAAGCGGGGCATCCGCGAGGATCTTCACCCCGCGCGAGCAGGTGATTGCCAGATTACCGTCGCTGGCGACGCTGGCGGTGGTGACCTTAATGCCGCCGCGCACCATCAAATCAATGGTAGTGACCGCTTCCATCTCTTCGCTACCAGGGGCGAGACAGATCAGTGCTGACGCGCTCATATTCACTCTCCTTACGTTTAACCAGGTCATACAGACGGGCGTTTTCCGGCACCGCGATGCCGTGCGCGCGGGCGCGTTTTAGCAGATATCCCGTGATATAGTCGATCTCTGTGTGGCGTAATGCCCGAACATCCTGCAGCATCGAGGAGATGTTTTCTGCGGTACTCTCAATGACCTGTTCGACATAACAGCGTAAATCGTCTGCCGAGGTATGCAAGCCTTCCCGCTCAACAACCGCCGCGACTTCCGCACACAGCAGCGCAACCTCATCTGGATGATTTTTCAGCTCCCCGTTTGGGCAGTTCCACAGCGCCGTCAGCGGGTTAATCACGCAGTTGACGGCCAGCTTGCGCCAGAGTTGAGGACGAATGTGGTTATGCCAGGCAACGTCAGGTAACACCTTCTGCAGGACATCAGCCAGGTAACTGTAGTCTCCATCCTGCGGTCTGGCAGGCCCGATGTGCGTCACGCCGCTGGCGACATGGACAATAATGTTACCGTCGCGGCGTGCAGCGTGAGTGGTTGTCGCCATCAGCAGGGGCTGCGGGACGCTTTTCAGTTCATCCAGGGTCCCCATGCCGTTATGCAGCAGCAGGATGGGGGACGTGGGGGGGAGCTGCGCGGCCAGGGTTTTGACCGCGTCCGAGACCTGCCACGCTTTGAGCGTCACCAGTAAAAGGTCGCTTTGCGCCAGGAAATCAGGATCGTTCGCAGTGAGGGATTCGTTAAAGATGCTTCCGTCTTCACCAATCAGGTTTACACTGCAATAGGGCTGGGGCACGCGCAGCCAGCCCTGAACCTCATGTCCATGCTTGCACAACGCAGTCAGCCATAGCTGACCAAGGGCTCCGCATCCGAGCACTGTAATTTTCATTGTTCCTCCTCACCTGCAACTGCGCCAGGTGTTACAGCTTAATTATACAGCTAAGCTTCTGTTGAGTTATGTCTCGTAGCGGGTATTATGCAACGCAACAAAAGTGAAGGGAGAAGAAAAGATGCCATCTTTCGATATTGTTTCCGAAGTTGATATCCAGGAAGTTCGCAACGGCGTTGAGAACGCAACCCGCGAAGTTGAGTCACGTTTCGATTTTCGTGGCGTAGAGGCGTCGTTTGAGCTGAACGATGCAAATAAGACCATTAAGGTGCTGAGCGAGTCTGATTTCCAGGTGAACCAGCTGCTCGATATTCTGCGCGCTAAGCTGTTAAAACGCGGCATTGAAGGGACGTCTCTGGATGTGCCGGAAGACTTTGTCCATAGCGGTAAAACCTGGTTTGTGGAAGCCAAACTGAAGCAGGGCATTGAGAGCGCGGTCCAGAAGAAGATCGTTAAGCTTATCAAAGACAGCAAGCTGAAGGTGCAGGCGCAGATCCAGGGCGAAGAAATTCGTGTTACCGGAAAGTCACGCGATGACCTGCAGTCCGTGATGGCGCTGGTGCGTGGCGGCGATCTGGGACAACCGTTCCAGTTTAAAAACTTCCGCGATTGATAAAGAGAGCCCGGTTAAACCGGGTTTTTTTTCAGGCGCTGAGCGCCTGCTCGACTTCAAAACGGTTGGTCACTTTACTGTCTATTTTGACGTAAGCGCTGCGTTCTTCCGCGACAATAAGCACCTCTGTCACCCCCTCTTTGGCTTCGAGACGCAGCTTCAGCGCATCGTTAATCGCAACGTCATCCGGAATTTCTACCCGCAGGCTGCTCACGTAGCGCGGCTCTTTCATGGTGCTGGCGACCAACAGCCAGACCGTCGCCAGTAGCGCACCGGCGAGAAATACGGTTTGTGAATCAAACAGCCCGTCAACCCAGCCACCAAGCGAACCGCCGATCGCCACGCCGAGAAACTGGCTGGTGGAGTAAATGCCCATCGCCGTACCTTTGTAGCCGGCGGGAGACTCTTTGCTGATCAGCGACGGGAGCAACGCTTCCATCAGGTTAAAGGCGAGGAAGAAGAGCTGCACGCCGGCTATCAGCTCCCAGAAGTGCGGGCCGGCGCCCCAGAGCACGATCTCGGCAATCAGCAGGACCGCCACACAGCCCACGAAGACGCGCTTCATTTTGCGCTTCACTTCGGCGTAGATGATAAACGGCACGACGGAGACAAACGAAATCAGCATCGTGACCAGATAAATTTTCCAGTGCTCAGCCGCCGGGAAACCTGCAGCGGCAAGCTGGCCGGGCAGGGCGACAAAGGTCGACATCAGCAGGATGTGCAAACACATAATGCCAAAATTGAGCTTGAGCAGGCGGGGTTCAACAATCACCTTGCTGAAGCAGCCTTTTACCATCCCCGATTCACGGTTCAGGACGTGATTTTTGCTGTCCGGCACCACCCACAGGGTTAAGGCAATCCCGACCGTCGCCAGCACGGCAATCATCCAGAACAGGGCGTGCAGACCAAGCGCATGGGTAATAATGGGGCCCAGCACCATCGCAATTGCAAAGGTGACGCCAAAGCTCACGCCGATAAACGCCATCGCTTTGGTTCGGTTCTGCTCGCGGGTTAAGTCTGACAGCAGCGCCATTACCGCGGCGGCAATTGCGCCGGAACCCTGCAGGGCGCGGCCAAGAATAATTCCCCAGATGGAGTGGGAGAGGGCGGCAATGATGCTGCCGAGAACAAAGACCAGCAGTCCGCCGACGATCAGCGGCTTGCGGCCCATCCGGTCAGAGAGCAGGCCAAACGGGATCTGGAATACCGCCTGTGCCAGGCCGTAAATGCCAATCGCCAGGCCAATCAGCGCCTCGCTGGCGCCCTGCAGGGCCATACCGTACGTGGTCAGAACAGGCAGGACCATAAACATGCCAAGCATCCGTAGCGAGAAGACAGTCCCTAAGCCCCAGGTCGCGCGAAGCTCGCCTGGCGTCATTTTATAATCGTTCATTACCACCTCAGTTCAAAAGCAGGCCATAGTGTAGTGCGGGGAAGGGGCGGGGTAAATAAAGGGTTATTTAACAAATATTACATGCGTTATTAATAGATTCAGTGAATAAAAAAGGGTGCCGAAGCACCCCTTTATTCACCTGTTGTGGCTTACCAGACGTAAGTCAGCAGGTTGTGTGAATCTGGCACCATAAAATCTACGGACATCATCACGGAAAGCGAGGTAATGGCGACAATCGAGAACACAAACAGTTTGCGTGCCCAGACTTTGTCATCTTCCACTTTGTAACCGCGCAGCGCCATACCGAGCCACCAGACGCTCACTGCAGCCGCTACCGCCAGATATTTGTATCCAGCGTAGCCACCCAGAGAGAGCATCAGCGTTGCGACAGCAAAGGCGATGATGTAGAGCGTAATGTGGTTCTTGGCTACAGAGATGCCTTTCACGACCGGCAGAACCGGGATGTTCGCTGCCTGATAATCCTTAAAGCGGAAAATCGCGATGGCATAGGAGTGCGGCATCTGCCACAGGCTAAAGATAGCCAGCAGGATAGCCGCACCGCTGTCGAACTCGTTCGTGACCGCGCAGTAGCCAATCACCGGCGGCGCAGCGCCGGAGAGAGAACCAATCAGCGTGCCGTACACGGAGTGACGTTTCATATACAGGCTGTAAATGCCCACATACACCACGAACCCCATCACCCCCAGCCAGCAGGCCAGCGGGTTAGCACCAAACCACAGCAGCATAAAGCCAGCAATACCCAGCAAGGTGGCGTACACCAGCGAGACGGAAGGGGCGATCAGGCCTTTCACCAGCACCCGATTTTTGGTCCTTTCCATCTTCTTGTCGATATCCATGTCGATGTAGTTGTTAAATACACAACCGGACGCAACAACCAGTGACACACCGACCAGCGTGTAAATAAAGAGGGTGTAATCAATGCTGCCTTTAGAGGCCAGCAGGAACCCTCCGATCACGGAGATCAGGTTGCCAAAGATGATGCCTGGTTTCGTTACTTGCAGGTATTGCTTAAACATACTCGCCGCTCTTAGTGAACCATCATGTTGTAGTTGAGGTTCCACATAATCCAGATGGAACCGACTACCAGGATAGCGATGATAATCACGGTAAAGATGAAGGCCGTCATGTTCCAGCCTTCATCGGACTTGGTGTTCATGTGCAGGAAGCAAACCAGATGCACCAGAATCTGAACCACCGCGGTCACCAGGATTGCACCCAGAATAACCGGCTTGGAGGCAGAACCGCTCATCACCATCCAGAACGGGATCACCGTCAGGATGATCGACAGGATAAAACCTGTCATGTAGGTTTTTACGCTACCGTGGGAAGCGCCATGATCGTTTGAATGACTCATTACATCGCCCCCATCAGATACACTACAGAGAACACACAGATCCACACCACGTCCAGGAAGTGCCAGAACAGGCTCAGGCACAGGATACGGGTACGGTTAGTACTGGTCAGGCCGCGACGGGAGATCTGGAACATCAGTACTGCCATCCAGATCAGACCGGAGGTCACGTGCAGACCGTGGGTACCGACCAGCGCGAAGAACGCTGACAGGAAGCCACTGCGATCCGGACCAAAGCCTTCCAGGATCAGGTGATGGAATTCATAGATTTCCATCCCGATAAATCCAGCACCAAACAACCAGGTCAACGCCAGCCAGGAGACAACCTGGCTCTTGTTGTTTTTGTACATGGCGATAGCCGCCATGCCGTAGGTGATGGAGCTGAATAACAGCAGTGCGGTTTCAACCAGAACGAACGGCAGTTCAAAGATGTCCTTACCGGTCGGGCCGCCCGCAGTGCCGTTCACCAGAACGGCATAGGTCGCGAACAGACAGCAGAACAGAATGCAGTCGCTCATCAGGTAGATCCAGAAACCGAAGACTTTGGTCGGTCCTGTATCGTGGTGCGCATGTTCATGCGCGTGGGCAGTCGAGTGCGCCAGAGTATCAGTTGCCATTTTTCAGCCCCGCTTTAGAAATCTCGTCGAAATGCTGATTTTCCAGCTTTTCAACTTCACGGACTGGTACGTAGTAGTCCACGTCCTCGTCAAAGCTCTTCACAATCCAGCTGATTACGATGCCAGCGAAGCCAACAATCGCCATCCACCAGATGTGCCAGATCATTGCGAAACCAAATACCGTTGCGAAAGCGGCAATCACAATGCCCGCACCGCTGTTTTTCGGCATGTGGATCTCTTCGTAATGAGCAGGTTGCTTGTACGCTTCACCTTTTTCTTTCATTTCCCAGAATGCGTCGCGTTCATGAACCTGCGGCACAACGGCAAAGTTATAGAAAGGCGGTGGAGAAGAGGTTGCCCACTCCAGCGTACGGCCACCCCATGGGTCACCGGTCAGGTCACGGTTCTGGTCGCGGTCGCGAATAGACACGTAGAACTGAATCAGCTGAGACGCGATACCACAGGCAATCAGCACCGCACCGCCCGCTGCAACCATCAGCATTGGGTGGAACTGCGGATCAATCTGCTGGCTCAGACGACGGGTCATACCCATGAAGCCCAGCACGTACAGCGGCATAAATGCCACGAAGAAACCGATGATCCAGAACCAGAACGCGCGTTTACCCCATTTCTCGTTCAGCGTGAAGCCGAACGCTTTTGGCCACCAGTAGGTTACGCCAGCGAAGCAGCCGAAGACCACGCCACCGATGATAACGTTATGGAAGTGCGCAATCAGGAACAGACTGTTGTGCAGAACGAAGTCAGCACCTGGTACCGCCAGCAGTACGCCGGTCATCCCACCTACGGAGAAGGTCACGATGAAGCCAATGGTCCACAGCATGGCTGAGTGGAACACGATACGGCCCTGATACATGGTGAACAGCCAGTTGAAGATCTTCACCCCGGTCGGGATGGCGATAATCATGGTGGTAATACCGAAGAAGGCGTTTACGTTCGCGCCCGCACCCATGGTGAAGAAGTGGTGCAGCCAAACGATGAACGACAGAACGGTAATACAGACGGTTGCCCACACCAGCGAGGTGTAACCAAACAGACGTTTTCGCGAGAAGGTTGCTGCGATTTCGGAGAACACACCGAAGACAGGCAGAACCAGGATGTACACTTCCGGGTGACCCCAGGCCCAAATCAGGTTGATGTACATCATCATGTTGCCACCCATATCATTCGTGAAGAAATGGGTGCCCAGGTAGCGGTCCAGGGTCAGCAGCGCGATGGTGACGGTCAGAATTGGGAAGGACGCGATAATCAGGATGTTGGCGCACAGCGATGCCCAGGTAAATACCGGCATCTTGAACATGGTCATGCCCGGGGCACGCATCTTGATAATGGTCACGAAGAAGTTGATACCGGTCAGGGTTGTACCAACACCGGAGAGCTGAAGCGCCCAAATCCAGTAGTCGACACCTACGCCCGGACTGTACTCGATTCCTGACAGCGGCGGGTAAGCCAGCCAGCCGGTCTGCGCGAATTCGCCCACACCCAGTGACAGGTTAACCAGGATTACGCCGACAACCGTGAACCAGAAGCTCAGGTTGTTCAGGAACGGGAACGCAACGTCGCGCGCGCCGATTTGCAGCGGAACGACCACGTTCATCAGACCGATAACCAGCGGCATCGCCACGAAGAAGATCATGATAACGCCGTGGGCGGTAAAGATCTGATCGTAGTGGTGCGGCGGCAGGAAGCCGGCTTCACCCGCAGACGCGAGTGCCTGCTGGCTACGCATCATGATCGCATCCGCAAAGCCACGAATTAACATGACGATACCGACGATGCAGTACATGATACCGAGTTTTTTGTGGTCAACCGAAGTCAGCCACTCGTTCCACAGGTAGCTCCACTTACCGAAGTAAGTGATTAAGGCCAGTAAGGCCGCACCACCGATGATAATCGCAGCCACCGTAACCATGATAATCGGTTCATGGTAGGGCACTGCATCCAGTGTCAATTTTCCGAACATTTTCTTCCTCGGCCCCTTAGTGAGCGGTTTCCGCGTGGCTCATGTCCATGCCTTCCATACCTTCGTGCGCGCTGTGCTCGCCTTCAGGCTGGGTCATGTCCATGCTCTTGCCGTGATCCATAAATTTGCCAATAACGTCTTTGAACAAATCAGGTTTCACGTTAGAGAAGTACTCCACCTTGTTGTATTCGCTAGGTGCAGCCACTTTTTCGAACGCCGCCATGTCAGACATGGTGTTTGGAGACTGCTTCGCTTTCGCAACCCACTGGTCGAAAGCGGCACGGTCCGGCGTTGCGATAGCTTTGAACTTCATACCTGAGAAGCCCGGGCCGCTATAGCTGGCGGAGATACCATCATAGGTGCCTGCTTCATTCGCGATCAGGTGCAGGTTAGTCTGCATACCGGCCATCGCGTAAATCTGGCTACCCAGACGTGGGATGAAGAAGGAGTTCATTACGGAGTTGGAGGTCACTTTGAACTGAACCGGAGTGTTCGCCGGGAAGGCGATTTCATTCACGGTAGCAATGCCCTGCTCTGGATAGATGAAGAACCATTTCCAGTCCATGGAGACCACTTCGATGGTAATAGGTTTTTCATCGTGAACCAGCGGTTTGCTTGGCTCAAGTGCGTGAGTGGTTTTCCAGGTCAGCACGGCAAGGAACAGGATGATAAGGATAGGTACCGTCCAGACCACAGCTTCCACTTTATTGGAGTGTGACCAGTTCGGGCTATACTTCGCATCTTTATTGCTCGCACGATACTTCCAGGCGAAACCAACAGCCATCAAAATGGCTGGAATAACCACAATCAACATCAGGCCAAAAGCCGTCAATATCAGTGAACGTTGTTCCAGTCCAATCTGTCCTTTGGGGTCTAGTAGTGCAGAATCACAGCCACTGAGTAATACAGTGCCTGCGAATAATGACAACCATCCCAAACTTTTATTGTATTTCCTGAGTCTCATTTAACGACCTCAATTCCACGGGAGTCTGGTGGCGTTTAAAGTGTGCGGGCATTTTACGGGAAGGTTACATTACTGTAAACATCATTAGGCCTGTGTCAGGAAGGTGTTACCGGGTTCTGCCGCACGTGTCACAAGTGTTGCAAATTATGTCGGTTTTTATGACCGAAGCCGCATGGCATGGGCTTTATAACGAAAGGACCCCCAAGCATACCCTAAAAGGGGCAATTGGTATAACCATTGTTAAAAATAAACAAAAAATTAACAATTAATTATCAATAAAAAGACATCTAAAAAACGAAAAATCAAACTTTCCAATGCTGAATCGTTTAATGAAAAATAGTGTTTTGGAACCGAAGCCAATAATTTCCAAATCCTATCCCGCACAAAACAACAAATATTTTTTTAGCGGTTGCTGGCTATTTCACCGTTATAATTTCGCTTAGTGATTACAACGGAAAATAACCTTTC
This sequence comes from Enterobacter sp. WCHEn090032, assembly GCF_003986875.1. Lineage (NCBI taxonomy): Bacteria > Pseudomonadati > Pseudomonadota > Gammaproteobacteria > Enterobacterales > Enterobacteriaceae > Enterobacter > Enterobacter sp. WCHEn090032. The sequence goes on from NZ_RXRN01000004.1 coordinate 72,169, forward strand.
GCATTTTTCTTCAGGTCATGCGCGTTTTACGCAGCGCCATGAAATCGAGCACGCCTCCCGTCAGGATCCCGACGACGGCCAGCAGGGCGCCAGCGTCCAGCAGAAGGGCTTCCAGAGGGAGCACCAGCGACGTGCTGGCATTAATAATGAGCACGACCAGCCAGAGAGCCAGGGCAACACAGCCCGTCATTAACAGACGTAACGCAAAACGGTAGGCGCGATGATATTCGGTGCGCGGCATAAAGTGTTCTGTTCGCTGGGTATATTCCAGCGTCTGACGGCAGACAAGCAGTAATAAAATCCCCGGCACCGCAGCAACCACAGAGAAGAGATAAAACGTCGGCCAGCCATGGGCTTCAACAAACCAGCCGGCAATCGGCCCCACGTAGACGCGGCCAACGGCAGAGAGTGCTGAGAGCAGTGCGAACTGCGTGGCAGAAAACGACTTGTTGCAGAGCGTCATCAGTAGGGCGACAAATGCCGCGGTCCCCATCCCGCCACAGAGGTTTTCAAAGAATACCGCGGTAGCCATGCTGACCATATGTTTGTCGGTGATCGACAGCAGCCAGTAACCTGCGTTAGACGCCCCTTGCAGGATGCCGAAAATCAACAGTGCGCGGAACAGCGTCAGGCGCTGCATTAATACACCACCGTAGAGCGCGCCGACGATGGTCGCGAACAACCCCAGCGTTTTATTCACCACACCCACCTCGCCGGCATCAAAACCGACGCCCCGGATAAGGAAGGTGGTAGTCAGGCTCATCGCAAAGGCATCGCCAAGCTTATAAAGGACGATAAGCAGCAGGATCAGCCAGGCGTTGTTACGGCCAAAGAAATCACGCAGTGGTTCGGCGACGGCCTGCTCCAGCGTACGGGGAACCGGGATAACATCGCTTGGTTCGGGCGCAAACAGCGTCGCGATAATGCACGGGATAAGCAGGGCAGCCATTAGCCAGTACATGCCCTGCCAGCCGAGATAACGGTCGGCCAGCCAGAGAGCCAGCCCGCCGGAGACCAGCATCCCGAGGCGATAGCCCAGCACGCTGATGGCCGCACCAGCACCGCGCTCTTCCGCCGGTAAGACGTCCGTCTTCCAGGCGTCGAACACGATATCCTGGGAAGCGGAGCAGAAAGCAATCACCACCGCGAGCGCGGCCATCCAGCGTAACTGCGAGGTGGGTTCAAGAAAACCCATCCCCGCAATGGCCAGCAGCAGCAGGACCTGGGTCATCACCAGCCAGCCACGACGACGCCCCAGGAAGGGCGGCGTGTAGCGATCCATGACCGGAGACCACAGGAACTTAAAGACATAGGCCTGGCCCACCAGCGAGAAGAACCCGATGGTTTTAAGATCGATATTCTCGACCGTCATCCATGCCTGAAGCGTGCCGGAAGTGAGCGCGAGGGGTAAACCCGAGGCAAAGCCGAGGATCAGCAGAATGGCTGATTTCGGTTGCTGGAAAATACGTAAGTATTGACTGGACATGTTCTTAGCAACTGACCCGGTAACACACCGGGTCAGCCAGCAGGATTAACGCGCGTTCTGTTTGATGAAGTCGTGAATGCTGGTGTCCTGCGCCATGTCGGAGATAGTGTCCGTCAGCACGCTGTTAACCGCATCAGCAATATTTTTATTAGACGCCTGGAACGCGCCTTCTACAGAGTAGCTCGCACGGTAATTTTTGGTCATCTTGTTGCCATTCTTCGCGGTCGCGATGATGGCGATATCCGCTTTAGTGGCGATGTTGTAGCGCACGTTACCCTGGGAGACATCAGCGTACAGGTTGTTCACGATGATCTGCAGATCCACCGCGCCGCTTGGGCCAACCATATAACCGCGAGAGGTCATCTGTTTTTCCAGCACTTCCTGCAGCAGGAAACGCAGGTCGCGGGACGCGGTCAATGTCACCAGCTGGTTGTCGCGGGTCACCTTCGCCAGAGCCTGATCCTGACGCTGATCGGCACCGTTAATGCTCACGGTGACGCCCATCAGGCTTGGGTCCTGCTGAGGCAGGGTGATTTTAGGTGAAACATCAATAGTGGTTGGCGGGGTAGCGCAGCCTGCCAGCATAAAAAGGGCTACCAACGGGAAGAAGAGTTTTTTTAACATTTTAAGGTTCTCACGAATCGTAAGCATAGAGAGAGAAAAAATTGCCGCCATCATAACATCGCCAACGGCCAGGGGAAGTGGTCAACGCATGTAAATTCATCGCCTTGTCTGAAAACTGACCAGCTCACCCTTTTTCTCCCTCGCGGAATGACAAAACGTATGAGCCACACAGTAAACTTCATTCGTTTGGATGAGAAAATAAGACGAAAGCTAAATATTTGTTGTCAAGGTGTAATGGAAACGGTAAAAGCGGCTAATATTTAAAGGGATGGGTGACATCCTGGCGTTGTCGGAGGAGTAATTTCATGATGATACGTGAGCAGATAGAAGATAAATTAAGGGCAGCGTTCAACCCTGTGTTCCTCGAAGTCGTCGACGAGAGCTATCGTCATAACGTACCGGCAGGTTCTGAAAGCCACTTCAAAGTGGTTCTGGTTAGCGATCGCTTCACGGGAGAACGTTTCCTGAACCGACACCGCTTGATCTACAGCACCTTGACGGAAGAACTCTCCACAACCGTACATGCCCTGGCGTTGCATACCTACACCATTAAGGAGTGGGAAGGCTTGCAGGATACGGTTTTTGCCTCCCCGCCTTGCCGGGGAGCAGGCACCATCGCCTGATAAATCGGATTTGCAACCGCTGGAGTTTTTCCAGTATGTTGCTTACAGATTTCCTCAAAACGGCCTCCGGGCCGTTTTGTTTTGTCTGAGTTTTGAGCGGATGGTGCGTTTTTAAGGCTAAAAATAGCCTTAAAGTGTGAAAAAAGCCGCAGCAACATGCCCCAACCGTTCTCGACTCACCTAAGTGATGCCGCTATAATGCCGCGTCTTAATGAATGTCTTCGGGATGATTCTGGCGACAGGGAATGTGAATCTGCACTAAGAGAGCATCCCGGTATAACAGACAGATTCAGAGTTGACCGAGCACTGTGATTTTTTTGAGGTAACAAGATGCAAGTTTCAGTTGAAACCACTCAAGGCCTTGGCCGCCGTGTAACGATTACTATCGCTGCTGACAGCATCGAAACTGCTGTGAAAAGCGAGCTGGTCAACGTAGCAAAAAAAGTACGTATTGACGGCTTCCGTAAGGGCAAAGTACCAATGAATGTTGTTGCTCAGCGTTATGGCGCTTCTGTGCGTCAGGATGTGCTGGGTGAGCTGATGAGCCGTAACTTTATTGATGCGATCATCAAAGAAAAAATCAATCCGGCCGGCGCGCCGAACTACGTTCCAGGCGAATACAAACTGGGCGAAGACTTCACCTACTCTGTAGAGTTCGAAGTGTATCCGGAAGTCGAGCTGAAAGGTCTGGAAACTATCGAAGTTGAAAAACCGATTGTATCCGTGACTGACGAAGACGTTGACGGCATGCTGGACACCCTGCGTAAGCAGCAGGCGAACTGGAAAGAGAAAGAAGGCGCTGTTGACGCGGAAGACCGTGTGACCATCGACTTCACCGGTTCTGTAGACGGCGAAGAGTTCGAAGGCGGCAAAGCGTCTGACTTCGTACTGGCGATGGGCCAGGGTCGTATGATCCCAGGCTTCGAAGACGGTATCAAAGGCCACAAAGCGGGCGAAGAGTTCACCATCGACGTGACCTTCCCGGAAGAGTACCACGCTGAAAACCTGAAAGGTAAAGCGGCTAAGTTCGTTATCAACCTGAAGAAAGTTGAAGAGCGCGAACTGCCAGAACTGACTGAAGAATTCATCAAGCGTTTCGGCGTGGAAGATGGTTCTGTCGCGGGCCTGCGTACCGAAGTGCGTAAAAACATGGAGCGCGAGCTGAATGGCGCGGTGCGTAACCGTGTTAAATCTCAGGCGATCGAAGGTCTGGTGAAAGCGAACGAAATCGACGTGCCAGCGGCCCTGATCGACAGCGAAATCGACGTGCTGCGCCGTCAGGCTGCACAGCGTTTCGGTGGCAACCAGCAGCAAGCGATGGAACTGCCACGCGAACTGTTCGAAGAGCAGGCAAAACGCCGCGTTGTTGTTGGCCTGCTGCTGGGCGAAGTGATTCGTACCCACGAGCTGAAAGCTGACGAAGAGCGTGTGAAAGGCCTGATCGAAGAGATGGCTTCTGCATACGAAGATCCATCAGAAGTGATCGAGTTCTACGGTAAGAACAAAGAGCTGATGGACAACATGCGCAACGTTGCCCTGGAAGAGCAGGCTGTTGAAGCGGTACTGGCGAAAGCGAAAGTGACCGAAAAAGCGACCTCTTTCAACGAACTGATGAACCAGCAGGCGTAATTTCGCCCTGACGGTTTAAAGTTTAAACAGAAAACCCGTTGCCTTGCGGCAGCGGGTTTTTTTTATCGCAGCTTAGCCCAGGAAGAGTGCTAAAACGCCCTTTCGGTGTTAGCGTAACAACAAAAGGTTGTTATGCTTGAAATAGGGCACTGTGAACCCCATAAGTACGTAATCATGATGAATGAGACTGGCTGATAATCCGTCCGTAAGGTTACAATCAGTACAGCAGGTGTTTTCAATTTTGATCCAGGAGACGGAAATGTCATACAGTGGCGAACGAGATAACTTTGCACCCCATATGGCTCTGGTGCCAATGGTTATTGAACAGACCTCACGTGGTGAGCGTTCTTTTGATATCTATTCCCGTCTGCTCAAGGAACGCGTTATCTTTCTGACAGGCCAGGTGGAAGACCACATGGCTAACCTGATCGTGGCGCAGATGCTGTTTCTGGAAGCGGAAAACCCGGAAAAAGACATTTACCTGTACATTAACTCCCCGGGTGGCGTGATTACAGCAGGTATGTCCATTTATGACACCATGCAATTCATCAAGCCTGATGTAAGCACTATCTGTATGGGTCAGGCTGCATCTATGGGCGCGTTCCTGTTAACAGCAGGGGCTAAGGGTAAGCGTTTCTGCTTGCCGAATTCCCGCGTGATGATTCACCAGCCGCTGGGCGGTTACCAGGGGCAGGCGACGGATATTGAAATCCACGCCCGCGAAATCCTGAAAGTAAAAGCGCGCATGAATGAACTTATGGCGCAGCATACGGGTCAACCCCTCGAGCAGATCGAGCGCGATACCGAGCGCGATCGCTTCCTCTCTGCTTCAGAAGCAGTTGAGTACGGCTTAGTCGACTCCGTGTTGACCCATCGTAATTGATGCCCGCGACGCGAGTGTGCCGCTATACTAAGGTAGGGCGGCACTCTGCCTGAGAGCAGCTTGCGTCTTAGAATGGCATTTGCGTCGTCATGTGCGGCACAAAGAACTTAAAAAGAGGTTTGGACTCATGACAGATAAACGCAAAGATGGTTCGGGCAAACTGCTGTACTGCTCTTTTTGCGGCAAAAGCCAGCATGAAGTGCGTAAACTGATTGCCGGGCCGTCCGTGTATATCTGCGACGAATGTGTCGATTTATGTAACGACATCATTCGCGAAGAGATTAAAGAAGTCGCGCCACACCGCGAACGCAGCGCGCTGCCAACGCCGCATGAAATTCGTCATCACCTTGACGACTATGTCATCGGTCAGGAGCAGGCCAAGAAAGTACTGGCGGTAGCGGTATACAACCACTACAAACGTCTGCGCAACGGCGATACCAGCAATGGCGTAGAACTGGGTAAAAGTAACATTCTGCTGATCGGCCCAACCGGGTCCGGTAAAACGCTGCTGGCTGAAACCCTGGCGCGTCTGCTGGATGTTCCGTTCACCATGGCGGATGCCACCACCCTGACCGAAGCCGGTTATGTGGGTGAGGACGTTGAAAACATCATCCAGAAACTGCTGCAGAAGTGCGATTACGACGTACAGAAAGCCCAGCGCGGGATCGTTTACATCGATGAGATCGACAAGATCTCCCGTAAATCAGACAACCCTTCCATCACCCGTGATGTATCAGGTGAAGGCGTACAGCAGGCACTGCTGAAGCTGATTGAAGGGACGGTTGCTGCCGTTCCGCCGCAGGGGGGACGTAAACACCCTCAGCAGGAGTTCCTGCAGGTTGATACCTCCAAAATCCTGTTCATCTGTGGCGGTGCGTTTGCCGGTCTGGATAAAGTCATCTCCCACCGTGTTGAAACCGGCTCCGGCATTGGTTTTGGCGCAACGGTGAAATCAACGTCCGAAAAACCGAACGAAGGCGAGCTCCTGGCACAGGTTGAACCAGAAGATCTGATCAAGTTCGGTCTGATCCCTGAGTTCATCGGTCGTCTGCCGGTGGTGGCAACCCTGAATGAACTGAGTGAAGAGGCGCTGATCCAGATCCTGAAAGAGCCGAAAAATGCGCTGACCAAGCAGTATCAGGCGCTGTTCAATCTGGAAGGCGTTGACCTGGAATTCCGTGACGAAGCGCTGGATGCGATTGCCAAAAAAGCAATGAGCCGTAAAACCGGCGCGCGTGGCCTGCGTTCTATCGTTGAAGCGGCTCTGCTCGACACCATGTACGATCTGCCTTCAATGGAAGACGTGGAAAAAGTGGTGATTGACGAGTCCGTGATTAGCGGTCAAACCAAGCCACTGCTGATTTACGGTAAACCGGAAGCACAGCAGGCGTCTGGCGAATAATTCACCAAATCATACAAGCAGTTAATCAAAAAGGGGGGATTTTATCTCCCCTTTACTTTTTCCTTATTCATAGCGTTGAATGTGTGGGAAACATCCCCATATACTGGATACATGTTAATGGTTATGTGAAGCACAGTGACATGACCAGCTTACCTGGCGGACACTAACTAAGAGAGAGCTCTATGAATCCTGAGCGTTCTGAACGCATTGAAATCCCCGTATTGCCGTTGCGCGATGTGGTGGTTTATCCGCACATGGTCATACCCTTATTTGTAGGGCGGGAAAAATCTATCCGTTGCCTCGAAGCCGCTATGGATCATGATAAAAAAATCATGCTGGTGGCGCAGAAAGAAGCATCAACGGATGAGCCGGGTGTAAACGATCTTTTCACCGTCGGGACCGTGGCCTCTATTTTGCAGATGCTGAAGCTGCCTGACGGCACCGTGAAGGTGCTGGTAGAAGGTCTGCAGCGTGCGCGTATTACCACTCTGTCAGACGATGGCGAACACTTCTCCGCGAAGGCAGAGTACCTTGATTCGCCTGAACTGGATGAGCGCGAGCAGGAAGTGCTGGTGCGCACCGCGATTAGCCAGTTTGAAGGCTACATCAAGCTGAACAAGAAAATCCCACCAGAAGTGCTGACGTCGCTGAACAGCATCGACGATCCTGCGCGTCTGGCGGACACCATCGCAGCCCATATGCCGCTGAAGCTGGCTGACAAGCAGTCCGTGCTGGAAATGTCCGACGTTAACGAACGTCTGGAATACCTGATGGCGATGATGGAGTCTGAAATCGATCTGCTGCAGGTTGAGAAGCGTATTCGCAACCGCGTGAAAAAGCAGATGGAGAAATCTCAACGTGAGTACTATCTGAATGAGCAAATGAAAGCCATTCAGAAAGAGCTCGGCGAGATGGACGACGCGCCGGACGAAAACGAAGCGCTGAAGCGCAAGATCGATGCGGCGAAGATGCCGAAAGAGGCGAAAGAGAAAGCGGAAGCAGAACTGCAGAAGCTGAAAATGATGTCTCCGATGTCGGCGGAAGCGACCGTGGTGCGCGGCTACATTGAGTGGATGGTACAGGTTCCGTGGAACGCCCGCAGCAAGGTCAAAAAAGACCTGCGTCAGGCACAGGAAATCCTGGATACCGACCACTACGGCCTGGAACGTGTGAAAGACCGCATTCTTGAGTACCTTGCGGTACAGAGCCGTGTGAACAAAATTAAAGGCCCTATTCTGTGCCTGGTAGGACCGCCGGGGGTGGGTAAAACCTCTCTGGGCCAGTCCATCGCCAAAGCGACCGGCCGTAAGTATATCCGTATGGCGCTGGGTGGCGTACGCGATGAAGCGGAAATCCGCGGTCACCGCCGTACCTACATCGGTTCTATGCCGGGTAAACTGATCCAGAAAATGGCGAAAGTGGGCGTTAAAAACCCGCTGTTCCTGCTCGATGAGATCGACAAAATGTCCTCGGACATGCGTGGCGATCCGGCCTCGGCGCTGCTGGAAGTGCTTGATCCAGAACAGAACGTGGCGTTCAGCGATCACTACCTGGAAGTGGACTACGACCTGAGCGACGTCATGTTTGTCGCGACGTCGAACTCCATGAATATTCCGGCCCCGCTGCTGGACCGTATGGAAGTGATTCGTCTCTCCGGTTATACCGAAGATGAGAAGCTGAACATTGCTAAGCAGCACCTGCTGCCGAAACAGATAGAGCGTAACGCGCTGAAAGCCAACGAGCTGACCGTAGAGGACAGCGCGATTATTGGCATTATCCGTTATTACACCCGTGAAGCGGGCGTGCGTAGCCTTGAGCGTGAAATCTCTAAACTGTGTCGTAAAGCGGTGAAACAGCTGCTGCTGGATAAGAGCCTGAAACACATTGTGATTAACGGCGATAATCTGCATGCCTATCTCGGCGTTCAGCGTTTCGACTACGGTCGCGCGGACAACGAAAACCGTGTGGGCCAGGTGACCGGTCTGGCATGGACGGAAGTGGGCGGCGATCTGCTGACCATCGAAACCGCTTGTGTCCCGGGCAAAGGCAAACTGACCTACACCGGTTCTCTGGGTGAAGTGATGCAGGAGTCCATACAGGCGGCGCTGACCGTGGTGCGCGCGCGCGCGGAAAAACTGGGCATCAACCCGGATTTCTATGAAAAACGCGACATCCACGTCCACGTTCCTGAAGGGGCAACGCCGAAAGATGGCCCAAGCGCGGGTATTGCCATGTGTACCGCGCTGGTTTCCTGTCTGACCGGCAACCCGGTGCGCGCCGATGTGGCGATGACTGGTGAAATCACCCTGCGTGGTCAGGTTCTGCCAATCGGTGGGTTAAAAGAAAAACTGCTGGCGGCACATCGCGGTGGGATCAAAACCGTATTGATCCCGTACGAAAACAAACGCGATCTGGAAGAGATTCCGGACAACGTGATTGCCGATCTGCAGATCCATCCTGTTAAGCGAATTGAGGAAGTTCTTAGTCTCGCATTGCAGAATGAACCTTCCGGAATGCAGGTTGTAACCGCAAAATAGTGACCTCGCGCAAAGAGCGTCAATAAAAACAAGGCTGGTAAGTGATTTCGCACTTGCCAGCCTTTTTTTGTATAGCTAATTTAGATTGCTGATTAGGTCAGCCATCAACAACGGGTGTTGTAAGGTCATGGCAGGCCTGATATAACTGCTGCGCGGTCGCGTTGTGAAGGATTCAGACGCGATATAAATTATAAAGAGAGGAAGAGAACAGTGAATAAATCTCAACTGATTGACAAAATTGCTGCTGGTGCTGATATTTCTAAAGCTGCAGCTGGACGTGCGTTAGATGCATTAATTGCTTCTGTTACTGAATCTCTGCAGGCTGGGGACGACGTTGCACTGGTAGGCTTCGGTACTTTTGCTGTTAAAGAGCGTGCTGCCCGTACTGGCCGCAACCCTCAGACCGGTAAAGAGATCACCATCGCTGCTGCTAAAGTGCCGGGTTTCCGTGCAGGTAAAGCGCTGAAAGACGCAGTAAACTGATTGCTTTCCCGTTTCAGGGAAGCCGGATAGTACAAGGGCGCATCGTTTGATGTGCCTTTTTTGTTTGTCCAGACCTGATTTGTACGAGTTTATGCGAGTTGTGGGCTGACAATCGCCCCGTTTTCTTGTCACAATAGGCCTTCACGCGCGACGGGCAGGATTTACCGTCAGCGTCAGGTAATCAGTCACCTACAGCGGAGTGTTGTTACACCATGATGGACAGCTTACGCACGGCTGCTAACAGTCTCGTGCTCAAGATTATTTTCGGTATCATTATCGTGTCGTTCATATTGACCGGCGTGAGCAGTTACCTTATTGGCGGTGGCGCGAACTATGCCGCAAAAGTGAATGGCCAGGAGATCAGTCGTGGTCAGTTCGAGAATGCTTTTGCCGGTGAACGTAACCGTATGCAGCAACAGCTGGGCGACCAATTCTCTGAGCTGGCGGCGAACGAAGGGTATATGAAGACCCTGCGCCAACAGACGCTGAACCGTCTTATCGACGAAGCGCTGCTGGACCAGTATGCCAAAAAACTGGGCCTCGGCATCAGCGACGAGCAGGTGAAAAAAGCCATTTTCTCCACGCAAGCCTTCCAGTCTAACGGCAAATTTGATAACGCGCGTTACAACAGCATCGTCAACCAGATGGGCATGACCGCCGATCAATACGCGCAGGCGCTGCGTAACCAACTGACTACCCAGCAGCTCATCAATGCTGTTGTGGGTACTGATTTCATGCTCAAAGGTGAAACGGACGAACTGGCCGCGCTGGTTGCGCAGCAACGCGTTGTGCGTGAAGCGACCATTGACGTAAATGCCCTGGCGGCGAAACAGCAGGTAAGCGACGCTGACGTTAACGCCTGGTACGAGCAGAACAAGAATTCCTTTGTTTCTCCGGAGCAGTTCCGCGTGAGCTACATCAAGCTGGATGCGGCTGCATTGCAGGAAAGCGCGTCTGACGCGGAGATCCAGTCTTACTACGATCAGCATCAGGATCAGTTCACTCAGCCGCAGCGCAACCGCTACAGTGTGATTCAGACCAAAACTGAGGCTGATGCCAAAGCGGTACTGGATGAACTGAATAAAGGCGCAGATTTCGCGACCATTGCGAAAGCGAAATCCACCGATATTATCTCCGCGAAAAACGGTGGGGATATGGGCTGGCTGGAAGAGGCAACGACCCCTGATGAACTGAAAAATGCCGGTCTGAAAGATAAAGGCCAGTTGTCTGGTGTTGTTAAATCTTCCGTTGGTTTCCTGGTGGTTCGTCTGGACGACATCATCCCTGCGAAAACCAAACCACTGGCTGAAGTTCGTGATGACATCGCGGCGAAAGTGAAGCAGGAAAAAGCGCTGGATGCCTACTACGCACTGCAGCAGAAAGTGAGCGATGCGGCCAGCAACGACAACGAATCTCTGGCGGGTGCAGAGCAGGCGGCTGGCGTGAAAGCGGTTGAAACGGGCTGGTTTGGCCGTGATAACCTGCCGGAAGAGCTGAACTTCAAACCAGTTTCAGATGCCATCTTTAACGGTGGGCTGGTCGGCGAGAACGGCACGCCAGGCAGTAACTCTGACATCATTACCGTTGATGGCGATCGTGCGTTCGTTCTGCGCGTCAGCGAGCACAAGCCAGAAGCGGTCAAACCGCTGGCGGAAGTGAAGGATCAGGTTGTCGCCCAGGTTAAGCACAATAAAGCGGAACAGCAGGCGAAACTGGATGCTGAAAAGATTCTGGTTGATCTGAAAGCGGGTAAAGAGGACGCGTTGAAAGCGGCTGGCCTGAGCTTCGGTGAGGCGAAAACGCTGAGCCGTACGAGCCAGGATCCTGTCAGCCAGGCTGCATTTGGCCTGAGCCTGCCTGCGAAGGATAAACCGAGCTTCGGCTCCACGACTGATATGCAGGGTAATGTCGTTCTGCTGGCGCTCGATGAAGTGAAAGCCGGCACTCTGCCAGAAGCGCAGAAGAAAGCGATGGTTCAGGGCATTACCCAGAACAATGCCCAGATTGCTTTCGAAGCGATGATGAGCAACCTGCGTAAAGATGCCAAAATCAAGCTGGGCGATGTGATGACTCAGCAGCAATAATTACGTATCTGCTCGCAGATTTTCGTAACGCTCTGCAAAAACTAAAGGCCGCTTTCGCGGCCTTTTCCATTTCTGCAATCTGCCGTTTGTGCCTGTTTTCATCGATGGCTATCGTGACGGGGCTGTCAACAAACAAGGAGATACAGCATGAAACGTGGAATCAAAGCACTATTAATTACGCTGGCTATTGCCACCACCGGGATGAGCGCTGGCGCGCAGGCGGCGACGCCTGCTGCTAAACCACAGACGGTACAGAGTAAGACCGACGCCGCTGCGCCAGTGCAGGGGCAAACCAAAGCGACGGATGCCGGTAAAAATGGGGACGATGACGGTACGCGGGTGAGTATCAATTCGGCATCGGCGGAAGATCTGGCCCGCGCGATGAACGGTGTCGGCCTGAAAAAAGCGCAGGCTATCGTCAGCTACCGCGAAGAGTACGGACCTTTCAAAACCGTCGACGATCTCAAACAGGTTCCGGGGATGGGAAGCGCGCTGGTTGAACGCAACCTCTCACACCTGACGCTGTAATCTCACAATTACTTGCACTGCGGCGATAATTTGCCAGGATAAAGAGGTCATACCAGTGATGACCTCTGATCCTATAACAACGAAAGGCTATTGCGCTATGCAGACAAAAATCAAAGTACGCGGTTTTCACCTCGACGTTTACCAGCATGTGAACAATGCACGCTATCTTGAGTTTCTTGAAGAAGCACGCTGGGACGGGCTGGAAAACAGCGAAAGCTTTCAGTGGCTGAGCGCGCATAACATCGCGTTCGTGGTCGTCAACATCAACATCAACTACCGCCGTCCGGCCGTACTGGGTGATGTGCTCACCGTGACCAGCCAGGTACAACAGCTAAACGGGAAGAGTGGTGTCCTCAGTCAGGTTGTCACGCTGGATCCTGAAGGGCAGGTGGTGGCTGATGCGCTAATTACCTTCGTCTGTATCGATCTGAAAACGCAGAAAGCGCTGCCGCTTGAAGGGGAGTTGCGGGAAAAGCTGGAGTTGATGATCGCGTAGGAATTTTGTCTTTTATAAAAGACAAAAAGTTTTTTCAGGGATAGAATAATGGACAGGGACTACGTTGTTGAACGTTACCGGACCCGCGACGGAAAAGTGCCGTTTGAGGAGTGGGTAGCGAAGATGAAGCGAAAGGATCCGGAGTTAGCGTTTCGGATCCTTCTGCGAATTGACCGTGCTGAGAAAGGGAATTTCGGCGATTACCGATACCTCAGAGAGGGGATCTGGGAATTGAAAATTGATTGTGGTCCCGGCTATCGAATCTATTTTGCGCTTCACCATCGGAAGATCCTGTTGTTGCTGATCGGCGGTGACAAAAAGAGTCAAAAGACGGATGTTAAGCTGGCAATAGATTACTGGAATGATCATCAAAAGGATAAATCCGATGAGCAAAAGCCAACAAGAATTTTCTAGTTCCGTCAGCCATGATGAAGCCGTTGTAAAAATGCTTCGTGAAAACCCTTCCTACGCTCAGCTATACCTGCAGGTGGCGTTAGATGAGATTTATGAAGATCAGGGAATCCCTGCATATTTAATCGCGTTAAGACGCGTTATCGAATCCCGCGGTGGCATAGGTGAAATTGCTGCCAAAGCAGGCTTGTCCCGTCAGCAGCTATACCGAACCTTGTCTGACAATGGCAACCCAACGCTGACAACCCTGATGAAAGTGACCCGTGCTGCCGGTGTCAAACTGTTCGACAGCACGGTCAAATAGCCCTATTTAAGCCCGGTCTTTTTCTGCATTGCGGCCATCACGCCGGCTTTATCGGCAAGATAGTGATTCAACCCGTTAGCGCGCAGGTTGCAGGCGGCGCACTGGCCGCAACCGTCACCTTTGATGCCGTTGTAGCAGGTGAGGGTTTCACTGCGAACCAGGTCCAGCTTGCCCCAGTAGTCCGCCAGCGCCCAGGTTTCGGCTTTATCCAGCCACATCAGCGGCGTTTCAAAGCGCGTCTCTTTCGCCATGCCCAGATTGACGGCGTGGTTTAACGCTTTCACGAACTCATCGCGACAGTCCGGATAGCCGGAGAAGTCGGTCTCGCATACGCCGGTTATCACCGCTTCGGCTTGTACCTGGTAGGCGTAGATTGCCGTCAGGGTCAGGAAGAGGATATTTCGGCCAGGAACGAAGGTGTTCGGAATACCGCTGGCGTCAGGTTCGTAGTCCGGGACGGGAATACTGTCCCGGGTGAGGCTGCTGACGGCCAGTTCGTTTAACAGCGTAACGTCCAGCACCTTGTGCGCGCGTGCGCCCAGTTTGAGGGCCAGTTCACGGGCAACGTCGATTTCAGCGCGATGGCGCTGACCATAATCGAAAGTGACACAGTGAACTTCATCGTACTGATGAAGGGCCTGGACCAGGCAGGTAGTAGAGTCTTGTCCTCCGCTGAACACGACGACGGCACGTTTCATAAATCATCTCGACAGTTACGTAAAAACGTTATGTTACCGTCTGACCACGACGGCGACCAGCTTCTTCACGATTTGGGGGCGGGCAGCCAGGCTTCGGTAAAGTCAAACCAGCCGCGGGTGTTAAGGCGTATGCCGTTGACCCCCGGTGGGGCGCTGATTTGATACTGGTAATTAAACAGCGGGGTGATGACCGCGTTCTCCATCAGCCGGCTAAATATCGCCTTCAGGCCCGCATGCCGATCCTGTTCATTGGCCTGGGTCTGGACCGCATCCAGCGTCGCCTGCAGATGAGCATATTGCGGCGCGCTCAGCAGGTGTGGCCAGAGGGCATCACAACGCAGCCACTGCTCAAGCGTGTATTCCGGCGCTTCACCAATCAGTCTGTCGCCCATCATGATGTCCGCGTCCGCCAGTTGCTGGCATCCGTCCCAGGTTTTCGCATCATAAAAGATAACCGTAAGCGCGCAGCCCTGCTGGGCAAGATACTGTTTTAGCTGACGCGCCATCGTGTGTAGCTCGACGGGCAAATGGTACAGCAGGGTTAACCTCTCCGGCAGAGGGACATGGGTTAAATCCGGCCACTGAGGAATTGCCCAGCCGGGCAGTAACTCCTCTGTTGGGGTAATCAGCCCTTCATTGAGCGGGAGCGTATGCAGAAGCGTTGAGAGATGAATGATATTAATGAGTCGTCGCGCCTGCAGTTCACTCAGGCGTGGGCTTTGCTTCAGGGTGAGATAACAAAAGCCCAGACTGGTGCTGTTAGTGACCAGACGCAAACTCTCAAGTTCATCCGGTTCGCCAATGGCTATCTGCACAGGATGACGGCAGCTAGTACCCAGCTCAGAGTCAAATAGCGTCGGGGTGATCCAGTATTCGATAGCCTTAAGCAGCGGGTGGCTGAGATGGTACTGTTCATGGCTCTCCAGGCGAACCAGATCGGGTTCATACACGCTGAGCCTGAAAGGGCCGCAGCCCGTCATGGGCTGTTCGGGATGGGCAAGGCGGCTGCAATAGGTGGCCAGGCGGTGTGCCAGCCAGTAATCCGGCTTGTGCAGAGTAAATGTAAGACACTGAGGGTGAGTGACGTCAATACGCAAGACGCTCTGGAACAGTTTACGCAGGGCAGGCAGGGCAAGAAGCGCGTTCAGGCTTTGCTGAAGCTGCCCGGTTTCGACCTTATCGCCATTATGCCAGTGCAGGGTGGAGCGAATATAAAAATGCCAGTGCAGACCGTCCTCCGACACCGCCCAGTGATGGGCGAGATCGCCTGTGGGTTCACTGGAGTTGCCATGAAAACGCGTTAGCCCGGAAAAAATCTGTCCTGCCAGATGTTGCTCCGCGCGACCGGGCAGAAAACCGGGATGAAGCGGATCCAGTGTACGGTAATAGGGGATACGCAGCGTCGGCGTGTCGTTTTGCCACTGCCCGCCTAAAAACGGGTGCAGCAAAGACCGCAGTTCTTCGGGGGCAAGCTGGGCCAGTTCCAGCACGTTGTGCTGCTGTCCGCGCTTCAGCGCCTCTTCCATCATCGCATTACGCAGTGACTCCGGGGCGACATGGAACGTCAGCTCTCCCCGTTTGCCGCGACCCGACTGCGCTCGCCAGCTCAGCCAGCCCGCGTCCTGGGCTTGACGCAGCAGCGTGCGGACATGTCGTTCGCTGCAAAAACAGCGGGCAGCCAGTTCGCTGATGGTGACCTGCTGCGTTGCACCCTTTGAAGGCTGCCAGAGGCGGTGATACTGATTGAGTCGGTTGAGCTGGCGCATAAAAAACCCGGAACAATAATAATCATCTATTCACTATTACTTCCGTATATCTCACACGATACTGATGCACAAGTTAACCGCATCACATTTCGGGAGTAACCATGGCTCGGCTCGCTGCATTTGATATGGACGGTACGTTGTTAATGCCGGATCACCGTTTAGGGGAGAAAACCCTGAACACGCTAAAGCGCCTGCACGAGCGTAACGTCACCCTGACCTTTGCCACTGGCCGTCATGTGCTGGAAATGCGTCATCTGCTGGGCGCCTTTTCCCTCGACGCCTTTCTGATCACCGGCAACGGGACGCGAATTCACTCTGTAGAAGGGGAGGTACTGCACCGTCAGGATCTCGACCCGGAAGTGGCAGATATCGTGCTGCACAGTACCTGGGACACGCAGGCCAGCATCCACGTCTTTAACGATCAGGGCTGGTTTACCGGGCGTGATATTCCTGCGTTACTGCATGCGCATGTCTACAGCGGTTTTAGATACCAGCTTATCGATCTGCGTAAGATCCCCGCCCATGCGGTGACCAAGATCTGTTTCTGTGGCGATCATGACGATCTGTGCCGTTTACGCGTTCAGCTCAATGAGGTGCTGGGTAACCGGGCGCATCTGACCTTCTCGGCAGTGGATTGTCTGGAGGTGTTGCCTGTGGGCTGTAACAAAGGTTCAGCCCTGGCGGTACTGAGCGACCACCTGGGCTTAACGCTTCAGGATTGCATGGCGTTTGGCGATGCCATGAACGACCGGGAGATGCTGGGCAGCGTCGGCCGCGGTCTGATTATGGGGAATGCGATGGCGCAGCTAAAAGCGGCGCTTCCTCATCTGCCGGTTATAGGACATTGCCGCAACGAAGCGGTGTCCCATTTTTTGATGCATTGGCTGGACAATAACACCCTCCCATATTCCCCCGAATAGTGAGACCCTTCCAGCAAGCCAGACTTCGGTCTGGCTTTTTTTTACTTCAGCAACTGCGCAATCTGCGCTTTCCACGGAGCGATATCGCCGATGTTGGCCTGCACCCACTCCGCATTGTAGTAGGTCTCAAGGTAGCGCTCGCCGCTGTCGCACAACAGCGTGACGACAGAACCCGTGCGGCCCGCGTCGCGCATACGGGCGGCAAGCTGCAGTGCGCCCCACATATTTGTTCCCGTCGATGCGCCGACTTTACGGCCCAGCTGCGTCTCCAGCCAGTGCGCCGTTGCCACGCTTGCGGCATCCGGCACGCGGAGCATTTCATCCACCACATCCGGGATGAACGACGGCTCCACGCGCGGGCGGCCAATCCCTTCAATTTTGCTTCCCACCGGGCTGCGCAGGCTGGCATCGCGGTTTTGCCAGTAGTCGAGGAATACGGAGTTTTGCGGATCCACCACCATCAGTTGGGTATCGTAGCCCTGACAGCGAATGTAGCGTCCGATCGTGGCTGACGTGCCGCCGGTACCGGCGCTCATGACGATATAGGAGGGAACCGGATGCGGTTCGTGGGTCATCTGGCGGAAAATACTGTCGGCAATGTTGTTATTGCCGCGCCAGTCCGTCGCGCGCTCGGCGAAGGTGAACTGGTCCATATAGTGGCCGTTGAGCTCACGGGCCAGCATTTCAGAGGCGGCGTAGATTTCGCAGGCGCTTTCCACAAAGTGGCAGCGACCGCCGTAAAATTCGATCTGTTCGATTTTGCGTTTTGCGGTGCAGGACGGCATTACCGCGATAAACGGCAGGCCCAACAGGCGGGCAAAATAGGCTTCGGACACCGCCGTTGAACCGGATGAGGATTCAATAATGGTGGTGCCTTCTTTAATCCAGCCGTTACATAAACCGTATAAAAACAGCGAGCGCGCCAGGCGATGCTTCAGGCTACCGGTAGGATGAGTGCTTTCATCTTTCAGATAGAGCTGTATGCCGTCAAATCCCGGCAGGGAAAGGCGAATCAGGTGCGTATCCGCCGAGCGCTGATAGTCGGCATTGATTTCGCTGATCGCATGTTTAACCCAGGTGCTATTCATCGTAGTTATCCGTTTGTCATTTTGTGCCTAGGATAGCGAAAAGCACAGAAAAAATTGTTGCTATCTGGCCTTTAAAATAGAATCAAGGGAGAAAAATTTTCTCTGTGAGGTGGGTATGCTAGATAAAATTGACCGTAAGCTCCTGTCGTTACTGCAGAGTGACTGTACCCTCTCTTTGCAGGCGCTGGCCGATGCCGTTAATCTGACCACCACGCCGTGCTGGAAGCGCCTGAAGAAGCTTGAGGATGACGGTATTCTTCTGGGACGCGTCGCGTTATTAGATCCCGAAAAACTGGGGCTTGGGTTGACGGCTTTTGTCCTGATAAAAACGCAGCATCACAGCAGCGAATGGTATTGCCGCTTTGTCACGCAGGTCTCGGAAATGCCGGAGGTGCTCGGTTTCTGGCGAATGGCCGGCGAGTACGATTACCTGATGCGCGTTCAGGTGGCCGACATGAAGCGCTATGATGACTTCTACAAACGGCTGGTGAACAGCGTACCGGGATTATCGGACGTCACCTCGAGCTTCGCCATGGAACAGATTAAATACACCACAGCGTTACCTATTGAATAACTTCGTAAAATACCTTCAGGAACAAACCGCGTGCGATTATTTGCCCAACTAAGCTGGTACTTTCGTCGGGAGTGGCAACGCTACCTCGGCGCCGTATGCCTGCTTATTATCATTGCCATTTTGCAGTTGATCCCGCCGAAAGTGGTGGGATACGTCGTGGATGGCGTCACCGAACAGCATTACACCACCGCACGGGTGCTGATGTGGGTTGGCACGCTGGTGCTGACGGCCGTCATTGTTTATCTGCTGCGCTACGTCTGGCGCGTGCTGCTGTTTGGCGCGTCCTACCAGCTGGCCGTAGAGCTGCGTGAGGATTTTTACCACCAGCTGAGCCGGCAGCATCCCGAATTTTATCTGCGCCATCGTACCGGGGATCTTATCGCGCGCGCCACTAACGATGTCGATCGCGTGGTCTTTGCCGCCGGGGAAGGGGTGCTGACGCTGGTGGACTCGCTGGTGATGGGCTGTGCGGTGCTGATCGTCATGTCCACACAGATCAGCTGGCAGTTAACCCTGCTTGCCCTGTTGCCGATGCCGCTCATGGCGTTGGCGATCAACCGCTACGGCGAACAACTGCACGAGCGTTTC
Source organism: Enterobacter sp. WCHEn090032 (assembly GCF_003986875.1). Classification (NCBI taxonomy): domain Bacteria; kingdom Pseudomonadati; phylum Pseudomonadota; class Gammaproteobacteria; order Enterobacterales; family Enterobacteriaceae; genus Enterobacter; species Enterobacter sp. WCHEn090032. Next base: position 91,293 of record NZ_RXRN01000004.1, read on the forward strand.
AAGCTGGCGCAGGCGGCGTTTTCGTCGCTAAACGACCGCACCCAGGAGAGCATGACCAGCATCCGGATGATCAAAGCGTTTGGCCTGGAAGACAGACAATCGGCGCTGTTCGCGGCCGATGCCGCCGACACGGGGGCGAAGAACATGCGCGTGGCGCGTATTGACGCCCGGTTTGACCCGACCATCTATATCGCGATTGGCATGGCCAACCTGCTGGCGATTGGCGGCGGAAGCTGGATAGTGGTTCAGGGGACGTTAACCCTGGGACAACTGACCAGCTTTGCCATGTATCTGGGGCTGATGATCTGGCCGATGCTGGCGCTGGCCTGGATGTTTAACATCGTGGAGCGCGGCAGCGCTGCCTATAGCCGCATTCGCGCCATGCTGGCCGAAGCGCCGGTGGTCAATGACGGTAGCGAAGTGGTACCAGAAGGGCGCGGCGTCATGAAAGTCGACATCCGCCAGTTTGTCTATCCGCAAACGGAACATCCGGTACTGGAGAACGTCAGCTTTACCCTTCAGCCCGGCCAGATGCTGGGCATCTGTGGCCCGACAGGATCCGGCAAAAGTACCGTGCTCTCACTGCTCCAGCGCCATTTTGACGTTACGCAGGGCGATATTCGCTTCCATGATATTCCCCTGACCAGGCTGGTGCTGGATGAGTGGCGAGGCCGACTGGCGGTCGTCAGCCAGACGCCGTTCCTGTTTTCAGACACCGTGGCAAACAACATTGCCCTTGGACGCCCAAGGGCGACGCAGGAAGAGATTGAGCATGTGGCGAGGTTAGCCAGCGTACATGATGACATTCTGCGCCTGCCGCAGGGCTACGAAACGGAAGTCGGGGAACGGGGCGTCATGCTGTCCGGGGGACAAAAACAGCGTATCTCGATTGCGCGTGCGCTGTTGCTGAATGCGGAAATCCTGATCCTGGATGATGCCCTTTCCGCCGTGGATGGCCGTACCGAACATCAGATCCTGCATAACCTGCGCCAGTGGGGTGACGGGCGCACGGTGATTATCAGCGCCCACCGTTTGTCGGCGCTGACGGAAGCCAGCGAAATTCTGGTATTACAACATGGGCATATTGCCCAGCGCGGGCAGCACGAAACGCTCGCGGAGCAACCAGGCTGGTATCGAGATATGTATCGCTATCAACAGCTTGAAGCGGCGCTGGACGATGCGCCAGAACACGCTGAGGAGGCCGACAATGCGTAAGCTCGGAACAATGTGGCCGACGCTGAAACGTCTGCTGGCCTATGGCTCGCCGTGGCGTAAACCGCTGTCCGTGGCCGTGCTTTTACTGTGGATTGCTGCAGTGGCTGAAGTGAGCGGCCCGCTGCTCATCAGCTACTTCATCGACAATATGGTTGCCAAAAGCTACCTGCCACTGGGGCTGGTGGCGGGCCTGGGCGTAGCCTACGTAGGTTTGCAGCTGGCGGCCGCCGGTCTCCACTATGCCCAGTCGCTGCTGTTTAACCGGGCCGCCGTGGGCGTCGTACAGCAGTTGCGCACGGACGTCATGGACGCCGCGCTTCGCCAGCCGCTCAGCGAGTTTGATATCCAGCCCGTCGGGCAGGTGATTTCGCGGGTGACCAACGACACCGAGGTGATCCGCGATCTGTACGTGACCGTGGTAGCAACCGTGTTGCGAAGCGCAGCGCTGATTGGTGCGATGCTGGTGGCGATGTTCAGTCTCGACTGGCGTATGGCGCTGGTGGCCATCACTATCTTCCCGGCAGTGCTGATCGTGATGATTATCTATCAACGCTACAGCACGCCGATTGTGCGTCGGGTGCGCACCTACCTGGCCGACATCAATGATGGCTTCAACGAAGTGATCAACGGCATGAGCGTCATCCAGCAGTTCCGCCAGCAGGCACGTTTTGGTGAGCGGATGGGGGAAGCCAGCCGTTCGCACTATATGGCGCGCATGCAGACGCTGCGGCTTGATGGGTTCCTGTTGCGCCCGCTGCTGAGCCTTTTCTCCGCGCTGGTGCTTTGCGGGCTGCTGATGCTTTTTGGCCTGAGCACACAAGGGACCATTGAGGTGGGCGTGTTATACGCCTTTATCAGCTACCTTGGCCGCCTGAACGAACCCTTGATCGAGTTGACGACGCAGCAGTCTATGCTCCAGCAGGCGGTGGTGGCAGGGGAGCGTGTCTTCGAGCTGATGGACAGGCCGCGTCAGACTTACGGTAACGATGATCGTCCTCTGCAAAGCGGGGCGATTGCCTTTGATAACGTCTCCTTTGCCTACCGCGACGACCAGCTGGTGCTGCAGGATATCTCGCTTGCCGTTCCGTCACGCGGGTTCGTGGCGCTGGTGGGGCATACCGGCAGCGGCAAGAGCACGCTAGCCAGCCTGTTAATGGGGTATTACCCGGTCAGCCGCGGTGAAATTCGCCTCGACGGACGCCCGCTGGCGTCTCTCAGCCACACCGTGTTACGCAAAGGCGTTGCGATGGTGCAGCAGGATCCGGTCGTCCTGGCCGATACCTTCTACGCCAACGTAACCCTGGGGCGAGACTACACTGAGGAGCAGGTCTGGGACGTGCTGGAAAAAGTGCAGCTGGCAGCGCTGGCACGCGGGTTTAGCGACGGCATCAGGACGAAACTGGGCGAGCAGGGAAACAATCTTTCTGTTGGACAAAAACAGCTTCTGGCGCTGGCGCGCGTGCTGATTGAAACGCCGCAGATCCTGATTCTGGATGAAGCGACGGCCAGCATTGACTCCGGCACCGAGCAGGCCATCCAGCAGGCACTGGCTGCCGTACGCGACCATACCACGCTGGTGGTGATTGCCCACCGCCTGTCCACCATCGTCGATGCGGACACGATCCTGGTGCTGCATCGCGGACACGCCGTTGAGCGCGGTACGCACCGCGAACTTCTGGAGGCCAAAGGGCGTTACTGGCAGATGTACCAGCTGCAGCTGGCGGGCGAAGAGCTGGCAGCCAGCGTGCGCGATGAAGAGTCGCTTAGCGCCTGATGCACTAAAATGAGGCGATGCGCTAACAGTCATTCCTGTTGGTGCAAAACTGAAACGCACCCTGCACCGGCATGGTGCGTTTTTTTTTCGCCGGTTCGTTAATCAGGACCGTGTAATGCTCATCACACCGCTGTTCCCTCCGGTTTTCATTTCTGGCACACCCCTTGCAATAGCTTCTGCGTAAGCTGCGGCCATTACCGAATTCTGACTGGAGGGGATCTATGAAGCTGGTTACGGTTGTAATCAAACCATTCAAACTCGAAGACGTGCGTGAAGCGCTGTCTTCAATGGGTATTCAGGGACTGACTGTCACCGAAGTGAAAGGCTTTGGTCGTCAGAAGGGTCATGCCGAGCTTTATCGCGGGGCGGAATACAGCGTTAACTTTCTGCCAAAAGTAAAAATTGATGTCGCGATTGCTGACGATCAGCTTGATGAAGTCATTGATGTCATTAGCAAAGCGGCCTACACCGGCAAAATTGGCGACGGCAAAATTTTCGTTGCCGAACTGCAGCGCGTCATTCGCATCCGTACCGGCGAATCTGACGAAGCGGCACTGTAATTAACGCCTGGCACACAGTGATAGGGATCGAGAAAATGAAGATAGCAACACTTAAAACGGGTCTGGGTTCGCTGGCGCTGCTGCCGGGCCTGGCGCTGGCTGCGCCTGCGGTGGCAGACAAAGCCGATAACGCCTTTATGATGATCAGCACCGCGCTGGTGCTGTTCATGTCCATTCCGGGCATTGCGCTGTTCTACGGCGGCCTGATCCGTGGCAAAAACGTTCTCTCCATGCTGACGCAGGTTGCCGTGACCTTCGCACTGGTCTGCGTACTGTGGGTGGTTTACGGGTACTCCCTCGCTTTCGGCACCGGCAACGCATTCTTCGGTAACTTCGACTGGGTGATGCTGAAAAATATTGAACTGACCGCGCTGATGGGCAGCTTCTACCAGTATATTCACGTGGCGTTCCAGGGCTCGTTCGCCTGCATTACCGTCGGGCTGATTGTGGGCGCACTCGCCGAGCGTATTCGCTTCTCTGCCGTCCTGATCTTTGTGGTGGTCTGGCTGACGCTCTCCTATGTGCCGATTGCGCACATGGTCTGGGGTGGCGGTCTGCTGGCGACGCACGGTGCGCTGGACTTCGCTGGCGGTACCGTTGTGCACATTAACGCCGCGGTAGCGGGTCTGGTGGGTGCCTATCTGATTGGCAAACGCGTGGGCTTCGGTAAAGAAGCGTTCAAACCGCACAACCTGCCGATGGTCTTTACCGGTACAGCGATCCTCTACTTTGGCTGGTTTGGTTTTAACGCAGGCTCAGCAAGTGCCGCGAACGAAATTGCTGCGCTGGCCTTTGTGAACACCGTTGTGGCCACGGCGGGTGCGATCCTCTCCTGGGTCTTCGGCGAGTGGGCGGTGCGCGGTAAACCTTCCCTGCTGGGTGCCTGCTCGGGTGCGATTGCCGGTCTGGTCGGTATCACCCCTGCGTGTGGGTATGTCGGTGTCGGCGGCGCGCTGCTGGTCGGCCTGGTGTCGGGTCTGGCGGGTCTGTGGGGCGTGACGGCGCTGAAACGTCTGCTGCGCGTGGATGACCCTTGCGATGTGTTTGGTGTGCACGGCGTGTGCGGCATTATCGGTTGTATCATGACCGGTATCTTCGCGGCGAAATCACTGGGTGGTGTGGGCTATGCGGAAGGCGTGACCATGGTTCATCAGGTGCTGGTACAGCTGGAAAGTATTGCGATCACCGTTGTATGGTCTGCCGTTGTCGCTTTCATTGGCTACAAACTGGCGGATATGACGGTCGGCCTGCGCGTACCGGAAGAGCAGGAACGCGAAGGTCTGGACGTCAACAGTCACGGCGAGAATGCGTATAACGCCTAAGGTAAAAGCAAAACGGCAACTTCGGTTGCCGTTTTTAGTGTTTGTTCCCTCTCCCTGTGGGAGAGGGCCAAATCACCCTCTGTTACGCATTACCCCTTCCTGCACCGTTGAAGCCACCAGCACGCCATCCTGCGTATAAAACTCTCCACGCACAAACCCACGCGCGCTTGATGCCGACGTGCTCTCCACGCTGTAGAGCAACCACTCGTTCATATTGAACGGACGGTGGAACCACATGGAGTGATCAATCGTCGCAACCTGCATCCCTTTTTCGAGGAAGCCGACGCCGTGTGGCTGCAGCGCCACCGGCAGGAAGTTGAAATCTGACGCATAACCCAGCAGATACTGATGAACGCGGAAGTCCTCTGGTACGGTACCGTTAGCGCGGATCCAGACCTGGCGCTTCGGTTCCGCGGTGTGACCTTTCATCGGGTTGTGGAACTCGACGGGGCGGATCTCAAGCGGCTTATCGCAGAGAAACTTCTCTTTAACCTGTGGCGGAAGCAGATGCGCCAGCGCACGGGCGATATCGGTCTCTGATTGCAGCGAGTCGGGGGACGGGGCCGGAGGCATCTCTTTCTGATGTTCGTAGCCAGGCTCCGGTGCCTGGAAAGAGGCGGTCATGTAAAAGATGGGCTTTCCGTTCTGGATGGCCGCGACGCGTCGTGCGCTGAAACTGTTGCCATCTCTCAGGACTTCAACATCATACACAATCGGTTTCGCGCTATCGCCAGGACGTAAGAAGTAGCTGTGGAATGAATGCACCAGACGGTCTGCCGGGACTGTCTCCTTTGCAGCGTACAGCGCTTGTCCTACGACTTGCCCACCGAAGACCTGGCGTAAGCCTAGATCTTCGCTCTGTCCGCGAAAGAGTCCTTCCTCAATTTTTTCCAGGTTCAGTAATGTCAGCAGATTGTTCAGTGCCTGACTCATAGTTGTCCTCAATAAACGCCGTAGCGAAAGATAGGCTGAGTATAACGCAGAAATGAAAGTGGTCCGATGGGTAGATTAATCTGAATATCGGGACGATTTCAGGCATTAATCAGTGATTTGTGCCACACTTATATGCGTTATGTGATTGAAACGACATCGGATGGGATCGATCCCGCTGGTGCATTGATGATAAGGAGACTTCAATGAAACTCGTGCCCATGCTAAGTGGTGTAGCTATTGCGGTGGCGTTGTCCGCCTGTGCCGGTAAGAGCGCCCAGGTGCCAGTGCCAGCGGCAGATCCGAACGGGATCAATACCCTTTCGCAGCAATCCATTCAGCAGCCTAACGTTTCCGGTACTATCTGGATTAAACAGAAAGTGGCGTTACCGCCGGATGCGGTGTTAACGGTGACCCTGTCGGATGCTTCCCTGGCCGACGCACCATCGAAGGTTGTGGCTCAGCGTGCCGTCCGAACTGAGGGCAAACAGGCGCCGTTTAGCTTCGTGTTACCGTATAACCCATCGGACGTGCAGCCGAATGCCCGTATTCTGCTGAGTGCCGCGGTAACAATTAACGGTAAGCTGGTCTTTATCACCGATACGGTCCAGGAAGCGATCAACAACGGTGGGACAAAAATCGACCTGAACCTGGTTCCTGTGCAGCAGACTGAAGTGCCTGTCGCCCCGGCGACCGGTCAGCCGTCCCTGCCAACCCCACCCACTCAGATGTAATGAGTGTATTTCCCCTCTCCTGCGGGAGAGGGGTCAGTACACCCAGCGGTATTTCTGCAAATCGATCTGCCCCGACCCGGAAACCTGCACACCCTCTGACAGTAACGCCTGACGCTGGCGCTGAAGATCTGGCCCGGTGAGCGAGATGGCGCCGTGTCGATTCACCACCCGATGCCAGGGCAACGTACTGCCTTCCGGTAACCGTTTGAGGACGCCGCCAACCTGTCGCGCCGCACGAGGGGAACCCGCCAGACGCGCCACATCACCATAAGTAGTGACATAGCCTTCCGGAACAGAGGCCACTATTTGCCATACACGCTGTGGAAAGGAGTCGTGTTCGTCCATACCTTCACCTGTGGGGATGTTCTGGGCAACCATGGTAAACGAAGATGGTCATGATTGCTGCGCCTGTTTGCGCAAGAAACCAGCATCCGGTTTCTGGCGGCTTGCAATTGGACGTTAGCACAGGGATAATGCGCCAGCGCGTTGGTTATCAACGCTCTCAATGGGGGCTCTGTTGGTTCTCCCGCAACGCTACTCTGTTCACCAGGTCAGGTCCGGAAGGAAGCAGCCAGGGCAGACGACGTGTGTGCCGGGATGTAGCTGGCAGGGCCCCCACCCATTTGTGCTCCCAATAATTCTTGTTTTCAGTGTTTACCTGGTGCTGCGCAAGTGGCGTCTCAATGCCTGCTGGATGTGAGCAGCTTTATGCTGTCGATTATGAGGTGCGGTTTCCCACTAACCGTATATTTTTTCATTTATGCGTACTCAGAAATGGATAATTCTCTCAGACGTTTGCCACCTTTATTGAAAAGTGCCGTAGGGACGCCAGGTAAAGCAGGAAACTTTCAGCGCGACGTGATTATCGTGCAATACCTGTTTAATCTCATTAAGCCTATCATCCAGTATGACATCCCAGAAGATGGGATTATTTCCCCGACATTGATCAGAACCATCAGCCAGTTTCAGTCCATTCATTAGCGTTTCCAGCATCCCGATGGGGTTATTGAGCCAGAAGGGAAGACTTTCCGTGGATGAGTTGCTGCTGCGATGAAATATCCCCTTGCGTCCCAACAATCGTCTTTCACGTCTTCATTTTTTAGGCAACCTTCTGCCAATGAAAATAGCGTCCGTCAGCTGGTTAACGATTATCTGAGAAAAGAGCGCTACAACGTAGCAGATGAAACCCTTGAGCGAAGCAAGCTGATGGCACCTGGAATTGATGGGGCTGTATCGCTGACGGAGCAGGACTTTACTGAAGCCTGGGAAAATCTTAATCGTCGGGTAGAACTGAATATCATCAAAGCTTTTTCTATTGTGGAGTCGGGCGGACGATCTGGGTTTAATGCTTTAAATCTAACAATTATTGCGTATGAAGGGCATATTTTCCGTAAATATACCAAAAGGAAGTACGATCAAACCCACCCTTTTTTGTCTTATAAATATGTAAAGAAAGCGGGTCCGGAATGACAAAAAAACAATATCGACCAGCTTTCTGCATGGAATACCCTGGCGAAGGCTTATGCACTTGATGCCGAAGCTGCGATAAAATCGTGTTCATGGGGGATGTTCCAGATTATGGGGTTTAATTACGAGTCGTGCGGTTATAAAGATCTCGGCACATTTTTAAAAGATATGAAGTCTAATGCCGGTAAGCAATTAAATGCTTTTTTACATTTGTGCAATAAGAACAGCTCACTACTGTCGGCAATGGTAAATAAGGACTTTTATAATATGGCATTCAACTATAACGGAAGCGATTTCGGTGATTATGACGTTAAAATTCGCAGAACTTATGAAAGTCTGGAGAAGGGGCGGAGATGAAAATTAAAATGATGCGCATAGTTTGCGGTTTTTCAGCCTTAATGGCCGCGTTTTCTTCGTATGCCACGACGCTACAGTCTGGCGTATATGAAGGTTTGTTACTCGCCGTCTCACCGACGGGCAATATCACCGGGTATTACTCTGAATCGGCTGAAGACAGCGTAAAACGTACCTGCACTTTCTTTCTGACAGGCCATGTTTCAGCGCAACAGCCAGACACCATCACTTCATGGTCTTCATCTGTGCTCGCGGGCCATATTGCCGCGAATACCGCGGGTGTCACATTAGCCATTCCTGATGGGCAAAACCATGCAGGGTGTATGAATGTGCTGATGCCTGAAATTGCGACAGGTCTGGAACTGGAGAGGACGCGGCAGGCACAGTGGCAAACGCTGATGAAGGTAAGCAGCCCGCGGGCTTATCTGAGCTCCACGCCTGATGCCGCGACCCGGCGTAAAGCCTGGATCGTTAAAGGAGACGTAGTAGGGGTAATACAAACCCAGGCTGGCTGGGCAGAGGTAGAGTTTGTCGCCCGTAGCGGAAAAACGACACACGGCTGGGTGAATAGCAATGACGTTCAGCCGTTAACGCCTCCTGCATCCTGATCGGTTTATTTCTCCCCTGAATTCAATATTGCCGGGCGATGCTTTCGCATCGGCAATCTCATTAAGCTAATCCGTAACGCTATTTTCCCCGCATGACCGCACCCTATAACACTGAAAACAAGAGTTATAGTTAGCCGTCAGGGGCCCACCCATTTGTGGCTCCCGGCGTTCTTCCCCTGTTTTTTGTCTCTTTCTGAGACGTTAATCCCCATTAAGACTAAGCTTATAGCATGTAATATATATTTCATCGCGCTGAAATATTATTGTCATAAACCTGTAATAATAGACTGGCATTTTAGAATCGTATGTCTTTTTTCTAACATAATTCAAAAAAATATATATCTGGATAACGTTGTTAACTTCGTGTATTAAATAAAGTACTTATTCCGAAGGGAAGTGACAAACATGGCTACTGCAGTATTAAATGTGAAGATCGATGACGCGCTAAAAGAAAGACTTCGCCACTATGCGGAACACAATAACGAGAATTTAAGCGTGACGACAGAGAAACTGCTGCTGCTGGCGTTTGAAGCAGTAGAAGAGGCGGGAGTATCGGAAGAGGATATTGATAATCAGCATACGGAAGAAGAGAGTGTTTCTCCTTTTACTCCTAAAGAAATCAAAGCTCTACGTAAACTGCTGAAGAAGAGAAAATGAAACAACAACTGTCAACTGCCAGTGACTACAAAGAGGCCTGCGATCTGTTGCGTTCAGGCTACGTGAAGCATGTACGTCTTGGCTGGAATGTCGGAAGTGATGAGTTCTTTCGTATTGCGTCTGACTGGTGTGATACGGGCGCAAAAATAAAGAAAGACGGTGAAAGCTTCGTTATTTCACTGAAAGGTTTTCCTATTCCTGCTCAGCATTAACGACTAAACGGTGAAAACTGCTGACTGCATCTGTTACAGTCAGCAGTTTTTATTTTATGATCTGCTTCAAACTTTTAAATATTAAATGACGCTGCGTTTCACCGGCGGCACGTTTTTATTCAGAGCAAGCCATAGCGGTTTGATCCGCAGCAATGCTTGCTCAAGTTCTGTCGGTTCGAGCGAGAAGGGCATGCGTAAGTAGCGGTCAAACGCGCCCGATAAACCAAATCGCGTTCCGGTCCCCAGGTTAATCCCCAGAATCTCGGCTCGCGCAGCAAGCTGCGTTGCCAGCATGCCCGGGAGTTCTATCCAGTAAGAAAGCCCGCCTTCCGCTTCATGAAATGCCCACTCCGGGAAATGTTCACGCAAAAGGTCACCGCAGCGATCGCGTCGCTCTGCCAGCATCTTCCGGCGTGCGGGCAGAAACGTCTCGCTGTTGTTCATGAGCCACAGCGTCGCCAGCTGCTCCAGCAGCGGCGATCCTAAATCCAGCGTGTCCCGCGTCTGGGCAAGCGTGGCGATAGTACGCGAGGAGGCGCGGATCCAGCCGAGACGCAGCCCGCCCCAGAAACTTTTTCCGGCAGAGCCCAGCGTGATGACGGTGGCCTGCGGGTTAAAGGCGGCCAGCGGCGGTGGGGGAGGCGAATCAAACCAGAGATCCACCATCGTCTCATCCACTACCAGTGCCGTACGGGTTTGTGCGGCAATATCGGTGATGGCCTGACGAGTGGCGCTATCCATACATCGCCCGGTCGGGTTATGAAAGTCTGGCATCAGATACGCCAGCCGCGGCGCTGTCTGGGCAAGCGTTGCCGCGAAGCCGTCCGTATCCCAGCCCGTTTCCGGCAGCGACACCCCCACGGGCCGACACTGTGCCCCCTGGATGGCGGCAATCGCCAGTGGATAGGTGGGATGATCAACCACGACGCGATCCCCCGGTCCGGTCATCATCCGCAGCACCAGCGCAAAGCCGCTGACGGCGCCATTCACCACCATCACTTCATCCGCACGGGTGGGAAGACCCCGCGCGGTATAGCGCGCAGCAATGGCTTCCCGCAGTGCCGGCAGCCCCAGTTGGTCGTAGCCCGTCAGCGCGAGGTGCTGCGTAATGGCCGTGAGCGCATGGGTATACGCCTGGTGGATCTCTGGTCCGGCGCTGAGGGCGGCGGTGGAGAGATCCTGTGCGGCGCTCGCCGCTGAGAGGGTGGGAACGGCGCGTGTATCCGGGAGGATCACGCGTGACCCGCTGCCGTGACGGCTTTCCAGGTAACCTTCTTCACGCAGATGGGCGAGGGCGCTGCTGATGGTCGTTCGGCTTACGTCCAGCGCAGAGGCCAGTTCGCGCTCGCCCGGCAGCCGCGTATTCAGTGCCAGCCGGCCATCAAGGATTAACAGACGCAATGCATCGGCCAGCTGACGCCAGAGCGGGGTGCGGGAAGAGGTTTGCTGCCAGTGGCCTAACAGGCGTATCAGAGACTGGCTTCCGAAGCGGCGTGATGACATATGCAGTCCACTATTTGAAAACTGGACATTAATCATAGTGCCATTTTAGGTCAGGATGAAAGCCTGGTTCACTGGAGAAGCGAAAAATGGTACGTCGTCTGCTACAACTGTATGTCGGTCTGGGGCTGTATGGTCTTTCCACCGCGATGTTTATTCGTTCCGATTTAGGGGTCGATCCCTGGGATGTTTTTCACCTTGGGGTAGGGATGCAGCTGGGGATGAGTATCGGGACGGTGATCATTTTAACCGGTGCCGCGGTGCTGCTGCTGTGGATCCCCCTGCGTCAGATGCCGGGGCTCGGCACAATCAGTAATGTGATTTGTATTGGTCTGGCGGCGGATGCCAGCATGGCATTCATCCCGGAGGTGATTTCGTTGCCCATTCGACTCACGCTGCTGGTGGGCGGGATTGTGATGAACGCGATTGCGACCAGCATGTATATCGGAGCCGGTTTCGGCCCGGGCCCGCGCGATGGCCTGATGACCGGCATTCATGCCCGGATGGGATGGTCTATTCGCAGCGTGCGTACCTCCATTGAGGTGTCTGTCCTGCTGATTGGTTGCGTGCTTGGCGGCACGTTTGGAGTGGGAACCGTATTGTATGCCCTGACGATTGGCCCGCTTATCCAGCTCTGTCTGCCCTGGTTCCGTCAGAAGCCGCGGATTGAGGACATCCCCCAGCCGGAGCGGGTTGTTTAATTTGCGAAGCGCTCACATGTTTTTCAGGGCGTCGCTGTGCCAGAATAGGACCTCCGAAACACGCGATGCCAGCATGCATGAAAGCAATCACACTCTATGATGTCGCCCTCCTTGCGGGGGTTTCTTATCAGACCGTTTCCCGCGTCATTAACGACGCGGAACATGTGTCTGCCCGCACCCGGGAAAAGGTGCAGCAGGCGATGGCGGAGCTGCACTACGTGCCTAACCTTCGGGCACAGCAACTGGCGGGGAAACGCACCCGCACGCTGGGGCTCATCACCACCGATCTGGCCCTGCACGCCCCTTCGCAAATTGTCTCGGCGGTGAAATCCCGGGCGGCAGAACAGGGGGCGAGCGTCCTCATTTCGATGGTGGAACAGCCGCACCAGTGTCAGGCCGCGATTCAGGCGTTGCTGGCGCAGCGCGTGGAAGCGCTGCTGGTGAATGTTCCGCTTGACGATCCGCATGCCGAACAGCTCAGGGCGCTGGCATTGCCTGTCCCGGTGCTGTTTCTCGATGTCTCCCCTTCAGCGCAGGTCAATAGTCTCGTCTTTAATGCCGCGGAGGGCGCACGTCTGGGCGTTGAGCATCTGCTTTCGCTGGGGCATCAGCGCATTGCCCTGCTGAGCGGGCCGGAAAGTTCGGTCTCCGCACGGGCACGTCTGGCGGGCTGGAAAGCGGCCCTGGCAAGGGCGGGTCTTAACGCCGCCGCCGTGGCCTACGGTGACTGGAGCGCGGCCAGCGGATATGAGAAGGGGCATTTGCTGTTATCTGCGCCGGCATTACCGGATGCGATTCTGGTGGCCAACGATCAAATGGCCCTCGGGGTGATGCGCGCCTGCGCGGAAAAAGGGATCGCGATCCCGGGTCAGATATCCGTGGTCGGGTTCGACGATACGGCGGACAGCGCCTGGTTTTCCCCACCGTTGACGACCATTCGCCAGGCGTTTCGCGAGGCAGGCGAACGCAGCGTGGAGTGGTTGCTGGCGCCCACCGGGGACGAAGCGTGCTGGCAGGTTCAGCTGCCGGTGACGCTGGTGACCCGCCACTCCAGCGCGCGCCACACCCCCCTGCAAGCGGAGCACGAGACGCTGGCGCAACAGCTCAGAAGCCTGGCACTACTGGCGGAGCAGCTGGCCCGCAAGTAAGACTTTTGTGATCTGACTCGCTACCCCGCAAACGATCGCTTTACCGTTATCGGATGCCAGGGCATGTTAACTAAAATTGTGAGCGCTTCGCAAAGAGGTTACTATGTCCCATACTCCATCGCTGACCCTCAGTGCCATTCTCGCCCGACGTGACTGGGAAAACCCCGGAGTTACCCAGTGGAACCGTCTGGCGGCACACACTCCGTTATACAGCTGGCGTGATGAACAATCCGCCCGGGATGACGCCGGATCTGTCAGCAGGCGCTGCCTCAACGGGATGTGGCGGTTCAGCTACTTTGCTGCCCCCGAGCAGGTTCCTCAGGCATGGGTCACCGAAGATTGCGCAGATGCTGTGGCCATGCCCGTGCCGTCTAACTGGCAGATGCAGGGGTTTGACACGCCCGTCTACACCAATGTGACTTATCCGATACCGGTTAACCCGCCTTTTGTTCCGCAAGAAAATCCTACCGGTTGTTACTCGCTCACATTTGACATGGACGTCTTACAGGCCGGGCAAACCCGCATTATTTTTGACGGCGTGAACGCGGCGTTTCATTTGTGGTGCAACGGGCAGTGGATAGGGTATTCGCAGGACAGTCGACTGCCCGCTGAATTTGACCTGACAACGGCATTACGCCCCGGGCAGAACCGCCTCGCGGTCATGGTATTGCGCTGGTGCGACGGCAGTTATCTGGAAGATCAGGACATGTGGCGCATGAGCGGTATTTTCCGCGATGTGTCCTTGCTGCATAAGCCTGAGACGCACATTGCGGATTACCATGTTGTTACCGACCTGAACGCGGATCTGGACCGCGCGGTGCTGAACGTGGAGGTCGCGCTGGCGGGCGCTGACTTCGCGGCGTGCGACGTGGCGATTAGCTTGTGGCGCAACGGTGAGCGCTGTGCAAGTGTCACCCAACAGCCTGGCTCTGCCATTGTGGATGAACGCGGAAACTGGGCCGAGCGGTTAACGGCGGCAATCCCCGTGGTGTCCCCCGCGTTATGGAGTGCGGAAACGCCGGAACTCTATCGCCTGACGATCGCGCTTCGCGATGCGCAGGGCAACGTGCTGGAGAGTGAAGCCTGCGACGTTGGCTTCCGCCGGGTTGAAATCAGCAACGGCCTGTTGAAACTCAACGGTAAACCCCTGCTGATCCGCGGGGTTAACCGGCACGAGCATCATCCGGAAAACGGCCAGGTGATGGACGAAGCGACGATGCGTCGCGATATCGAACTGATGAAACAGCACAACTTCAACGCCGTGCGCTGCTCGCACTACCCGAACCACCCCTTGTGGTACCGGCTGTGCGATCGCTATGGCCTGTACGTTGTTGATGAAGCCAATATAGAAACCCACGGCATGGTGCCGATGAGCCGTCTTGCTGACGATCCGCGCTGGCTGCCCGCCATGAGCGAGCGTGTGACCCGCATGGTGCAGCGCGATCGTAATCACCCCTCCATTATCATCTGGTCGCTGGGCAATGAGTCCGGGCACGGCGCAAACCACGACGCACTGTATCGCTGGGTGAAATCCACGGACCCGACGCGCCCGGTACAATACGAAGGCGGTGGGGCGAATACAGCGGCGACGGATATCGTCTGTCCGATGTACGCCCGTGTCGATCAGGATCAGCCTTTCCCGGCGGTGCCGAAATGGTCGATCAAGAAATGGATCGGCATGCCGGATGAAACGCGGCCGCTGATCCTTTGCGAATACGCACATGCGATGGGTAACAGCTTCGGCGGGTTCGCGAAATACTGGCAGGCGTTTCGCAGCCATCCTCGCCTGCAGGGTGGGTTTGTCTGGGACTGGGTCGATCAGGCTTTGACGAAGAAAGATGAAAAGGGCAACGCCTTCTGGGCCTACGGCGGTGATTTTGGCGATAAACCGAATGACCGGCAGTTCTGCCTGAACGGGCTGGTGTTCCCCGATCGCACACCGCATCCGGCACTGTATGAGGCGCAACGCGCACAGCAATTCTTCACCTTTACGCGGGTCAGCACCTCTCCGCTGGTGATAGAGGTGCAAAGCGGCTACCTGTTCCGTCACACCGATAACGAGGTGCTGAGATGGACGGTTGCCCGGGACGGGGAGGTGCTGGCTTCGGGCGAGGTGACGCTCGCGATGGCGCCTGAAGGCGCTCAGCGTCTGGAGATCGCCCTGCCAGAGATAAAGGCTGAACCGGGTGAAGTCTGGCTGAACGTTGAGGTTTATCAGCCGCGGGCGATGCTGTGGTCACCTGCCAACCATCGCTGTGCCTGGGCGCAGTGGCAGCTCCCGACGCCGCTGTTTATCGCACAGTCTGACCCGGTGGGTGAGCCGCCGGTGCTGACGCAAAGCGACGCCATGCTGATCCTGACGCACCGGCAGCAGCGATGGCTTTTCGATCGTGCTTCAGGAAACCTGACGCAGTGGCTGAACAATGGCGTTGAAACGCTGCGTTCACCGCTGAGGGATAACTTTACCCGCGCGCCGCTGGATAATGATATCGGCGTAAGCGAGGCCACGCGAATTGATCCTGATGCATGGGTTGAGCGCTGGAAGGCGGCGGGAATGTACGATTTAACCCCGCGGGTGTTGCATTGTGAAGGCGAGCAGCGTGCCAATGAGGCTGTAGTGACGACGCTGCATGCCTGGGAATATCGCGGAAAAGCGCTGTTCCTGAGCCGTAAGGTGTGGCGCGTGGACAGCCAGGGGAGGTTGCACGGCGATATTCAGGTGGATATTGCGTCCGATATCCCGGAACCCGCGCGCGTTGGCCTGTGCGTGCATCTCGCCGAAACGCCGGACAACGTTCGCTGGCTGGGTCTGGGCCCGCATGAAAACTATCCGGACCGAAAGCTGGCGGCACAGCAGGGGCGCTGGATATTGCCCCTGGAGGCCATGCATACGCCGTATATCTTCCCGACGGAAAATGGCTTGCGCTGTGATACCCGCGAGCTGGTGCTGGGAACGCATCAGCTGGATGGCCGCTTCCATTTCTCGGTGAGCCGCTACAGCCAGCAGCAGCTGCGAGAGACAACCCATCAGCATCTGCTGCGTGCAGAGCCCGGATGCTGGCTCAATCTTGATGCATTCCATATGGGCGTGGGCGGCGACGACTCCTGGAGCCCCAGCGTCTCGCCGGAATTTATCCTCCAGCAACGCCAGCTGCGTTATACCTTCAACTGGCGGCAGACGCTTAACTAACCCGTGAGAGGCGGCCACAGGGCGTGGCCGCCTGCTTACCCCAGAATCCCGCTCAGGCCGTGCAGGCTCATGTAAATCCCTACAACAGTAATCAGCGCAGCGGAGATCCACGGCGCTTTTCGGGAAAGTTCGCTAAACCCGGGCCAGCGTTTTGTCGCATGTTTGAGGCTTAAGGCGGCAATCGCGCCGGAAGCGACCAGGGTGATCGCCAGACCAATACTGAAGCTGAACACCAGCGTCGCGCCAAGGGCAAAATGCTTGAGCTGCAGGCAGATGAGAAGAACGGTGATGGATGCCGGGCAGGGGATGAGCCCGCCGGTCAGGCCAAACACCACGATCTGTCCGGTGGTGACGTTTTGGCCGCTGAAGCGCCGGTTAATATCCTGCGCGTGGGCGCGCTGGTGAGCGTCCTGCCACTCCTCATCAACCAGCGGAAGTTCGTGGTGGTGATCATGCTGGTGGTCATGGTCATGGTCATGGTCATGGTGGTGATGATGATGATCGTGCGGCTGGCTCTCTTTCCAGGTCCGCCACGCCATCCACAGGGCGATCAGGACGATCAAGACTCCCGAGATCAACTGAAACCACGGCTCTGAAGTATGCGCATCCCAGCCCCGACCAAACCATAATCCGGCCATGGCAATAACCCAGACTACTGCCGTATGGGAAAGTGTGGCTGCCAGACCGAGCAGCACCGCCTGCTTCAGCGTGCCGCGGATGGCCACAATAAAGGCCGCCATCATCGTTTTTGAGTGGCCCGGCTCCAGGCCGTGTAGCGCGCCGAGCAGAATAGCGCTGGGAACAAACAGCCAGGCATTGCCCTGCTGCAGAAGTGAAGCAAATTCGTTCATGGGAAATTCCGGAGAGGAAAGCGTGCTCAGATAGTACTCCCCCCCAGTAGATTAATACTACCCCCCAGTAGAAAAATACTCAGGGGGAGTAGAGCGTGATATGCTTTGAATGCCAAAGAAGAGAAGGGATCGTCCGATGTCACATACCGTTCGCGACAAGAAAATGTTATTGACCCGCCTGAAGAAAATTCAGGGGCAGAGTAACGCTCTGGAGAAAATGCTGAACAGCGATCACGAATGCGCCGAGGTGCTACAGCAGCTGGCGGCGATCCGTGGCGCGGTTAACGGCATGATGATGCAGGTGATCGAAGGGCATTTAACCGATCACGTGGTAAAAGAGCCCGAAGAAGCGCAGCGTGAAGCCGATCTTGGCGTGGTGTTGCAGGTGATCAAATCTTATCTTAAGTAGCGTGCGTTTCGAGGTTGTGTTCTGCCCAGAGAATAAATTCCGTTTTGGGCAGCGCTTTGCTGTAGTACCACCCCTGTCCATACTGCACGCCGTGTCGGTGCAGCCAGGCGAGTTGCCCTGCGGTTTCGACTCCCTCCGCGACCATCGCCAGCTTCAGCGATTTCGCCATTTCAATAATGTGCGGCGTCACGTTTTTATACTCCAGCGCATCCACGAATGATTTATCAATCTTGAGCGTGTCGACATCAAGGTCCTGCAGATAGCTCAGGCTGGAGTAGCCCGTTCCAAAATCATCAATATAGACAGGATGGCCCGCCCGGCGGAATGCGGCGATAGCCGGCGCGCTAATTTGAGGATCGGCAAAGCCACGCTCGGTTAACTCAAGGGCGATCTGTCTGGGATGGACTTGCCACTTATTCAGCAAGTGGCTCAGCAGCGGCGGCAGCGTGCCGGAGGTTAAATCGGCGGGGGCGAGGTTGATGGAGATGTGCTGGTCGCCGTGCAGATGCAGCCAGTGGCCCATGTCTTCAAATACTTTTTCGATGACCAACTGCGTCAGCTGCGAAATGAGCCCCGTTTGCTCGGCCAGCGGCACAAAGATATCAGGAGAAAGACTGCTTCCGTCTGGCTGGGGCCAGCGCGTCAGCGCTTCTGCGCCAACAATTTTCCCGCTACACAGCGCCACGATGGGCTGATAGTGAACCACAAAATCGCGGCTGTTAATGGCGTCAAGCAGGCGATTGCGTGGCGACTGGATGCGACGCAGTATCCGCAGGACAAAAAGCGCGGCAAGCAGGCTTATCAGGATGCCGAAGGGCAGCCAGAACAGCAGCTGCCGGTGCCAGGTTTCAGCCAGCGGTTTGAGCGTCGCCCATGCGACAACGGTAAACCCCAGTTCGGGGACGGGCTTCATCACATACATCGAACCGTCGTACTGTACGCTGGTCATCTCCTGACCCTTGATCATGTCCCGGATGTGCGGATCGAGCGTATTGCTGCTGGCGAAGATGCGGCGTGTTGCACTTCCAACCAGGGCGGCATCAATCGCTATCTCACCGAAAGGGATCACATCCACCAGCGAAGCCGGATCGACCATGACCAGATAATGTCCTTTACCCAGCACAGCCATGTAGTGATTAAACCCAAGATCGTTTTGGGTGGTCAGCCATGCACTGTAACCATCTTCGGTAATGCGCATCGGCGGCGGGAAAGGGGACGCATGACTGGTTTGCTCCAGGGAGGAGCAGAGCGGTTTGAGGCTGTCGATATAAATCACTTCCTGGATATATCGCCACGAGAAAGCGACCCGTCGCATCTCCCTTAACTGCAACGGGCTACACGGCACGCCCTCAAAGGCCTGCAGGTGATCGAGCGCTTCTTTCGCCTGATCCACGACCCTGTCGGTGCGTATCAGCACGCGTGAGGCATAGTTATCCAGGGCATCGACAAATTTATCTTCTGCCTGGCGATGAGCCAGCCAGATGCTCAGGCAAATGGGGACCAGCACAGAAAAGATAAGTATGCCGGTCACCAGACTGACCAGATGTCGGGTTTTCATGCTGTCGTTTCCTTCCTCGTATGCCCGCTCCTGAGCACTGAGTTCCCTGCCTGAAGAGAAAGTTTTTACCGCGAAATGATATAGTTATAGCACGTGGATGGCATGGTTTTCATTTTATGTCAGGGAAACCCGAAAATATCACCCTGATAGAGGGGTTGTTTTTACAGCCTGGCCTGGATATTATTTTGTTATGTTATAACAAAACATAAGAGGTTTATGATGAAACCAGATATCCATCCCGCTTATCGTACCGTGGTCTTCCACGACACCAGCGCCAATGAATATTTTAAAATTGGCTCAACCATTAGCACCGACCGCGAAATTGAGCTCGATGGTGAAACGTATCCGTACGTCACCCTTGATGTCTCGTCAAAATCGCACCCGTTTTATACCGGCAAGCAGAAAACGTTCTCCACGGATGGCAGCGCAGCGCGCTTCCGTAAGCGTTATGGCGGTTTTATCAATGCGAAGCGGGGCTAATCATGCAGGTACTTAACTCATTACGTAGCGCAAAACAGCGTCACCCGGATTGCCAGATAGTCAAACGCAAGGGACGCTTATATGTGATTTGCAAATCTAATCCGCGTTTTAAGGCGGTTCAGGGACGTAAAAAAAGACGCTAGACGCGTGTTTCTCGCCAGCTTTCCAGGGATCTTTTCTGTTTGCCATCGGCAGTAAAATTGTCGGTGGCAAGCCAGCCTTCAAAGGCGCTTGCCAGCGCCGGCCACTCTTTGTCGAGGATTGAAAACCAGTCGGTGTCCCGGTTATGTCCTTTTGTCACCAGCGCCTGGCGAAAACGCCCCTCAAACTGAAAACCCAGACGCAGGGCCGCTTTGCGGGACGGTTCGTTCAGACTATTGCATTTCCATTCATAACGCCGGTAACCAAGGGTATCGAAAACATACTGCATCAGCAGATATTGCGCTTCTGTTGACATAGGCGTGCGGCTTAACAGGGGAGAGAAGTGAACGTGCCCCACTTCCACAACGCCGTTTTTAGGATCGATCCGCATCAGGGCCAGCGTGCCGACCGGAGATTGGGTCTGGTTATCGATGACGGTAAAGTGCATGGGATCGGATAACTCACTCACGCTCGCGACCCATCCGGCGAACGCCTCTGCGGTGGCATCGGGCTCACGCAGCAGCCACGTCCAGCTGCGGGTATCTTCGGCCTGCGCATACGCGCAGAACAGCGCGTTAGCATGCTCCACCCGCAGCGGCTCAAGCCGGCAGTAACGACCCTGAAGTACCACCCGGGACGGATGTGGACGGGGTTGCCAGTCGATAAGCGGTTCGCCCACAGGCTGCCCAAACTGATTGATTGTATTCATCTTCATCTCCGTGACGTTGAAAAGAGTTTCAGACTAATGAATTGCTGGTTCCTTAAAAAGAACCACCAGGTTATGTTTTGATAGTGCCACGAGGAGGTGAGATGAATATTCCGGGTGATGAACTGTATACCTTGCTCAATGCAGCGCTGAAAAAACGTGGCGAGGAGACGCTCCAGCGTACGCTCTATCTGGCTTTGCGGGAGGCCATTCTGAGCGGAAGGCTCCTCTCCGGCTGCCAGCTTTCCGGTTCGCGCACGCTGGCCCGGCAGCTCTCCCTTTCCCGCAATACCGTCAATGCGGCGCTGGACCAGCTCACCCTCGAAGGGTATCTGCAGCGTAATCGCCAGGGAACGCGGGTAACACTGTTTGCTCAGCGTGCTGTCCCGAGGTCATTGCCGGACCCTGCCATCACGCTTGCCAGACGGGTCAGCCTGCTGCCTGCACCGGTGCCGCGGGATACCCCGGTTCTTGCCTTTACGCCGGGGACACCCGCCATTAACTATTTCCCTCTGCCGCTATGGCGGCGGTTGTATGACCGCGTGATGCGGGAGGAGGGAAGCGCCCTGTTAGGCTACGGCGACCCCGCCGGCGAGCCGTCGCTGCGGGCAGCGATTGCCCGGCACCTTGCCTTGTCCCGCGGCATTGACTGTGACGCCAGCCAGATAGTGATCACTGAAGGCGCGCTTGAGGGCGTCAACCTGTGCACGATGCTGTTGAGCGAGCCGGGGGATATCGCCTGGGTAGAAAACCCCGGCTACAGTGGGGCAAAAAGCGCGTTTGTTAAATCCGGCCTGACGATGAGGGGGATCCCGGTGGATGACGAGGGAATGTGCTGGGAGGGACTGAATGCGCCTTCTCCCGCGTTAATTTTTACCTCACCCTCACATCAGTTTCCTTACGGGAGCGTGCTCAGTGCCCGGCGGCGTCTGGCCCTGCTGGCGCTGGCCAGAGAGCATAACGCCTGGATTATTGAGGACGACTACGACAGCGAATTCCGTTATGCCGGTGAGCCCGTACCGGCGATGCTGGGAATGGTGGCGAATGCTCCCGTGGTCTATCTGGGAACGTTCAGTAAGACGCTGTTTCCGTCGCTCAGAATGGGATTCATGGTGTTGCCGCCAGCGCTGGCGACAGCGGCTCGTCCGGCCATTGGCTCGCTATTGCGCGGAGGGCATCGCGCGGAGCAACGTACCCTGGCGCTGTTTATTGAAGAGGGTCATTATGCCCGCCATCTCGCCGCCATGCGTCGGCTCTATCGCAAACGCTACCGCCAGCTGCGGGAAGTGCTGGTCACAGAGCTTCATACCCCGCACCGCATTCTGGCGGGTGAAGGCGGCATGCATCTGACGCTGGCGATAGACGGGATTGACGACCAGAAGCTGGTGGCGCAGGCGAGGGCGTTTCAGCTGGCACCCGCTGCGTTGAGCGGGTATTACCTGGAGGCGAAGCAGGGGAAAACCGGTCTGGTGTTAGGTTACGGCAATACCTCTGCTTCGCAGTTTGCGTCGGGGATCCGACGTCTTCAGGCGCTCATTACGCAGCAGCAGGGCGGGAAAGGGTAAAAACATCGTAGAAAGAGAGCTGGCCTTTAGTCGAGACCATTTTCTGCAGCTTCTCTTTTTGCACGGTTTCCACTGCCGGAGAGTGCATGATGCTGTCGATAAGCTCCCCTGGTACGAAACGCGTGTTGTACCATTCGCCGTTGTAGCAGACCCGGAAATCGAGGACATCGATATCTTCGTAACGGTAGCGCGGGTTCACGTCAAAAAAGAAAAAGGCATTAAAGACGACAAACAGCACCACCAGCAGCCAGACGGAGTCCACCAGCGTTTCGGACTTGAGCATCACAATAAGCGTCGCCAGCCAGGCGGCATACATGGCGACAAACAGGCCAGGATGTTTGCGGATAAAGCTAATGCTAAAGCGCGGGCGATTATCGCGCTTTTCGCGGACGTTAAGATCGTCGATGGTGGCGATGAGCAGGCGCTGTATCTCGGTCATTTTTTGCCTTCATGAGAGTTGACAATACAGGGTGACCGCCAATTTTAGGGGAGCCATCAGGCTGAAAAAAGTAACAGTCTGGCGCTAAAAGACCATAACAGTTGGCTCCCCAGACCCTCACAGCGTTTTGATGATTTTTGCCGGGTTACCGCCCACGACGACGTTAGCCGGAACGTCTTTCGTCACGACGGCACCGGAGGCCACCACCACATTATCCCCTATCGTGACGCCAGGGTTAATGACCGCCCGACCACCGAGCCAGACATTATTCCCAATGGTGACGGGTTTTCCAAACTCCACGCCGCTATTACGCGCTTCCGCGTCCAGGGGATGGGTAGCCGTATAAATATGCACACCCGGTGCGAGCATGCAGTTATCGCCAATATGAATGGGGCAGACATCCAGCATCACGCAATCGAAGTTAGCGTAAAAGTTTTTGCCGAGATAAATGTTATATCCATAGTCACAGCGGAAGCTCGGTTCAATATAAGCCCCTTCGCTTTGCCCCAGAAGTTCCGCCAGAATGTTCTGGCGTTCTGTTTTTTCATCTGGCGCGGTGTGGTTATAGCGATAAATCAGATGGCGGGCTCGCAGTCGGTCGGCCCGTAACGTCTCATCACCGGGGCGGTAATGTTCACCGGCAATCATCTTCTGTTTTTCTAAGCTCATGGGAAACCTCTCTGGATGTCATTACCGCAGGGTAATCGGAACAGACCAGAAGGGGAACGTTCCCGACAAGCTGGTGTGACTGTAGTCACAACATTGTTGCTGATGAACACGTTTTACACGGAGACCTGGCATACGCACAGGAGGTCTAACGGGACAGGTAAATATCGTTCAGAACGTGGCGTAGAACTCTACAGACACCTTTCAATGATTAACGGACAAATTTCCATACCGACGTTGGGATTTTGTCATACAGCTTATTCATGGTCAGCTCAGCAAGACGATGGTCAGCGGCTGAATAAAATACCGCCAGTTCATTATCAGAAAGCTCGTATTTATTCTTTTCAATGACGCGTTCGAGGGTGTCAATTGACTGACAACGTCGCAGGCGCATCAAATAATCGATCTTAGTGAGTGGTTTATCAGACATAAATTCACCTTAGTATTAGTAATTGTAATAATTTTAACAGGAAAGACTAACCGGGTTAGCTCTGCTCACGTTGACGAAACAGCGGAATAGCCGGTTTCCCGATTTACGCCATTTTTGCAAATCCTGGGCGTTAATGCCGTAACTGCTGAACAACATAAAGGTGTCATCCAGGTATTCATCAATTTGCTCAATGAGCTTATTATCTTCATTGTACTTAATTTTATAATTAAGTGCGAAGGTTGCGATATGCTCTATCAGCTCATTCAACTGTAAATTGATGGCAGACGTTGGGTCGTTTACCCAGCCATGGTTGCTTTCATCAAGGTTGGCAAGGCAGTCATGGTACAAGGATTCGCAGAGAAATTTCAACTGCGCGATATCATGCCTTTTTGGCGAGTACTCGTCCATAGCGCATCCCCTTCTGAGTGATTTCTTACTCACCGAACATCATTGTCGGGATGGATACAACATACTTAGCCACACGGGTGCGGTGTTCCTGATAACTCTAACTATAAGCCACTCTCATCAGGATTTCATCGCGCTATTACGAAAAATTACAAATAAAACTGCAGACTGCGAGCGTTAACGCAATTGTTCCTCCAGAAGAGAACTTTTTGAACCCAATTAACACTGGCTTTTTATCGCTTCCTTACCTTTCATTGGCTTAGCGTAAACAACGAGAAAAGTTCAGTTCCGGAGTTCTCTTTGTCAGAACTTCTTATTAGGAATATTCCTAACAACTTAAGCGGGGAAATGAAATTAAAAAAATCCTGAATTCACCGATTAAGTTATCCGTTAATTATGATATGTCTAATTAAGATGGCAGAAAATAAATGGAACGACAATAAGCGTAATTTATGATTTTTTCTGAAAATGAAAAAGGCCGCGAATGCGGCCTTTTTATCATGTGGAACCGGTATCAGTGAGGTTCTACCGAATGACTGTGCTCAATATCTTCATTCTTACGGCTGAAGCGGCGGCGAACCACCACAAAGAACACCGGTACGAAGAAGATAGCCAGTACGGTCGCGGTGATCATACCGCCCATAACCCCTGTACCAACCGCGTTCTGCGCGCCGGAGCCCGCACCGGAGCTGATAACCAGCGGCAGTACACCGAGGATAAACGCCAGGGACGTCATCAGGATAGGGCGCAGACGCATACGAACCGCCTCCAGCGTCGCCTCAATCAGACCTTTGCCTTCTTTCTCCATCAGATCTTTGGCGAATTCGACGATAAGTATCGCGTTCTTCGCCGACAAGCCAATGGTTGTCAGCAGGCCTACCTGGAAGTACACGTCGTTGGTCAGTCCACGGAACGTCGCCGCAAGCAGCGCACCGATAACCCCGAGTGGCACCACCAGCATAACCGAGAACGGAATCGACCAGCTCTCATACAGTGCCGCCAGACACAGGAAGACCACAATCAGTGAAATGGCGTACAGAGCAGGGGCCTGGTTACCGGACAGACGTTCCTGATAGGACATACCGGTCCAGTCATAGCCGATACCCGAAGGCAGTTTGCTTGCCAGTTCTTCCATCAGGTTCATGGCTTCACCGGTGCTTCGGCCCGGCGCGGCCTGACCCAGGATCTCCATAGATGGCAGACCGTTATAGCGTTCCAGACGCGGTGAACCGTACTCCCAGCGCGACGTAGAGAACGCCGAGAACGGCACCATCTGACCGTTGCTGCCACGCACGAACCAGTTATTGATATCGTTCGGCAACATACGGTATTGCGCTTCTGACATCACGTACACTTTCTTCACACGACCGCGGTCGATGAAGTCGTTAACGTAGCTACCGCCCCAGGCTGCACCCAGCGTGGTATTGATGTCACTGATGGACACGCCCAGCGCCTGAGCTTTCTCCTGGTCGATATCGATTTTGAACTGCGGCGTATCTTCCAGGCCGTTTGGACGCACGCCGACCAGCAGGTCAGGATGTTTCGCGACTTCGCCAAACAACTGGTTACGCGCCTGCGTCAGTTTTTCGTGACCCAGACCGCCCTGGTCGATCAGCTGGAAGTCGAAACCGGTCGCGGTACCCAGTTCAACAATCGCTGGCAGGTTGAAGGCGAAGACCATCGCATCTTTAATCTGCGAGAAGGTGCCCATTGCACGGCCGGTAATGGCCTCAACTTTATTCTCTTTACCCGGGCGTTCCGCCCAGTCTTTCAGAGAGACGAAGGCGATACCGGTGTTCTGACCACGACCCGCAAAACCAAAGCCGTTAACCGCAAACACGGACTCAACGTTGGCTTTCTCTTTGGTGAGGTAGTAGTCCGTCACTTCATCCAGCACTTTTTGGGTACGCTCTTGCGATGCACCCGCCGGAAGCTGTGCCATCGTCAGGAACACGCCCTGGTCTTCATCCGGCAGGAACGAGCTTGGCAGACGAACGAACAGGAAAGCCATGCCTACCACGATGATGATATAGAGCAGCAGATAACGACCGGTGCTGCGCAGGATGTTACCCACGCTGTCGGTGTAGTGGTGCGTGCTCTTATCAAACATGCGGTTAAACCAGCCGAAGAATCCTTTGTGCTCGCCATGGCCGCCTTTCTGAATCGGCTTCAGCATCGTGGCACACAGCGCAGGCGTCAGGATCAACGCCACCAGCACCGACAGCGCCATCGCCGAGACGATGGTAATCGAGAACTGACGGTAAATCGCACCGGTAGAGCCCCCGAAGAAGGCCATCGGGATAAATACCGCAGACAGAACCATCGCAATACCGACCAGCGCGCCCTGGATCTGACCCATTGATTTACGGGTCGCTTCCTTCGGCGGCAGACCTTCCTCCGCCATGACGCGCTCGACGTTCTCTACCACCACGATGGCGTCATCCACCAGCAAGCCGATGGCGAGCACCATCCCGAACATCGTCAGGGTGTTTATCGAGAAGCCAAAGGCCGCGAGGATGGCAAATGTCCCCAGCAGAACGACCGGAACGGCGATAGTGGGGATAAGCGTTGCACGGAAGTTTTGCAGGAACAGATACATTACCAGGAAGACCAGAATGATTGCTTCTGCCAGCGTTTTCACCACTTCGTGGATCGAGATTTTAACGAACGGCGTGGTGTCGTACGGATAAACGATCTTCAGACCTGACGGGAAGAACGGTTCCATTTTCTTCAGTTCTGCACGGATCGCCGTGGCGGTGTCCAGGGCGTTAGCGCCTGTCGCCAGTTTGATACCCAGACCCGAAGCTGGTTTACCGTTGAACTTCGCGATGATGTCGTAGTTCTCACCGCCCAGCTCAACTTTCGCCACGTCGCGCAGGCGAACCTGCGAGCCGTCCTGATTCACTTTCAGCAGAATTTTGCTGAACTCATCAGCGGAGGTCAGACGGGTTTGCGCGATGATCGAGGCGTTAAGCTGCTGGCCTTTCACCGGCGGCGTACCGCCTAACTGGCCGGCTGCCACCTGGGCGTTCTGCGCTTTAATAGCGTTAATCACGTCAACCGGGGTCAACTGGAAGTTGTTCAGTTTGTTCGGATCCATCCAGATACGCATCGCGTACTGGGAACCGAACAGCTGCACGTCACCCACACCGGAGGTACGGCTGATGGCGTCCTTCATGTTGGCGCCCACGTAGTCGGAAATATCCTCCTGCGTCATGGTGCCGTTGGTGTTGATAACGCCGACAACCATCAGGAAGCTACTGGACGATTTCTCAACGCTCACGCCCTGCTGTTGCACTTCCTGCGGCAGCAATGGCATCGCCAGCTGCAGCTTGTTCTGCACCTGCACCTGCGCAATGTCAGCATCCGTACCTGACTCGAAGGTCAGGGTGATCTGCACGGTACCGGTGGAGTCACTGTTTGAGGACATGTACATCAGGTTATCGATACCGTTCATGTTCTGTTCGATAACCTGCGTGACGGTGTCCTGCACCGTTTTAGCATCAGCCCCTGGATAGGTTGCGGAAATTGTCACCGCCGGTGGCGCAATCGTAGGATATTGCGCGACAGGCAGCTTCAGGATCGCAAGTCCCCCAGCCAGCATGATGATAATGGCGATCACCCACGCAAATATGGGGCGATCGATAAAGAAATTAGGCATGTCTTAACGGCTCCTGTTTAAGTTAAGACTTGGTTTGTTCTGACTGGCCAGCGGCCGAAGCTTGTTGTTTATCGTCAGATTTCACTTCCTGTGCTTTAACCTGCGCGCCAGGACGAACTTTTTGCAAACCAGTAACAATCACGCGATCGCCATCTTTCAGACCTTCCGTCACCAGCCATTTATCGCCAATCGCCTGGGTTGCGGTGATATTGCGCATTTCGACTTTGTCATCTGCCCCAACAACCAGTGCGCTCGCATCGCCGCGTGGCGTACGGGTCACACCCTGCTGTGGAACCAGAAGGGCGGTAGGATTCGTTCCTTCTTCCAGACGCGCGCGAACAAACATTCCTGGCAGCAGATTTTTGTCAGGGTTCGGGAAAATCGCACGTAAGGTGATGGAACCGGTGGTCTGGTCGACCGTCACATCAGAGAACTCCAGGGTACCTTCCTGCGGGAACTTGATACCGTCGTTGGTAATCAGCTCCACTTTGGCTTTGCCGTTTTCCTGTTTCAGGGTGCCGTTAGCCAGCTCCTGTTTCAGACGCAGGAAGTCGTTGCTGGACTGCGTAACGTCAACGTAGATCGGGTCAAGCTGCTGTACGGTCGCCAGCGCCGTGGTCTGACCGTTCTGCACCAGCGCTCCTTCCGTCACGGAAGACTTACCAATACGACCGCTGATAGGGGAGGTCACTTTGGTATAGGCCAGGTTGATGCGCGCGGTTTCAACGGCCGCTTTCGCTGCTACCACAGCCGCGTTCGCCTGCTGGGCATCCGCCAGGGCAGTATCGTAATCCTGTTGGCTGATGTATTTAGTACCGAGCAGTTTCTGATAACGGTTCAGCGTCAACTGGGCAATTTTGGCTGCGGCTTGCGCTTTCGCCAGGTCGCCTTTCGCGCTTTCATACGATGCCTGATAGGTTGCAGGATCAATCTGATACAGAGACTCACCGGCCTGCACATCACCGCCTTCAGTAAAGTTACGTTTCAGGATAATGCCGCTAACCTGAGGACGCACTTCCGCAATGCGGTAAGCATTTGTACGGCCGGGTAATTCGGTGGTGATTTGTAGAGGTTCAGATTTGAGCGTCACGACGCCTACTTCTGGCGCCTGCTGAGCTCCTTGTTGAGCCGGTTTGTCGTCACATCCTGTTAGCGCTAAGCTGCCTGAGAGCATCAGAACGACCGCCAGAGGCGTTAACCCTCTGTTTTTGTTCATATGTAAACCTCGAGTGTCCGATTTCAAATTGATCAATGGTCCTGAGTCCAAAAACCCATTGCTGCGTTTATATTATCGTCATGCTATGGTACATACATTCACAAATGTATGTAAATCTGACTCCTGTAAATTCACTCACCTATGGCACGAAAAACCAAACAACAAGCGCTGGAAACCCGACAACACATTCTGGATGTGGCAATACGTTTGTTTTCCCAGCAGGGGGTGTCATCCACCTCGCTGGCTCAAATTGCTCAGGCTGCCGGTGTGACGCGGGGAGCGATTTACTGGCATTTTAAAGACAAGTCAGATCTGTTCAGTGAAATCTGGGAGCTTTCAGAGTCCAGCATTAGCGATCTCGAGAGTGAGTATCGGGCAAAATTCCCTGACGATCCACTCTCAGTATTAAGAGAAATATTAGTATATATCCTTGAAGCGACGGTAGTTGAAGAACGTCGCAGGCTAATGATGGAAATTATCTTCCATAAATGCGAGTTCGTGGGCGAGATGGCGGTGGTGCAGCAGGCGCAGCGCAGCCTTAGCCTGGAGAGCTATGACCGTATTGAGCACAACCTGCGGCTGTGCATGGAGGCAAAACTGTTACCGGCCAATCTGTTCACCCGCCGGGCGGCTATCCTGATGCGTAGCTACATTTCCGGTCTGATGGAAAACTGGCTCTTTGCGCCGCAATCCTTTGACCTCAAAGCGGAAGCCCGCAGCTACGTCGCGATTTTACTGGAAATGCTACAGCTCTGTCCGACGCTGCGCAGCGATGCGCCTCCGCTAACTGCCTGAGGCCTTTCCAGGATTTATCTCAGAGGATAACGTTCGCGCTATTCTGCTTCAGGCGAGCGTGATATTCTTCACGCCGGACTATTTTCGGTCATCTTCTGACATCATTCACAATTATGCTGCCCATCAATCGCTCGCAACATCCTGTTTTTGCATTGCTCTTTGCGATGCTGTTTTTCTTCGCTACGGCGCCGCTGACCTGGGCCCGCGCCGATAACAGCAATGATATTCCTTCGCGTGCCGATGTTCAGTCGCAACTCGACACCCTGAACAAACAGAAAGACCTCTCTCCTCAGGATAAGCTTACCCAGCAGGATTTAACGGAAACGCTGGAAACGCTGGATAAAATTGAGCGTGTTAAAGCCGAAACCGCCCAGCTTCGTCAGAAGGTGGCGCAGGCCCCTGAAAACATGCGTAAAGCGACGGAATCGCTGAATGCCCTGAGTGACGTCGATAACGACGACGAAACGCGCAAAACGCTCTCGACGCTCTCCCTGCGTCAGCTGGAATCGCGCGTTGCACAGTTACTCGACGACCTGCAAACCGCACAATCCGATCTCGCAACCTATAACAGCCAGCTGGTCTCCCTGCAGACCCAGCCCGAGCGTGTGCAAAACGCGATGTACGCCGCGTCTCAGCAGCTGCAGCAAATCCGCAACCGTCTGAATGGCACGACGGTGGGGGAAGGCACACTGCGCCCGACCCAGCAAACCCTGCTGCTGGTGCAGCAGACGTTGCTCAATGCGCAGATCGAACAGCAGCGTAAAAGCCTGGAAGGGAACACGGTGCTGCAGGATACGCTGCAGAAGCAGCGTGATTACGTCACCGCAAATATTAATCGCCTGGAACACCAGCTTCAGTTGTTGCAGGAGGCGGTTAACAGCAAGCGTCTGACGCTGACGGAAAAAACCGCCCAGGAGGCCGTCTCACCTGACGAAACCGCCCGCATCCAGGCGAACCCGCTGGTGAAGCAGGAGCTTGAGGCTAACCATCAGCTTAGTCAGCGCCTGATACTGGCGACAGAAAACGGCAACTCGCTGGTTCAGCAAAATATCAAAGTTAAAAACTGGCTGGATCGTGCGCTGCAGGCGGAACGCAATATCAAAGAGCAGATCGCGGTCCTCAAAGGCAGCCTCCTGCTGTCGCGTATTCTCTACCAGCAGCAGCAGACGCTCCCGTCCGCCGATGAGCTGGAGGACATGACCAACCGCATTGCGGATTTACGTCTGGAACAATTCGACGTTAACCAGCAGCGCGATGCCCTGTTCCAGAGCGATGCCTTTGTCGCCAAAATTGAAGAGGGCCATTCCAGCGACGTGAATCCTGAAGTGCACGATGCGCTGCTCCAGGTTGTTGATATGCGTCGCGAGCTGCTGGACCAGCTCAACAAACAGCTGGGCAACCAGCTGATGATGGCCATTAACCTGCAAATCAACCAGCAGCAGCTGGTGAGCGTCTCGAAAAGCCTGCAGGAGATCCTGACCCAGCAGATTTTCTGGGTAAACAGCAACAAACCCATGGACTGGGACTGGGTGAAATCCTTCCCGGAGACGCTGAAAACCCAGATCAAGAGCATGAAAATCACCGTGAACTGGGAGAAAGCCTGGCCTGCGGTGATGATTGCCTTCCTGGCGGGGTTACCGTTGCTGCTGATCGCGGGCCTGATTCGCTGGCGTCTGGGCTGGCTGAAAAAATACCAGGCCAAACTGGCGTCTGAAGTGGGGCAACTGCGAAACGATAGCCAGCTGCATACGCCAAAAGCGATTCTGATCGACCTCATTCGTGCCCTGCCGGTATGCCTGATTATCCTGGCGGTGGGCCTGATCCTGCTCACCATGCAGCTTAACGTCAGCGATCTGCTGTGGGCCTTCAGTAAAAAACTGGCGCTGTTCTGGCTGGTGTTCGGCGTGTGCTGGAAGGTGCTGGAAAAAGACGGCGTGGCCGTGCGTCATTTCAACATGCCTGCCCAGCTGACCAGCCACTGGCGTCGTCAGATTGTGCGCATCAGCCTGGCGCTCCTGCCGCTGCACTTCTGGTCGGTTGTCTCTGAACTTTCCCCGCTGCATCTGATGGATGATGTGCTGGGCCAGCTGGTCATACTGCTGAACCTGCTGCTGATTGCTATCCTGATGTGGCCGATGTGCCGCGACAGCTGGCGTGATAAAGAGTCCCACAATATTCGTCTGGCCACCGTGACGGTGCTGGCGATCATTCCGCTGGCGCTGATGGTGCTTACGGCGACGGGCTACTTCTATACCACGCTGCGCCTGTCCGGACGCTGGATTGAAACGGTCTATCTGGTGATCGTCTGGAACCTGCTCTACCAGACCGTGCTGCGCGGCCTGAGCGTAGCGGCCCGTCGCATTGCCTATCGCCGCGCCATCGCGCGTCGTCAGCATCAGGTGAAAGAGGGGGCCGAAGGGGCTGAGCCACAGGAAGAGCCGACCATCGCGCTGGAGCAGGTTAACCAGCAGACGCTGCGTATCACCATGCTGGTGATGATCGCGCTGTTCGCCGTGATGTTCTGGGCAATCTGGTCCGATCTTATTACCGTTTTCGCCTATCTCGACAGTATTACCCTCTGGCAATACAACGGAACCGAAGCCGGTGCGGCGGTCATGAAAAGCGTGACCATGGGTAGCCTGCTGTTTGCTCTGGTGTCGTCGGTCGTGGCCTGGGCGCTGATTCGCAACCTGCCGGGCCTGCTGGAAGTGCTGGTTCTGTCGCGTCTGAATCTGCGCCAGGGGGCCTCGTACGCCATTACCACGATCCTCAACTACGTCATCATTATTGTGGGGGCGATGACGGTCTTTGGCTCGCTTGGCGTGTCGTGGGACAAACTGCAGTGGCTGGCGGCCGCGCTCTCGGTCGGTCTGGGTTTTGGTCTGCAGGAGATCTTCGGTAATTTTGTCTCTGGCCTGATTATCCTGTTCGAACGTCCGGTGCGTATCGGCGATACCGTCACCATCGGCACTTTCTCCGGTACGGTCAGCAAGATCCGTATTCGTGCTACCACCATCACCGACTTCGATCGTAAAGAGGTGATCATCCCGAACAAAGCGTTTGTGACCGAGCGTCTGATCAACTGGTCGCTCTCCGACACGGTGACGCGCGTGGTGATCCGCCTGGGCGTGGCGTATGGATCGGATCTGGAGAAGGTGAAAGAGGTGCTGCTCAAGGCGGCGTCGGAACATCCGAAAGTGATGCACGATCCGGCCCCGGCGGTGTTCTTCACCACCTTTGGGCCGAGCACGCTGGATCACGAGCTGCGTTTATACGTGCGTGAACTGCGTGACCGCAGCTACACGGTGGATGAGCTGAACCGTTCTATCGATCGCCTGTGTCGTGAAAACGATATAAATATCGCCTTCAACCAGCTTGAGGTTCACCTGCGTAATGAAAAAGGTGATGAGCATACGGAAGTGAAGCGCGAGATTAAGGGAGACGACCCTCATCCTAACCCTCTCCCTTGAAGGGAGAGGGAATAATCGGGGGCGGGCTGCTTTTACCCTCTCTCCTCTGGGGAGAGGGTAGGGTGAGGGGAACGTTTTCCCTCAAAATCCCGACGCACAATCTCCAGCGCCTTTAGTACCGTTTCTGCGGGGATCTCATGATTCTCCAGCAGCATAATCAAATCGACGGCCAGTTTGACCTCATCGGGTGCATTTTCCAGTGACATAAGTATGGCTCCTGTTAACGGGTCAAACGTTCAATGACGCGCTCAATCTCCTCCAGCGCCTGACGGCAGCGGACGATGCGACCTTCCAGCGCGCCAATCTCGCGCATCAATAGCTGCTGCTCTTCCAGCGTTTCGCTGTTGTTCAGCCGCACTTCGCGTTCGCGCTTCATCTCAAACAGCCGGCGTTCAAACTCCTGATTTTCCAGCCGCTTTCGCTGCCATTTGCCGAGCCCCGGCGAGGCGCTGTCCCAGGCGCGCAGCGGCCAGGCGGCAATTTCGCGGTGCAGGGCGGTAATCTGCTCAGTGAGATGCTCAGCGAGCCACGCCACCTGTTCAGGCTGTTCACGCTCAACGGCATGGCGCAGCTCGTCGAGATTCGTCTGCGCTTCCGCAATATACTCCTCTATTACCGTGCTGCGGGTACGAAAAAGCTGCCGGTCAAAGCGCGGCTTCAGCGTGGCGTGCCCCAGCAGAGGGGTGGCCTCGGCTCGCAGGGTGGTCAGCTGTTTTTGCAGCATCTCCAGAAGCAAGTCTGTTTTCAAGGCGCTCTCCAGTGGTAAAGTAGCCATTCAGTTTGATAACGATTCGCATTATGCAGCGTACTATTTTAATCATCATTGGCTGGCTCGCGGTAGTGCTTGGCACGCTGGGTGTGGTTTTACCCCTGCTGCCAACCACGCCGTTTATTCTGCTGGCGGCCTGGTGCTTCGCCCGTTCGTCACCGCGTTTTCACCACTGGCTGCTGTATCGCTCGTGGTTTGGCGGCTATCTGCGGCACTGGCAAAAACACCGGGCCATGCCGCCCGGTGCGAAGCCGCGCGCGATTGCGGTGATCCTCATCACCTTCGCGATATCATTATGGCTGGTGAAAATGCTGTGGGTGCGGATCCTGTTGCTGGTCATTCTCACCTGTCTGCTCATCTTCATGTGGCGGATCCCCGTGGTTGATGAAAAGCAACAAAAGCACTGAAGCCTCATCATGGCTGTTGCAATTATCACGCGCAGCCAGTAAATTCGACCGTTTTCGAGCACAGGTGCGCCTGGTCAAAGGTTAAACAATTGTTGCCTTGGCCGACTCGTTGCGCGCCGTGAGTAACACTGTTTCATTTAGGCAAAACCGATGACCGCAACTGCACAGCAGCTTGAATATCTGAAAAACAGCATCAAAAGCATCCAGGACTACCCAAAACCTGGCATTCTTTTCCGTGATGTCACCAGCTTGCTGGAAGACCCGAAAGCGTACGCGCTCAGCATTGAACTGCTGGTCGAGCGTTATAAAAACGCCGGGATCACCAAAGTAGTAGGTACTGAAGCCCGCGGCTTCCTGTTTGGCGCACCGGTTGCGCTGGCGATGGGCGTTGGGTTTGTGCCAGTGCGTAAACCGCGCAAGCTGCCGCGTGAAACCATCGCCGAGAGCTATGAGCTGGAGTACGGCACCGATCAGCTGGAGATCCACGTTGATGCGATCAAGCCTGGCGACAAAGTGCTGGTGGTTGACGACCTGCTGGCAACCGGCGGCACTATCGAAGCAACGGTGAAGCTGATTCGTCGTCTGGGTGGCGAAGTGACCGACGCGGCCTTCATCATCAACCTGTTCGATCTCGGCGGTGAGCAGCGCCTGGAAAAACAGGGCATTACCAGCTACAGCCTGGTGCCTTTCCCGGGTCATTAATCCCGGTTTTCACAACCTCGCTCAATGGGTGAGGTTGTGATAGCATTCCCCTCCATAAATTCACCTTCCAGCGTTGCAGAGCCTGCCCATGAGTTATCAGGTGTTAGCCCGTAAATGGCGACCACAAACCTTTGCTGACGTTGTCGGTCAGGAGCATGTGCTGACGGCCCTGGCGAACGGCTTGTCGCTAGGTCGCATCCATCACGCTTATCTTTTCTCCGGCACCCGCGGCGTCGGTAAGACCTCTATTGCCCGTTTGCTGGCAAAAGGTCTCAACTGCGAAACCGGGATCACCGCCACCCCCTGCGGCGTGTGTGATAACTGCCGGGAGATCGAGCAGGGGCGTTTTGTCGATCTGATCGAGATCGACGCCGCCTCACGCACCAAAGTTGAAGATACCCGCGACCTGCTGGACAACGTCCAGTACGCCCCGGCGCGTGGCCGCTTCAAGGTCTACCTGATCGATGAAGTGCACATGCTGTCCCGCCACAGCTTCAACGCCCTGCTGAAAACGCTGGAAGAGCCGCCTGCGCACGTGAAATTCCTGCTGGCGACCACCGATCCGCAAAAGCTGCCGGTCACCATCTTGTCCCGCTGCCTGCAGTTCCATCTGAAGGCGCTGGACGTTGAGCAGATCCGTACGCAGCTTGAGCACATTCTTGACGAAGAGAAGATTGTCCACGAACCGCGCGCCCTGCAACTGCTGGCCCGCGCCGCAGACGGCAGCCTGCGTGATGCGTTAAGCCTCACCGACCAGGCGATTGCCAGCGGTGACGGCAAGCTCTCGACTGACGCGGTCAGCACCATGCTCGGTACGCTGGATGACGATCAGGCGCTTTCGCTTATTGAGGCGATGATTGCCGCCAACGGTGAACGCGTAATGTCGCTGGTGAATGCCGCAGCCGCACGGGGTATTGAATGGGAAGGGCTGCTGGTTGAGATGCTTAGCCTGCTGCACCGCGTGGCAATGCTGCAGCTTTCTCCGTCGGCCATTGGTGCGGATATGGCCGCCATTGAACAGCGGATGCGTGAACTAGCCCGCACCGTGCCGCCTGCCGACGTGCAGCTCTACTACCAGACGCTGCTGATTGGCCGTAAAGAGTTACCGTTCGCGCCGGACCCGAGGATGGGCGTTGAAATGACGCTGCTGCGCGCGCTGGCGTTCCACCCGCGCATGCCGCTGCCGGAGCCAGAGGTGCCACGGCAGTCTTTCGCCCCGGTCGCCCCAACGGCGGTGATGTCGCCGCAGCAGGTACCGCCGCAGCCGACACCGCCGGCGCAGAACGTGCCGCTGTCGGATGCCACCAGTTCGGTGCTTGCCGCACGCAGCCAACTGCAGCGTGCCCAGGGAGTAACCAAACCAAAAAAGAGTGAACCGGCAGCGCCAGGAAGAGCGCGGCCGGTGAACAACGCCGCGCTTGAACGACTGGCCTCGGTAACGGAGCGCGTACAGTCGCGTCCGGCACCGTCCGCGCTCGAGCAGAAAGCCCCGGTGAAAGAAGAGGCTTACCGCTGGAAGGCGACCACCGTTGTCGAAACGGTCAAGGAAGTGGTTGCCACGCCAAAAGCGCTGAAAAAGGCGCTGGAGCATGAAAAAACGCCGGAGCTGGCCGCGAAGCTTGCCGAAGAGGCTATTGCGCGCGACGCCTGGGCCGCTGAGGTCAGCCAGCTCCAGTTGCCGAAGCTGGTCGAGCAGGTCGCGCTGAATGCCTGGAAAGAGCAGGACGGCACTCAGGTGCGTTTGCACCTGCGTCCGGGTCAACGCCACCTGAATTCACCCGGTGCGCAAAAGGCGCTGGCCGAGGCGCTGGCCGCTTTACAGGGTTCACCGGTTGAATTGACTATCATTGAAGATGATAATCCGGCGGTGAAAACGCCGCTGGAGTGGCGTCAGGCCATTTATGAAGAGAAGCTCGCGCAGGCGCGCGAGGCGATAATTGCGGATAACAACATTCAGACCCTGCGCCGGTTCTTCGACGCCGATCTGGATGAAGAGAGTATTCGCCCCATTTGATCGTGAGTCTGACTTACGGTTGTAATCCTTAAACGTGAAAGAAGAGAGAAGCCTATGTTTGGTGGAAAAGGCGGTCTGGGTGGCCTGATGAAGCAGGCTCAGCAGATGCAGGAAAAAATGCAGAAGATGCAGGAAGAGATCGCTCAGCTGGAAGTCACGGGTGAATCCGGTGCCGGTCTGGTCAAAGTGACCATCAACGGTGCGCACAACTGCCGTCGCGTTGAAATCGACCCGAGCCTGCTCGAAGACGACAAAGAGATGCTGGAAGATCTGGTTGCTGCCGCGTTTAACGATGCTGCGCGCCGTATCGACGAAACTCAGAAAGAGAAAATGGCCTCCGTTTCCAGCGGTATGCAACTGCCGCCTGGCTTCAAGATGCCATTCTGATGCAAACCAGTCCGCTGCTCACGCAGTTAATGGAAGCACTGCGCTGCCTGCCGGGCGTTGGCCCGAAGTCAGCGCAGCGCATGGCGTTTACGCTATTGCAGCGCGACCGCAGCGGCGGGATGCGCCTGGCGCAGGCTTTAACCCGCGCCATGTCAGAAATTGGTCACTGTGCGGATTGCCGTACCTTTACCGAGCAGGATGTTTGTAACATCTGCACGAACCCGCGTCGTCAGGAAAACGGTCAGATTTGCGTGGTGGAGAGTCCGGCGGACATCTACGCCATCGAACAAACCGGGCAGTTTTCTGGCCGCTATTTCGTGCTGATGGGGCATCTCTCCCCGCTGGACGGTATTGGCCCGGACGATATCGGCCTTGACCGCCTTGAACAGCGTCTTGAGTCCGAAACGATCAAAGAGGTGATCCTCGCCACCAACCCCACGGTGGAAGGGGAAGCTACTGCCAACTACATCGCCGAGCTGTGCGCGCAGTATGGCGTTGACGCCAGCCGCATCGCTCACGGCGTGCCGGTCGGCGGCGAGCTGGAGATGGTGGACGGCACTACGCTGTCCCACTCTCTGGCAGGACGTCACAAGATTATTTTCTGACCAAACGGAGGCGGCGTTTGCCGCCTTCGCTTGAAAATTTCCCCCCTTATCCCCATCTCTCCCTCAACGTTTTAAAACCCCATTAAATGGCATTGTTGAGGTCGACATAGATGAAAGGACAAGAAACCCGCGGTTTCCAGTCAGAAGTAAAACAGCTTCTGCACCTGATGATCCATTCCCTGTATTCCAACAAAGAAATTTTTCTGCGTGAGCTGATTTCCAACGCCTCCGATGCGGCGGACAAGCTGCGCTTCCGCGCGCTGTCTAACCCGGATCTGTACGAAGGCGACGGTGAGCTGCGCGTGCGCGTCTCTTTCAATAAAGAGAAGCGCACTCTGACCATCGCCGATAACGGCATCGGGATGAACCGCGACGAGGTGATCGACCACCTCGGGACCATCGCCAAATCCGGCACCAAAGCGTTCCTCGAGTCCATGGGCTCTGACCAGGCGAAAGACAGCCAACTGATCGGTCAGTTCGGTGTGGGTTTCTACTCGGCGTTCATCGTGGCGGACAAAGTCACCGTGCGCACCCGCGCGGCGGGCGACAGCGCGGAGAATGGCGTGCTGTGGGAATCGAAAGGTGAAGGCGAATACACCGTTGATGACATCACCAAAGCGGATCGCGGGACCGAAATCACCCTGCACCTGCGTGAAGGAGAAGATGATTTCCTGAACGACTGGCGCGTACGCTCCATCATCAGCAAGTACTCCGATCACATCGCGCTGCCGGTTGAGATTGAAAAACAGGAAGAGAAAGACGGTGAAACCATCGTTTCCTGGGAGAAAATCAACAAGGCGCAGGCGCTGTGGACGCGCAACAAGGCTGAAATCAAGGACGACGAGTACAACGAGTTCTACAAGCATATCGCCCACGACTTTACCGACCCGCTGACCTGGAGCCACAACCGCGTGGAAGGTAAGCAGGAGTACACCAGCCTGCTGTACATCCCGGCGCAGGCGCCGTGGGACATGTGGAACCGCGATCACAAGCATGGCCTGAAGCTGTACGTGCAGCGCGTCTTCATCATGGACGACGCCGAGCAGTTCATGCCGAACTACCTGCGCTTTGTGCGCGGCCTGATAGATTCCAACGATCTGCCGCTGAACGTCTCCCGTGAAATTCTGCAGGACAGCACCGTCACCCGTAACTTGCGCAACGCCCTGACCAAACGTGCGCTGCAGATGCTGGAAAAACTGGCGAAAGACGATGCGGAAAAATATCAGACCTTCTGGAAACAGTTCGGTCTGGTGCTGAAAGAAGGCCCGGCTGAAGACATGGCGAACGTTGAAACCATCGCTAAACTGCTGCGCTTTGCCTCTACGCACACCGACTCCTCCGCGCAGACCGTGTCGCTGGAAGAGTACATCTCCCGCATGAAAGAAGGGCAGGAGAAGATCTACTACATCACCGCCGACAGCTACGCCGCAGCGAAGAGCAGCCCGCACCTGGAGCTGTTGCGCAAGAAAGGCATTGAAGTACTGCTGCTGTCCGACCGCATTGACGAATGGATGATGAACTACCTGACCGAGTTCGACGGTAAGGCGTTCCAGTCTGTTGCGAAGGCAGACGAGTCCATCGACAAGCTGGCAGATGAAGTGGATGAAAATGCGAAAGAAGCCGAGAAGGCGCTGGAGCCGTTCATTGAGCGCGTGAAAACGCTGCTGGGCGAGCGCGTAAAAGAGGTGCGTTTCACTCACCGTCTGACCGACACTCCGGCCATTGTCACCACCGATGCCGATGAAATGAGCACCCAGATGGCGAAGCTGTTCGCGGCTGCGGGCCAGGCGGTGCCGGAAGTGAAATATATTTTCGAACTGAACCCGGATCATCCTCTGGTGAAACGCGCGGCGGATACCCAGGACGAAGCCCGCTTTGCTGAGTGGGTTGAGCTGCTGCTGGACCAGTCTCTGCTGGCCGAACGCGGCACGCTGGAAGATCCTAACCTGTTCATTAAACGTGTGAATGGGCTGCTGCTGGCGTAATTAAACACCTGCCCCTCACCCAGCCCTCTCCCCAAAGGGGAGAGGGTATAATCGTCCCCTCTCCCCTTTGGGGAGAGGGTTAGGGTGAGGGGGCATTCTCGCACTATCCCAAATTATCTCCCCCCATTAACCGTTTCAGCCTTCCCGCCTTCCTTGAGCCGCACTCGTTCTGGTGGTATTGTTTAGCGCTTTTGAAAAATTGAATCGACTTTTGAGGGGATTTTCGCAATGCGTATTATTCTGCTTGGCGCTCCGGGCGCGGGTAAAGGAACTCAGGCTCAGTTCATCATGGAGAAATACGGTATTCCGCAAATCTCCACCGGTGATATGCTGCGCGCCGCTGTAAAATCTGGCTCCGAGCTGGGTAAACAAGCGAAAGACATCATGGACGCAGGCAAGCTGGTGACTGACGAGCTGGTTATTGCTCTGGTCAAAGAGCGCATTGCTCAGGAAGACTGCCGTAACGGTTTCCTGCTGGACGGTTTCCCACGCACCATTCCTCAGGCTGACGCCATGAAAGAAGCGGGCATCAACGTGGACTACGTTCTGGAGTTCGACGTACCGGACGAGCTGATCGTTGATCGTATCGTTGGCCGTCGCGTACACGCTGCGTCTGGCCGCGTTTACCACATCAAATTCAACCCACCTAAGGTTGAAGGCAAAGATGACGTGACCGGCGAAGAGCTGACCACCCGTAAAGACGATCAGGAAGAGACCGTGCGTAAGCGCCTGGTGGAATACCATCAGATGACTGCGCCGCTGATCGGCTACTACACCAAAGAAGCGCAGGCGGGTAACACCAAATACGCGAAAGTTGACGGCACCAAAGCCGTGGCTGACGTGCGTGCTGAGCTGGAAAAAATCCTCGGCTAATCGCATCTCTCTCACCCGGGCCACCGGGTGAGAAAAATTCTCATCTTACCTATTACAGCAATGGGTTTCGTTTAAACGCATTTCCGCTACAATTGACAACCATTCAAATGGTTAAGAGGCGTGAATGAGTCAGGCGAAAACCGGCATCCTGCTTGCCAATCTGGGTACTCCAGAAGCACCTACATCAGACGCGGTAAAACGCTACCTGCGACAATTTTTAAGCGACACGCGCGTCGTGGATTTTCCGCGACTGCTGTGGTGGCCGCTGCTGCGTGGCGTCATTCTGCCGATCCGTTCTCCGCGCGTCGCCAAACTCTATCAGTCCGTGTGGATGGAAGAGGGCTCGCCGCTGATGGTTTACAGCCGTCGCCAGGAAAAAGCGCTGGCTGCCCGCCTGCCAGAGATGCCCGTCGCGCTCGGCATGAGCTACGGCAAACCGTCCCTGGAAAGCGCGGTGGATTCACTGCTGGCGCAGGGCGTGGACCATATCGTGGTGCT
Source organism: Enterobacter sp. WCHEn090032 (assembly GCF_003986875.1). Lineage (NCBI taxonomy): Bacteria > Pseudomonadati > Pseudomonadota > Gammaproteobacteria > Enterobacterales > Enterobacteriaceae > Enterobacter > Enterobacter sp. WCHEn090032. Next base: position 132,697 of record NZ_RXRN01000004.1, read on the forward strand.
GGCGCTCTACCCGCAGTACTCCTGCTCGACGGTGGCCGCCGTCTGGGACGAGCTGGCCCGCATTCTGGCGACCCGCCGCCGCATTCCGGGCGTGACCTTTATTCGCGACTATGCGGATAACGAGCTGTACATCAAGGCGCTTGCCAACAGCGCGCGCGCGTCGTTTGAAAAACACGGCGAGCCGGATCTGCTGCTGCTCTCCTATCACGGCATCCCGCAGCGTTTCGCCAACGAAGGGGATGATTACCCGCAGCGCTGTCGCGATACCACCCGCGAACTGGTCTCCGCCCTTGGCCTGCCGCCGGAGAAGGTGATGATGACCTTCCAGTCGCGCTTCGGCCGCGAGCCGTGGCTGACGCCGTACACCGATGAAACCCTCAAAATGCTCGGTGAGAAGGGCGTGAAGCATGTTCAGGTGATGTCGCCGGGCTTCTCGGCTGACTGCCTGGAAACGCTGGAGGAGATCGCGGTGCAAAACCGGGAATTTTTCCTTGAAGCTGGCGGTGAAAAGTACGAGTACATTCCGGCGCTTAACGATTCGCCAGAACATATCGACATGATGGTCTCGCTGGTGACGAACAGCCGCTGATCGCACTCCGGGCCGGGTTTGTGCTACCATTCCCGGCCCATATTCTTCGTACAGTTCAGACCATGAAATTTCCCGGTAAACGCAAATCCAAACACTACTTTCCCGTCGATGCCCGCGATCCGCTCCTGCAGCAAATCCAGCCTGAAAATGAAACCAGCGCGGCCTGGGTCGTCGGTATCGACCAGACGCTGGTGGACATTGAAGCGAAAGTGGATGATGAGTTTGTCGCTCGTTACGGTCTGAGCGCCGGTCACTCGCTGGTGATTGAAGATGACGTGGCCGAAGCGCTGTACCAGGAGCTGGTGCGCGAAAACCTGATTACCCATCAGTTTGCCGGAGGCACCATCGGGAATACTATGCACAACTACTCCGTGCTGGCTGACGACCGCTCTGTCCTGCTTGGCGTCATGTGCAGCAATATCGAAATCGGTGGTTACGCCTACCGTTATCTGTGCAACACCTCCAGCCGTACCGATCTGAACTATCTCCAGGGCGTTGACGGGCCGATTGGCCGCTGCTTTACGCTGATCGGCGAATCCGGTGAACGTACCTTTGCCATCAGCCCGGGCCACATGAATAAGCTGCGCGCGGAAAGCATTCCTGAAGAGGTGATCGCGGGCGCGTCGGCGCTGGTACTGACCTCCTATCTGGTGCGCTGCAAGCCGGGAGAGCCGATGCCGGAAGCCACCATGAAAGCCATTGAGTACGCCAAAAAGTACGATGTGCCGGTAGTGTTAACGCTGGGCACCAAATTCGTGATTGCCGATAACCCGGAGTGGTGGCAGGCGTTCCTGAAAGAGCACGTTTCGATTCTGGCAATGAACGAAGAAGAGGCCGAAGCGCTGACCGGTGAAAGCGATCCGCTGCTGGCGTCTGATAAAGCGCTGGACTGGGTGGACCTGGTGCTCTGCACCGCCGGTCCTGTCGGGTTGTATATGGCGGGCTTCACGGAAGAAGAGAGTAAACGCAAAACCCAGCATCCGCTGCTGCCGGGGGCGATTGCCGAGTTTAACCAGTATGAGTTCAGCCGCGGCATGCGTTACAAAGATTGCATTAACCCACTGCGGATCTACTCTCACATCGCGCCCTATATGGGCGGACCGGAGAAGATCATGAACACCAACGGCGCGGGCGACGGCGCGCTGGCGGCACTGCTGCACGACATTACCGCCAATGCTTACCACAAAACCAACGTACCCAATTCCAGCAAACATAAATTCAACTGGCTGACCTACTCGTCGCTGGCGCAGGTGTGTAAATACGCGAATCGCGTCAGTTATCAGGTGCTGAACCAGCACTCGCCGCGCTTAACACGCGGCCTGCCGGAGCGGGAAGACAGCCTCGAAGAGGCGTACTGGGACAGGTAAAGAAACCCCTCACCCTAACCCTCTCCCCATAGGGGAGAGGGTGTTCGAGTTCCCTCTCCCCTATGGGGAGAGGGTTAGGGTGAGGGGACCTGGCCGCACAACACTTAACCCGTCACCCCTTCTTCAACCGGCGGTTTCTCCAGCAGCGTCAGCATCGTATTCGCAATCTCGCGTTCGCCCATCACCACCTTATTCGCGCCGCGCTCGGTGATATATTCCACCTCGTCGTCATAATGCGCCCGGGCGATAATCTCGATATTGGGGCACTTCTCGCGCGCGGAAGCCACAATCTCGCCCGCTTCATAGCCGTTGGGTATGGTCAGCAGCAGCCAGCGGGCGCAGTCCAGATGCGCCAGGTTCATGATCTCTTCGTTCGCCGCATTGCCCAGCACCGCCCGAATGCCGCGCTCGCGCAGCTCGTCGACGCGGGTACGCGAGGTTTCAATCACCACCAGCGGAATACCCTGCGCCATCAGCTTCTCGCCAAGCAGGCTTCCCACGCGGCCAAAGCCGACCAGCAGGGCGTGGTTGCAAATATCCACCGGGATCTGCTTCTCTTCTTCGATGGCCTCGTCGAGGGTCTGCTCTTCCAGGGTTTCGGTTTTATCGAGGTATTTTTCCAGCAGGGCAAACAGCACCGGGTTCAGCATAATCGACAGGATCGCGCCTGCCAACACCAGGTTTTGCCCGGCCTGTGGCAGCAGATTCAGGGCCATGCCCAGACCGGCGAGAATAAAGGCGAACTCGCCAATCTGCGCCAGGCTGGCGGCGATGGTCAGTGCCGTACGCGGCGAGTGGCCAAACATCCGCACCAGGAAGAAGGCGGCGAGGGATTTACCAAATATGATGATCGCCAGCGTGCCCAGCACGGCCAGCGGCTGCTGGATCAGAATAAGCGGGTCAAACAACATCCCGACGGAGACGAAGAACAGCACGGCGAAGGCGTCGCGCAGCGGCAGGGTATCGTGCGCCGCGCGATGGCTCAGCTCGGATTCGTTCAGCACCATCCCGGCGAAGAAGGCGCCCAGGGCAAAGGAGACGTCAAACAGCTCAACGGCACCAAAAGCAATGCCCAGCGCCAGCGCCAGCACGGAGAGGGTAAACAGCTCGCGTGAGCCGGTTGCCGCGCTGCGGGACATGATCCACGGGACCAGACGGCGGCCCACCAGCATCATGATGGCGATAAACGCCACCACTTTCCCGATGGTGATACTCATATCCAGCGCCAGTGACGCGAAGCCGATATTGTCTTTTTCCAGCATGCCAGCCACGGCAGGCAGCAGCACCAGCGTCAGGACCATCACCAGGTCTTCAACAATCAGCCAGCCTATCGCGATTTGCCCACGCTGGCTGTCTATCAGCTGTCTCTCTTCAAGCGCACGCAGCAGCACCACGGTACTGGCGGTCGAGAGACACAGCCCAAATACGATGCCGGTCATCAACGACCAGCCCAGCACAGCCGACAGTGCCATCCCCAGCAGCGTCGCCACCCCTATCTGGGCGATCGCTCCCGGTATGGCAATCGACTTTACCGCCATCAAATCCTTCAGGGAAAAATGCAGACCGACGCCAAACATCAGCAGAATCACGCCCAATTCCGCCAGCTCAGGGGCCAGTTTGGTATCCGCCACGAACCCTGGCGTAAACGGCCCGGCCAGGACGCCCGCTAGCAGATAGCCGACAAGAGGAGAAATACGCAGTTTATTGGCAATCATGCCGAGGATAAAAGCGAGCACAAGTCCACCAACAATGGTGGTGATAAGCGGTGTGGCGTGGTGCATTCCGTCTCCTTTCGTTGTGGGTGATCCTTTTTGGTGAAAAACCAAAAACCGAGTAATAGTTTATGACAATTTTTACCCTTATGTTTATGAATAATTGTTGAAGTTTGAATAAAACAGCAATAAGCACCATAAAAAGCGCATTTTGCTAAATTCAGTGAGGGAAGTAGAGGAAACCCTTATGGCATCAGGGGGGCAGGTAGCCAAAGACAAACTTTGGCTACCCCTTATTTACGCTTTGTGGCGGTTATCAGGCAGGAATATGGTTAACATCCCAAGAAGTGGCAGGAAAGCGCAGATTTTATAAACCAGGAAGATGCTGGTGTGATCCGCAACCATCCCCAATACCGCCGCGCCAAGGCCTCCCATACCGAAGGCGAAACCGAAAAAGAGTCCGGAAACCATACCGATACGTCCTGGCAGCAGCTCCTGGGCATAGACCAGAATGGCGGAAAACGCGGAAGCGAGGATAAAACCAATAATCACGGTTAAAATCCCTGTCCATTCAAGGCTGGCGTACGGCAAAATGAGGGTAAAGGGCGCTACGCCGAGGATAGAGCCCCAAATAACATATTTACGCCCAATCTTATCCCCTACAGGCCCGCCAATGACCGTGCCGGCGGCGACGGCGAACAGGAAGGCAAACAGATGGATCTGCGCGTTTTGTACCGATAATCCGAATTTTTGCATCAGATAAAAGGTGTAATAGCTGCTGATGCTCGCCATATAGAAGTATTTCGAGAAAATCAGCACCAGCAGGACGGCCACCGCCAGGATAACCTTATTGCGAGGAAGGGGATTGATAACCTTCGCTTTAGATTTTCCTTTATTCACCCGATGCTGAGCAGCATACCAGCGGCTGATCTGCGCCAGCACAATAATCGCCAGCAGTGCGGCCAGGACGAACCAGGCCACGTTGCCTTTACCGTAAGGGGCAATAATCACCGCAGCCAGCAGTGGGCCGAGGGAGCTACCAAAGTTGCCGCCCACCTGGAAGAGAGACTGCGCCAGACCGTGACGTCCCCCGGAAGCCATACGCGCCACGCGCGAGGACTCTGGATGGAAAACGGACGAGCCGGTACCTACCAGCGCGGCGGCAATCAGCACGGCTTCAAAGCTTCCGGCCATGGCCAGCAGCACCAGTCCGCTTAAGGTAAAGCACATGCCGATCGGCAGCGACCACGGCATTGGGTATTTATCCGTCCAGTAGCCCACCACCGGCTGCAGCAGTGAGGAAGCCAGCTGGAAGGTCAGAGTGATCATCCCGATCTGCACGAAGGTGAGGGAGAACTCGGACTGCAGCAGCGGATAAATGGCCAGAATTAACGACTGGATCATGTCGTTGAGCAGATGCGAGAGACTGATTGCGCCTAATACTTTAAAGGAGGTGCGCGACGCCGGCGCGCCCGGAACTGTCTGGGTTGATTCACTGATTGCCATAGAGAGAATTACCACGTCTTGAGTTATTAGCGATGCAGGGTGTAATTATTATCCGACTAACATACCCGCCCGGGACCTTTGAAGAAAGTCGCAATTCTGAAAACTTATTTGTCTATTCTTATTAGTCACTGTAATTTCTGCCTTTGTCTATTGGTCAGGGAGAGAGAAGATGAAGTTAATGAAGCGGGGCGTCGCGCTGGCGCTGATTGCCGCCTGGGGTATGGTAAGCCTGCCCGCGCAGGCGTATGAAAAAGACAAAACCTATAAAATCACCATTCTGCATACCAACGATCACCACGGTCATTTCTGGCGCAGTGAATACGGCGAATATGGTCTGTCGGCGCAAAAAACGCTGGTGGACGGCATTCGTAAAGAGGTGGCAGCCCAGGGCGGCAGCGTGCTGTTACTGTCAGGAGGCGATATCAATACCGGCGTGCCGGAATCTGATTTACAGGATGCCGAGCCCGATTTCCGCGGCATGAATCTGATTGGCTACGACGCGATGGCCGTCGGTAACCACGAGTTTGATAACCCGCTGAGCGTGCTGCGTCAGCAGGAAAAATGGGCCAAATTCCCCTTCCTTTCCGCCAATATTTACCAGAAAAGTACCGGCGAGCGCCTGTTTAAGCCCTGGGCGCTGTTTAAGCGTCAGGATCTGAAGATCGCGGTCATTGGCTTAACCACCGACGATACGGCGAAAATTGGCAACCCGGAGTTCTTTACCGATATCGAATTCCGCAAACCGGCAGACGAAGCGAAGCTGGTGATTCAGGAGCTGCAGCAAAACGAAAAGCCGGACGTGATTATCGCCACCACCCACATGGGGCACTACGATAACGGTGAGCACGGCTCGAACGCACCGGGTGACGTGGAGATGGCGCGCAGCCTGCCAGCGGGCTCGCTGGCGATGATTGTGGGTGGTCACTCACAAGATCCGGTGTGTATGGCCTCGGAGAACAAAAAGCAGGTGGATTACGTGCCGGGTACGCCGTGCGCCCCAGACCGTCAGAACGGTATCTGGATTGTGCAGGCGCACGAGTGGGGCAAATACGTGGGCCGGGCGGACTTCGAGTTCCGTAACGGTGAGATGAAGCTGGTGCATTATCAGCTCATTCCGGTCAACCTGAAGAAAAAGGTTACCTACCCGGACGGGAAAAGTGAGCGCGTACTTTACACGCCAGAGATCGCCGAAAACCAGCAAATGCTCTCCCTGCTGACGCCGTTCCAGAACAAAGGTAAGGCGCAGCTGGATGTGAAAATCGGCACGCTGAACGGGCGTCTGGAAGGGGACCGCAGTAAAGTTCGCTTCGTGCAGACCAACATGGGTCACCTGGTACTGGCGGCGCAAATGGCGCGCACCGGCGCTGACTTCGGCGTGATGAGCGGCGGCGGCATTCGTGACTCTATCGAAGGCGGCAACATCACCTATAAAGACGTCCTGAAGGTGCAGCCGTTCGGTAACGTGGTGGTCTATGCCGATATGAGCGGGAAAGAGGTCATTGACTATCTGACCGCTGTGGCGCAGATGAAACCGGATTCCGGGGCCTATCCGCAGTTTGCCAACGTCAGCTTTGTGGCGAAAGACGGCAAGCTTAACGATCTTAAGATTAAAGGTGAACCGGTCGATCCTGGCAAAACCTACCGTCTGGCGACTCTGAGTTTTAACGCCACCGGCGGCGACGGCTATCCGCATATTGATAATAAACCGGGCTACGTGAATACCGGCTTTATTGATGCGGAAGTGCTGAAGCAGTTCATCGAGCAGAATTCACCGATAGACGTGAATGCGTATGAGCCGAAAGGCGAGGTGAGCTGGCAGTAGTGTTGTGCGGCCTGATGCCCTCACCCCAACCCTCTCCCATCGGGAGAGGGCGCGAACACAAAAAACGGTAACGCCTGTTACCGTTTTGCTTTTACCTCGAAGCCGCCACCCGGCAAATTTCTCAATCCCGGCGCGCAATATCCGCAAACTTCGCGTCCAGCATTTTCGCCAGATCGCCCGCGGCCAGCTCAATATCCAGCCCGCGTTTGCCTCCGGATATAAAGATGGTGTCAAATTCCTGTGAAGGGGCATCAATCAGCGTCGGCAAACGTTTTTTCTGCCCGAGCGGGCTGATCCCACCCACCAGGTAGCCCGTGGTGCGTTGCGCAACCATCGGGTCGGCCATATCCACCTTCTTCGCCCCCAGGGCTTTAGCGACTTTCTTCAGATCCAGCTGTCCCGCCACCGGCGTAACCGCGACGGCGAGGTGCTTCATGTCGCCATTCACCGCAACCAGCAGCGTTTTATACACCTGGTCCGCGTTCAGGCCCAGCTTGCGCACCACTTCATCACCAAAGTTGGTCTCATTCGGATCGTGATCGTAAGTGTGGATCCGGAAAGAAATGTTGTTTTTTTCGAGTAATTTAACGGCGGGAGTCATAGCTATCCTTCTTACGACAGACAAATCATGCCATCAGCATACGCCTGACGTTTGTCTAAAAAATAGCACCATCTTGCGCAATAGTATTGGCAGTGATGGTCACTTTGAGCGACAATCGGCTCAACCGAAGGTCTCCTTCGGCATAATAAAAACGATGAAATTCCTCTTTGACGGGCCAATAGAAATATTGGCCATTTTTTTATTTCAGCAGCGACGGCAAATTCCCTTCTCCGTACAAATGTAACGCCCCGACCGCCACCACATAATGCCCCGCAGGTAGCGCATGCAGCGTCTGTCGCCAGGCCTGGTTGCGCGCATTCATCAGCACATCGTATAACGATTCACTGAAGGTCGACGGTAAGGCCAGCTTACCCTCCGCAGGCGGCGCGTCCAGCCACCAGCCAATCATGGTTTGCAGCAGTCGCGCGTTGGTGTGCCAGTGGGTCAGCGTATCATCCAGCAGCATACGGCCGTCGTCGGGAAGCTGTCGCAGGAGCGCAATCTGGCTGTCGGTCCCTTCCAGTTCGATGATGGGCAGACTGCGCGCCCTGGCCACATTCAGCAGCTGGTAATCAATGCCGTAATCACCGCGCAGACCCAGACGCTGCGCCTGCGTGGCCTGCAGCACCATCGCAATTTGCCACAGCGGCAGGGTGTCAATCATGGAAAGCGAGACGCCCGTTTCATCCGCCACGCGCGTCAGCTCCGCAAGCTGGGTTTCATCCAGACGTTCCGCGAGCGTGAGATCGCTCTCCAGGCCAGCGAACGGCGACTCATGGCCGGAGATGTCCGCCTCAACGACCAGTGCGTCGGCGTGTTTCAGCAGCTTGATCAGGCCGGGCGGCAGGGGAGACATATCCTGCGTACCCATATGAATGCTGCCTACCAGGTGCAGGTGTTGCCCGCCGGGGAGAGAGATATCCAGACCCGGCCAGGCGTAACGGCGAGGAAAGAGGGCGCGAAACGATGTTTTTATACGATTAAACAGACCCATACGCGCTCCATGAATGGAAAGGGTCATGCTAGCGCGTACGAGTACAAGGTTCAATCCTTCGGTTTAAAGCGCAGCAGCCGGTTGGCGTTGCTCACCACGGTGATGGAGGAGAGCGCCATCGCCGCACCTGCGACCACCGGGTTTAGCAGCGTGCCGGTCAGCGGCCATAAAATGCCGGCCGCAATCGGGATACCGAGGGTGTTATAGATAAACGCCCCCAGCAGGTTCTGCTTCATGTTGCGCAACGTGGCTTTTGAAATGGCCAGCGCGTCGGCAACGCCCATCAGGCTATGGCGCATCAGCGTAATGGCGGCGGTTTCAATGGCCACGTCGCTCCCACCCCCCATGGCAATTCCCACGTCCGCCTGGGCCAGCGCCGGGGCATCGTTGATGCCGTCGCCGACCATCGCCACCTGACGGCCCTGACGCTGCAGGTTTTTAATGGCGTCCGCTTTGCCATCCGGCAGTACGCCCGCAATCACCTCGTCAATACCGGCCTCCCGGGCGATGGCGTTTGCCGTTGTTGGGTTATCTCCGGTCAGCATGACCAGACGGTAGCCCGCGCGATGCAGGCGCTGCAAGGCGTCCACGCTATCCTGACGAAGCGGATCGCGCACGGCCAGCAGCGCGGCGGCCTGGCCATCGACCGCAAGCAGAACTGGCGTGGCGCCCTGAGACGCCTGCGCTTTCAGCTCGCTTTCCAGCGCGGAGGTATCAATACCGTTGTCATTAAGCAATGCCTGGTTGCCCAGCAGCAGCGCGTGGCCTTCGGCTTCACCGCTGACGCCGAGCCCGCGCAGGGTACGGAAGTTGCTGACCTGCGGCAGGGCAGATGCATTCGCTTTATCAAGGATGGCGCGCGCCAGCGGATGGCTGGAGCCTTGCTCCAGCGCCGCGGCAAGCCGCAGCGCGTCCGCTTCGGCAATGCCTGCGGTCGTGACGGCCACTACCTGCGGTTTGCCTTCGGTCAGCGTGCCGGTTTTATCAAACACCAGCGTGTCCAGGGTGCTGGCCCGCTGCAGCGCGTCTGCATCCCGCACCAGCACGCCAAACTCGGCGGCGCGGCCTACGCCGGAGATAATCGACATCGGCGTCGCCAGGCCAAGGGCGCACGGACAGGCGATGATCAGCACCGTGGTGGCAATCACCAGGGTATAAACAATCTGCGGCGCCGGGCCGAAGAAATACCAGATCGCCGCGCTCAGCAGGGCAATACCGACTACCACCGGCACAAAAATGGCAGAGATCCTGTCGGCAAGCTGGCCAATCTCCGGCTTACTGCTCTGCGCCTGGCGCACCATGCGAATAATGCGCGACAGCGTGGTGTGGCTGCCGACGGCGCTGGCGGTAAACAGCACGCTGCCGTCCTGTACCACCGTACCGGCATGAACGGCGTCACCGTCTGATTTCTGCTGGGGGATGGGCTCGCCGGTCAGCATCGCTTCATCCAGCCAGGCTTCGCCCTGCGTGATTTTACCGTCAACGGGAACGCGATCGCCCGTAGTCAGACGCAGCGTCATGCCAGGCTGAACCTCGGCCAGCGGGACGCTCTTTTCCCCGTCGTCCGTGACCACGCGCGCGGTTGGCGGGGTTAAATCGAGCAACCTTTCCAGCGCTTTCGAGGAGCGCTGACGGGCGCGGGCTTCCAGCATATGGCCTAAGTTAATCAGGCCGATGATCATCGCGCTGGCTTCATAATAGAGATGCCGCGCTTCCATTGGGAACCACTGGGGCCAGACGTTCACGCTCATGGAGTAGAGCCACGCCGCACCCGTGCCGAGCGCAACCAGCGTATCCATCGTCGCGGTGCGGTTTTTCAGGCTCTTCCAGGCGCTGGTATAGAAATGACCGCCCGCGAAGACCATCACGCCCAGGGTAATGAGACCGATGACCAGCCACAGCGTGCGGTTGTCGTCGGTGACCATCATGTTGTCGCCGAGCATCCCCCACACCATCACCGGAATACCCACCAGCAGGGCGACAATCGCCTGCCAGCGGAAGCGCTTCATGGTGGCAATCGCCGTTTCCTGCTGGCGCTCGCGGCGTTCGGCATCATCTTCGATGGCCTCCGCGCCGTAGCCCGCTTTTTCAACGGCCTGCACTAAATCTGCTGCGGAGGCGCTGCCCATCACCAGCGCAGTGCGCTCCGCGAGGTTGACCCGTGCCTGGGCGACGCCCGGTACCGCCTGCAGGGCGTTTTGTACCCGGGAGACGCAGCTGGCGCAGCTCATGCCGTTGATCAGCAGCTGTTGGCTGTCATCAATATCATCCGCTGCCGGAAGCTCAGGAGTGGCCGCTGTCAGTGCTTCCGACGGGGATGATGACTCTGCCAGCGGTTTAGCCTTTGGGTGGCTCAGCTCCGCCCCATAGCCGGCCTGCCTGATGGTATCGATCAGCGCATCCGCGCTGGCGCTGCCGGTAACGGCGGCATGGTCGATAGTGACTTCAGCGCTTTCAACATCGGGGCGCTGTTCAAGGCTTTCTTTTACGCGTTTGACGCAATGACCGCAGGAGAGGCCATCCAGCGTCAGGTCGATAGTGTGAGACATAGTAAAACTCCCGTATAATGATCTGGTCAGTTGTTGACCGATATCGTGCTTTTTACTGACTGTTATGAAGGTTAAACCTTCCATCAAGGGGAAGGTCAAGGGGGAAATGTGAATATCAGCGATGTGGCGAAAAAAACCGGTTTAACCAGCAAAGCGATTCGCTTTTATGAAGAGAAGGGGCTGGTGACGCCGCCGCTGCGCAGTGAAAACGGCTACCGCAGCTACACGCAGCTGCATCTGGATGAACTGACGTTACTGCGCCAGGCGAGGCAGGTCGGATTTAATCTGGAAGAGTGCGGTGAGCTGGTTAACCTGTTTAACGATCCGAAGCGACACAGCGCAGACGTGAAAAAACGCACCCTGGAAAAAGTGGCCGAGATTGAACGCCATATCATCGAGCTACAGGCGATGCGCGAACAGCTGCTACAGCTCGCGGAATCCTGTCCTGGGGATGACAGCGCCGACTGCCCGATTATCGATAATCTTGCCGGCTGCTGCCATCGTAAGACCTCTGCTTAGCAGGCTTTAACCCGCAGGGTTATGCCTTGCACCGCAATGACCTCAACCCGCGTGCCGGCGCTGAGGTCTTCGTCGGCGACCACCGGCCACGAACTGTCGCCCACGCGCATATGTCCACGTCCGTTCACCAGCGCGGTATCAAGCGTAAAACGCTGGCCGACAATCTGCTGTCCGCGCTGGTTGAGATGCGCGTCCACCGGTTTCTGCTCGTTAACCTGTCGGTTAAGCCAGCGCCACCACAGCCACGCGGCCACCAGCGTCAGCACGGCAAACAATGCCCCCTGCCACGCCCAGTCAAGCGGCAGAAGCCAGACGAGCAGCCCGGTAATGACCGCGGCGACACCGCTCCACAGCAGGTAGCCATTGCCGCCCAGCATCTCCGCGGCCAGCAATAACCCCCCAAGGCTTAGCCAGAAAGCGTGAGGATGTGCGACGATAAGCTCAATCATTTTTTACGCTCGTTCCCGCTGTCTTTGATCAGTTCAGCAATCCCGGCGATAGAGCCCATCAGGCTGCTGGCATCCAGCGGCATCATCACCACTTTGCTGTTATTGGCGGAGCCGATCTCTTTCAGCGCATCGGTATATTTCTGTGCGACGAAGTAGTTCACCGCCTGGATATCACCGGCGGCAATCGCCTCGGACACCATTTGCGTTGCGCGGGCTTCCGCTTCGGCAGAACGTTCACGCGCTTCCGCCTGTAAGAACGCGGACTGACGATCGCCTTCCGCTTTCAGGATCTGCGACTGTTTTTCCCCTTCCGCCTTCAGGATCTCAGCCTGACGTACCCCTTCCGCTTCCAGAATGTAGGCTCGTTTGGTCCGCTCAGCCTTCATCTGCGCGTTCATGGAGGCGATCAGTTCCGCAGGCGGTCGCACATCGCGGATCTCGATGCGGGTCACTTTAATGCCCCACGGGTTCGTCGCTTCATCAACAATGTGCAGCAGGCGGGTATTGATGCTGTCGCGCTGGGAGAGCATTTCATCCAGCTCCATCGAGCCGAGCACGGTACGGATGTTGGTCATCGTCAGGTTGACGATCGCCAGCTCCAGATTGCTCACCTCATACGCTGCTTTTGGCGCATCAATCACCTGAATAAAGCAGACGGCGTCAATGGTGACGTTGGCGTTATCCTTCGAGATCACTTCCTGGGAAGGAATATCCAGAACCTGTTCCATCATGTTGATCTTACGGCCAATACGGTCCATGAACGGGACAATCAGGCTTAATCCAGGCTGGAGCGTGTTGGTATAACGACCGAAACGCTCGACGGTCCACTGATAACCCTGAGGAACAATTTTGACGCCTGCGCCCACAATAACCAGCGCAACAAAAATAAGGACTGGAACAACAATAAGCATAAAAACCTCCTGTTTTGCATGCCGTGATGAGAGAACGTGTGTGTTTATTGCTCATAAGTATATCGGCTATCCGGTTGAAATTCGCCTCTGAAAATAGACTGGAAAAAGATTATGCTACAGACGGTTCTTACAAGACGCGGTTAACGGAAGCGGAATGAACAATAAAAAAAACCTGTTACACCTCAGGGATATTGGATTTCGTGTCGGGGATAACACTATCCTTCAGCACGTTGAATTTAGCCTGTCGCCGGGCGAGTTTAAATTAATCACCGGGCCATCAGGCTGTGGCAAAAGCACCTTGCTGAAAATTGTGGCCTCGCTGCTCAGCCCCACAGAGGGGACCCTTCTCTTTGAAGGCCAGGACGTTGCGTCGCTCTCTCCGGAAAACTATCGCCAGCAGGTCTCTTATTGCGTACAGACCCCGGCCCTGTTTGGCGATACGGTCTATGACAACCTGATTTTTCCGTGGCAAATTCGCCATAAAACGCCGGAGCCGGAACGGTTTATCAACGATCTGGCCCGCTTTGGCCTGGCGCAGGAGACGCTGACCCAATCCATCAATGCGCTGTCGGGCGGAGAAAAACAGCGCGTCTCGCTGATCCGCAATCTGCAGTTTTTACCGAAGGTGTTGTTGCTGGACGAGATCACCAGCGCGCTCGATGACACCAACAAACGCAACGTCAACGAGATTATTCATCGTTACGTTCGCGAGCAGAATATTGCCGTGCTGTGGGTCACGCACGACGCTAACGAAATTAGCCATGCGGATGACGTGATTAGGCTGCAGCCGCACGGCGGGAAAATGCAGGAGGCAAACCGTGGGTGAGCATAATATTACGAACGAATCTCTGGCGTTTTCCATGGTGCTGGTGCTGATTGCGATTGTGGTCAGCTACCGGGAAAAGCTGGGCCTGGAAAAAGACATTGTGTGGAGTATCTGCCGCGCGGTGATTCAACTCATCATCGTCGGCTATGTGCTGAAATACATTTTCAACGTTAACCACGCGGTGCTTACGCTGCTGATGGTGCTCTTTATCTGCTTTAACGCGGCGTGGAATGCGAAAAAACGCAGTAAATACATTGATAAAGCGTTTATCTCGTCGTTTATCGCGATTACCACCGGCACGGCGCTCACGCTGGCGGTGCTGGTGCTCTCCGGCTCGATTGAGTTTACGCCGATGCAGGTTATCCCTATCTCCGGGATGATTGCGGGGAACGCCATGGTGGCCGTTGGGCTGTGTTACAACAACCTCGGCCAGCGTTTCAGCAGCGAACAACAGCAGTTGCAGGAGAAATTAAGCCTGGGGGCAACGCCAAAAGTGGCCTCGGCGCGGCTGATTCGTGAGAGCATTCGTTCATCGCTGATCCCGACCGTGGATTCCGCCAAAACGGTGGGGCTGGTCAGCCTGCCGGGAATGATGTCGGGGCTGATTTTCGCCGGTATCGATCCGGTAAAAGCGATTAAGTATCAGATCATGGTGACGTTTATGCTGCTCTCCACGGCCAGCCTGTCCACCATCATTGCCTGTTACCTGACCTACCGGAAGTTCTACAACGCGCGCCACCAGCTGGTGGTGACGCAGTTGAAAAAGACAGGGTGATATGGCTTTTGTAGGCCCGGTAAGGCGAAGCCGCCACCGGGCTTTTTTGTCAGTAGAGCAGGGCGTACAGCTGACGGCGATATTTCGACGCCAGCGCATCACCAGTGCCCAGCGCGGCCAGGATCTCCTGGAACATCTTGCGCGCCTGGCCGTCTGCGGCAGCAAGGTCTTTTTGCAGATGACCAAACAGCAGCTCAAGCGCCTCTTCGTTACGTCCCACCTGATGCAGCTGCAGTGCCAGCTGGCTTGCCAGCGCCGCATCGGCCGGGTTATCGGCAACCTGCTGTTGCAGCTGCTGAATTTCCGGGGTGTCCGCGGCCTGCTTCAGCAGCTCAATTTGCGCCACCAGCCCCTGATAGCGGGTATCCTGATCCTGCAGAGGAACGGCCCTGAGGACGGCTTCCGCGTCTTCTGAACGGTGCAGGGCAATCTGCGTTTCCGCCAGCAGCAGGCCAATCTGGCTGTTCTGCTTCGACAGCTGCCACGCCTCTTTGAGCAGCGGCAGCGCCTCGTCATATTTGCCTTCCTGCATCAGCGCCATGCCTTCCTGCGCTTTCAGCTCCTCTTCGCGCGGCAGCACTTTATCCAGCAGGGCACGAATGGCCTCTTCCGGCTGCGGTCCCTGGAAGCCATCCACAGGCTGACCATTCTGGAACAGATAGACGGTGGGGATCGCGCGCAAACCAAACTGAGAGGCCACCATTGGCTGTGCGTCACAGTCCAGTTTGGCGAGAATGAACTGACCATTGTACTGGGCGGCAAGGCTTTCCAGCACCGGCGTCAGCTGCAGGCAGTGTTGGCTGCGTTCAGACCAGAAGTAGAACAGCACCGGTTTGGTCATCGACTGTTCAAGGGTCTGTTGCAGGTTTGCTTCGGTAATATTGACGATATTCTGTACGGACATGCGGCCTTCTCTTTTATCGGTTTACTCTTTACATGGGGATGCGCGTCGTCGCTTCAACTCAACCGTGTAAAATTTTGTCCATCATCCGGCCCGGCAGCAGACGTTTTAACCAGCCTACGGCATGGGTGACCAGCGTCACCGGATAGCGCATTTTGGGATTGTCACTCTCAAAAGCATGGCGCACTTTGGCCACCACCGCTTCGGGTCCGAGCGTAAAACGAGCGGCAATGCCGGGGTTCTCGACCGGTTTATCCGCCTGCGTCTGGTTAACGTTTTCGGTAAAGCGGGTGCGGATCGGGCCTGGTTCAATCAGGCTGACCTTAATGCCGCTGTGGCGTAGCTCCATGCGCAGGGCGTCGGACCAGGCTTCCAGCGCATATTTGCTGGCGGCATAGGCGCCGCGACCTGGGGTTGAAATCAGCCCCATCACGGATGACGTCATCACGATGCGCCCTTCACCATGCGGCAGCATTGCGGGGAGCAGGCGCATGGTGAGCTGATGTACGCCGAAGAAGTTAGTCGAAAACTGTTTCTCCAGCGTTTCGCGGGAGAGGGTATCCAGCGGACCGTACACGCCATAACCCGCATTATTAAACAGCCCGTAGAGGCGATTGCCGGTCAGGGCGATCACCTCATCCGCGGCGCGATCAACGCTCTCCGGCGAGTCCATATCCAGCAACACGCCGGTAAAGCCCAGCCCGTTCATGCGTTCGACATCGTCGGGTTTGCGGCAGGCCGCCAGCACCCAATATCCCTGGCGCTTTAATTCGAGCGCGCTTTCAAGGCCGATTCCACTGGAACATCCTGTTATTAAGACCGATTTTTGCATAACTTTACCTGTCAGGATCTCCGCTTAATCAGGAGTCATGGTTAACTAAAGGAGCCAGCCGCGTTGCCATCCAGTCGGCAATAAACGGCTGCGCATCGCGATTGGGGTGGATCCCGTCGTCCTGCATCCACTGGGGTTTGAGATAGACCTCTTCCATGAAAAATGGCAGCAGCGGAATATCAAACTCTTTGGCAAGCTTAGGGTAGATCGCGCTAAAGGCCTCATTATACCGACGACCGTAGTTGGCAGGCAGGCGAATTTGCATCAGCAGCGGCTGAGCGTTTGCCGCCCTGATGTCCTGCAAAATGGTGCGCAGCGTTTGCTCCGTTTGCTGAGGCTGAAAACCACGCAGGCCATCATTACCGCCAAGCTCAACCAGCACCCAGCGCGGCTGATGCTGTTTGAGCAGCGCAGGCAGGCGCGATAAACCCTGCTGAGAGGTATCGCCGCTGATGCTGGCGTTGATAACCGACGTCTTGCTCTGCCATTTGTCATTGAGCAGGGCGGGCCAGGCCGCGCTGGCCGCCATGCGGTAGCCTGCGCTCAGGCTGTCGCCAAGAACCAGTAACGTGTCCGCTGCCGCCGCGCGGAAGGTCATCAGAATCAAAAACAGGAAGGGCAAATGCCAGCGGAAAACAGTGTTGAAGTTCATCATCTTAAGAAGTCCGTCGGTCAGGGGGAACACGAGCTTTCCATCCTTACTGGAGTTGAACTCGTTGTCAAACGCGCTGAAACCATCGCGCTGATTGGCGAATCGGGCTCTGGTAAGTCCACCCTGCTGGCGATTTTGGCCGGTCTGGACGACGGCAGCAGCGGTGAGGTCCATCTTGTCGGGCAGCCGCTGCATCAGCTTGATGAAGAGGCGCGCGCCGCGCTGCGCGCACGTCATGTGGGTTTTGTCTTTCAGTCTTTCATGCTGATCCCGACCCTCAACGCGCTGGAAAACGTCGAGCTCCCGGCGCTTCTGCGCGGGGAAAATAGCCGTGACAGCCGCGCTCACGCGAAGGCGCTGCTGGAACAGCTCGGGCTGGGGAAACGTCTCGACCATCTTCCCGCGCAGCTTTCCGGCGGCGAGCAGCAGCGCGTGGCGCTGGCGCGGGCGTTTAACGGCCGCCCTGAAGTGCTGTTTGCCGATGAGCCCACCGGTAACCTTGACCGTAAAACCGGCGACCGAATTGCCGACCTGCTGTTTTCACTTAACCGCGAACATGGCACTACGCTGATCCTCGTCACCCACGATCCGCAGCTTGCCGCCCGCTGCGACCGGCGCCTGCGGCTGGTGAACGGTATGCTTCAGGAGGAGACATGATTACCCGCTGGTTCTGGCGCGAGTGGCGTTCCCCCTCGCTACTGATTGTCTGGCTGGCGCTAAGCCTGGCGGTGGCCTGCGTGCTGGCGCTCGGCAGCGTCAGCGACCGGATGGAAAAAGGGCTCAGCCAGCAGAGCCGTGAGTTTATGGCGGGAGACCGGGCGCTGCAAAGTTCGCGCGCCGTTCCGCCGGGCTGGATTGACGAAGCGCGCAGGCGGGGGCTGAAGGTGGGAGAACAGCTAAGCTTCCAGACGATGACCTTCGCGGGCGACACGCCGCAGCTGGCGAGCGTTAAGGCCGTCGATGAGATCTACCCGATGTACGGCGAACTGCAGACCAGCCCGCCCGGGCTGAAGCCTGCGCCCGGCACGGTGCTGCTGGCTCCCCGGCTGATGGCGCTGCTGAATCTGAAAACCGGTGACAGCATCGACGTCGGCGATGCCACACTGAAAATCGCCGGGGAAGTGGTGCAGGAGCCGGACTCCGGCTTTAACCCCTTCCAGCTTGCGCCACGCCTGCTGATGAACACCGCGGATGTCGCGGCAACCCATGCGGTCCAGCCGGGCAGCCGCGTTACCTGGCGCTACAAGTTTGGCGGCACGCCTGCCGAGCTTAATGACTATGAAAAATGGCTTCTGCCGCAGCTCAAACCGGAGCACCGCTGGTACGGGCTGGAGCAGGACGAGGGGGCGCTCGGTAAATCACTGGAGCGTTCCCAGCAGTTCCTGCTGCTGTCGGCACTGTTGACCCTGCTGCTGGCGGTGGCGGCGGTCGCTGTTGCGATGGGGCACTACTGCCGCAGCCGCTATGACCTGGTGGCGATCCTCAAAACGCTCGGCGCAGGGCGCAAGCAACTGCGCAAACTGATTGTCGGCCAGTGGCTGATGCTGCTTGCCCTCTCCGCGCTAACCGGCGGGATAATGGGGCTGCTGTTTGAAAAACTGCTGATGGTAATGCTGAAACCGGTACTCCCGGCCGCATTGCCGCCGGCCAGTTTCTGGCCGTGGCTGTGGGCGATGGGCGCGATGACGGTAATCTCGGTGCTGGTGGGGCTACGACCGTACCGCCTGCTGCTCGCGACGCAGCCGCTGCGCGTGCTCCGCAACGATGTGGTGGCGAACGTCTGGCCGCTGAAGTTCTACCTGCCGGTGATTATGGCGGTGGCGGTGGGGCTGCTGGCCTGGCTGATGGGGGGCAGCACGCTGCTGTGGGCCGTGCTGGCCGGGGCGGTGGTTCTGGCATTGCTCTGCGGCGTGCTGGGCTGGATACTCCTCAACGTTCTGAAAAGGCTGACGGTAAAATCCCTGCCCGTGCGCCTGGCGGTGAACCGTCTGCTGCATCAGCCGTGGTCAACGCTGAGCCAGCTGTCGGCCTTTTCGCTGTCGTTTATGCTGCTGGCCCTGCTGCTCGTGCTGCGTGGCGATCTGCTCGACCGCTGGCAGCAGCAGCTCCCGCCGGAAAGCCCGAACTATTTCCTGATCAATATCGCCCCTGAGCAGGTCACGCCGCTGAAGGCGTTCCTGTCTGAGCACCATATCATCCCGGAGGCGTTCTATCCCATCGTTCGCGCGCGGCTCACGCAGATCAACGGCGTGCCAACGGAAGGGAACAAGGACGAGTCGCTTAACCGCGAGCTCAACCTGACGTGGCAGGAAAAACGGCCCGATCATAACCCGATTACGGCCGGCACCTGGCCGCCAAAAGTGGGAGAGGTGTCGATGGAAGAGGGGCTGGCGACGCGCCTGAACGTGAAGCCGGGAGACAGCGTTACCTTTACCGGCGATACCCAGGATTTTACCGCGAAGGTGACCAGCCTGCGTAAAGTGGACTGGGAGAGCCTGCGGCCTAACTTCTTCTTCATCTTCCCGCCGGGAGCGCTGGACGGACAGCCGCAGAGCTGGCTCACCAGCTTCCGCTGGGAAAAGGGCAACGGCATGCTCACCCAGCTAAACCGGGAGTTTCCGACGGTCAGCCTGCTGGATATTGGGGCGATCCTGAAGCAGGTGGGGCAGGTGCTGGAGCAGGTGAGCCGCGCGCTGGAGGTGATGGTGGTGCTGGTGACGATTTGCGGCGTGCTGTTGCTGCTGGCCCAGGTGCAGGTGGGCATGCGCCAGCGTCATCAGGAACTGGTGGTTTACCGCACGCTGGGAGCCGGTAAGCGGCTGCTGCGGATGACGCTCTGGAGCGAGTTCGCCCTGCTGGGGCTGGTGGCCGGTCTGGTGGCGGCCATTGGCGCTGAGACGGCCCTGGCGGTGTTGCAGACAAAGGTCTTTGACTTCCCGTGGGAGCCTGACTGGCGTCTCTGGTTGACCCTGCCTCTCTGTGGTGCGGTGCTGCTTTCCCTCTGTGGCGGCTGGCTCGGCACGCGGCTGTTAAAGGGCAAAGCCCTGTTCCGTCAGTTTGCCAGTTGATTTAGCTCGGTGATAATTGCGTGTCGGATTTTAATGCCGGCACGCAATGTTTAAATAGCACAAAGTGATAATACCCACTCATTTAGTAGCACAAAACATTAAAAACCAGACCACACAGCCCGATTATTTCCAGTTAATATTCACCAGCTAAATATTTAGCAGCGTGTCTATTAAGGAAAAATAATGACTATAAAAAAATCAGCGCTGGCGGTAACGATCGGCGCGGCAGTGGCATTGACGTCCTTCGCTTCTCAGGCGGAAATCACCGTTCTTAAACAGGATCCTCAGGCGGGTAACCCGCTGAGCCGCCTGAACTTTACCGTTGGCGGCAGCATCCGTCCTCAGTTCCAGAACATGACCGGCGACGACGGTAAAAACAGCTACAAGCGTAACGGCTTTGACGGCGGCACCCGTTTCCGTTTCGCGGCTGATTACTACCTGTTTGATGACATCAGCTGGATCAGCTACTACGAGCTGGGTGTGAATATTCCCGCGCAGTTTAACTGGGATCACCACTACGCCGAAGGTGCGCACGACACCACGCGTCGTATGCTTTACACCGGTCTGAAGAGTGACACCTGGGGCACGCTGACCTTCGGTCAACAGAACAGCGTTTACTATGATGTGGTTGGCGCGAAAACCGATATCTGGGACTACGACATGATCGCTCAGGCGCCAGGTAACGGGATCAACGGCGACTACGATGGTTCTTATCGTTCACGTCAGATGCTGAAATATAAGAAAACCGTGGGTGATGCCGACATCTATGCATCTTACCTGTTTGAAGACAGCGAATACCTGCCGGCCAATGGCCTGCGCTACAAGCGTAAAGGCGGCGGTTCACTGGGTCTGGATTACCACCTGACCACCGATCTGACCTGGGGCGCCGCGTGGAACTACACCCGTGCGGACATGCGTAACCCGGACAACGGCGACAGCAAAACCTATGACCAGAACATCCTCGGTACCGCGCTGAGCTGGACACCGGATAACTGGACCTTCTCCGCAGGCGGCGGCTGGTATCAGAACTTCCTGACCACCAAAAAAGTGTCTGTGAATGACTACTTCGCCGGTGACGCGTGGGGTATTGAATACTTCGCAGGGTACAAATTCCCAATCGGTCAGTATGCGGTTAAATCCATCCAGCCTTACTTCATGGGCGACCGTATTGAGTACGTGAACGGCCGTAACTACCAGCGCATCGATAACGGCGTGGGTATCAGCTTCCAGCTGGATTATGGTTTCCGCGTGGATTACGAACACGTGTTCACCTCCAGCACCGACAACCTGGGCGACATGAACCTGGTGCGTCTGCGTTACGACTTCTGACCCTCACCCTAACCCTCTCCCTGAAAGGGAGAGGGAACAGACGGGGAGAACATGTAGGCCGGGTAAGGCGTAGCCGCCACCCGGCTTTATTTTTCAGCGATCAAGCCACTCAGCAATCTCTTCGTACGTCCCGCGATAGACAATCTTCTCCGCCTTTTTCTCCAACTGATAGCCGTACATCGGGTCGTAATAGTCCTTTAACAGCGGCACAAGCCAGCTGAAGTGCACGTCAGTGCTGCCAGTACGTTGCTGTTCCAGCAGCGCGGAATCTAACAGCGCGGTGAACTCAGCGTACCGCTGCAACCCCAGACGGCGGCGGATGGCGAACAGGCCGTGGTGCAGATATTCACTGTATTCTTTCCAGCCCGCCTCCTCGCCGTATGCGGCTGAAAAGTCCGCCCACATATGGTCGAAATACTCTTCGCGCAGGCGCTCAAGCCGAATATCGAACGGGTCCTCTACCACGACGACAGGGGCTTCAGCCATGCGGTCGCGCAGGCATTCCGGCAGATGGTTAGAGCCAATCATCCTGCCTTCATCTTCCAGCACCCAGCGCGCAGCGTCTTTTTTCAGCAGCTCGACCGCAAGGTAATTTTCAAAGCTTGCCTGGGAAAGTTGCGGCGTCAGCGTGCGGCCAAAGGATGAACCACGATGGTGCGCCAGTCCTTCCAGATCGATTCCCTGCGCGTGCTGCTTCACCAGCAGCGTTTTACCGTTTCCGGTACAGCCGCCGATGAGCACCATCGGTTTTTGTGACTGCTCGAGGGTCACCTGAATCGCTGTCTGACGCAGGGCCTTATAGCCGCCGCGGATCAGCGGGTAATCGACACCCGCCTCTTTCAGCCAGGCCTGCGAGATATGTGAGCGCTGGCCACCGCGCGCGCAGCAGAGAAAGCCCTCAGGATGGGCAAGGCTGGCGTCGCGCCAGGCGTTGATACGGGCCTCACGCGTGTCGCCATGCACCAGGCTATGGCCAAGCGCCAGCGCGGCCTCGGGCCCCTGGCGTTTATAGCAGGTGCCTACGGCGGCGCGTTCGTCGTCGTTCATCAATGGCAGGTTAAGGGCGGCAGGCATCGCGCCCTGGGCAAATTCGATCGGCGCGCGAACGTCGATTAAAGGGGTATCAGACGCGAGGATCGCGCGATAGTCCGTTCCATCGTTCATGGTTTTTCCAGAAGAAAACTGAGCAGCAATGGGCGGGAATTGTACGCCGGGGAAGGGGAAGGTCAACTCCCCGGCGGGGATGTCTTACCTGAGCTTTGATTGCGCCCAGACAATGCCGCTCGCGTATTCCGGCGGCAGGAGAGGGATCAGGGCTTCCAGGCTGGCGCTCAGGCGGCCTGCGTCGCTGTCGTTCAGGTTCAGGTGACCCACTTTACGACCCGGACGAACCTCTTTGTTGTACCAGTGCAGATGCACCAGCGGCAGCTTCAGCCAGTCATAGTTCAGATCGGTGCCGATCAGGTTGATCATCACCGACGGGCTGTTTACCACCGGCTGCGGCAGCGGCAGGTCAGTGATGGCGCGCAGATGCAGTTCGAACTGGCTGATGGAGGCACCGTTTTGCGTCCAGTGGCCGCTGTTATGCACGCGCGGCGCGAGTTCGTTAATCAGCAGACCAGACGGCGTGACAAAACACTCCATCGCCATGACGCCCACATAACCGAGTTCGTGCATGATGGCAGAGAGCATCTCTTCCGCCTGCGCCTGCTGGTCAGCACTGGCGTGCGGGAAGGCGACGCTGGTGCGCAGAATACCGTCCTGATGCAGGTTATGCGTCAGCGGGTAAAAGACCGTACGGCCATCATGCCCGCGCGCGCCAACCAGCGACACTTCACCGCTGAAGTTAATGCCCTGTTCAACGATGCACTCGCCGTAGCACTCATCCGGCAGCTCGGCGGTGTCGTTCGCGCGCAGACGCCACTGGCCGCGGCCATCGTAGCCACCGACGCGGCGCTTAACGATCGCCAGTTCGCCCAGCATCGCGAAGACATCATTCCACTCGCTTTTATCGGACAGCAGCTGCCACGGCGCGGTCGGCAGGCCGAGCTTGTCGAACAGCTGCTTTTGCGTCAGTCGGTCGGCAATAATCGGGAACACATCGCGGTTAACAAAGGCGTTATGACGCGCCAGTTCGCGGGTCAGCGCCGTCTCCGGCCAGCGTTCGATCTCAGCGGTAATCACGCTCTGGTGGAACGGGACGGCTTCAGGTTCCGCATCCAGCCCGACGGGCCAGACGGCAATACCCAGCGGTTCGCCCGCCTGGCGCAGCATCCGGCCTAGCTGACCGTTACCGAGGACGCAAACCTGCTTCATGCCGCACCCCGCGGGTCCGGATTGTCGAGCACCTCATCAGTCTGAGCTTTACGCCAGTCCGCCAGACGCTGATGCAACGCGCTGTCGTGCGTCGCCAGAATCTGCGCGGCCAGCAGGGCGGCGTTGGCGGCACCCGCTTTGCCAATCGCCAGCGTGCCGACAGGAATACCACGCGGCATCTGGACGATGGAGTAGAGGCTGTCGACACCGCTCAGCGCGGCGCTTTGTACGGGAACGCCCAGTACCGGCACCAGGGTTTTGGCGGCAATCATGCCCGGCAGATGTGCTGCGCCGCCCGCACCGGCAATGATCACCTCATAACCGTTCTCTTCGGCGCTTTCGGCGAAGCTGAACAGTTTGTCTGGTGTACGGTGCGCGGAGACCACTTCTACATGGTGCGGAACATTCAGGATGTCAAAGATTTCGGTGGCGAACTGCATGGTAGCCCAGTCGCTTTTGGACCCCATCACGATGGCGACACGCGCCGGATTATTGCGGGAAGACATGCGTCTTAAAACTCCTGTGGTGCGAAACACACTGCTTTCGAGGGCACAGAGAATAGCATGTTATACGTGCAAGGAAAACGGTTGCGTGGCTGAGAAATGGGCAAAAAGACGAGAAGCAGTTAAAACGGGAAAGCGATCAACTCCACACCTTCCGGGGTGACTTTAACCATAGACCCTTCGCTGTGCCACGCGCCTAATACCACGCGGTGGGCGGGCTCGCCGTTGGCAATAAGTGAATGCACGTCAGGCCGATGGGTATGACCGTGGATCAGCCACTGGACGCGGTGCTTTTCCATTACGTTCACCACCGCCTGCGGGTTAACATCCATGATGGTCATGGATTTGCTGCTGTTGGCGGCCTTACTACCCGCACGCATTTTCGCGGCGATGCGATTGCGGATGAATAACGGCAGGGCAAGGAACAGTGTTTGGATCCACGGGGTGTGAACTTTGGCGCGAAACGCCTGATAGCCTGTATCGTCGGTGCAGAGCGTATCGCCGTGCATGATCAGCACCTTGCGGCCATAGAGGTTGAGCACCTGCTCTTCCGGCAGCAGCGTCATGCCGCTTTCGCGGGCGTAGCGCTTGCCGAGCAGGAAATCACGGTTACCGTGGATGAAGTAGCAGGGGACGCCAGAATCCACCAGCGCCTTGATGGCCGCCGCCATTTCACGGTGTAGCGGGTTCGGGTCATCGTCGCCAATCCAGGCTTCAAAGAGGTCGCCGAGGATGTACAACGCATCCGCATGTCGGGCTTCACCCGCTAAAAAACGCAGAAAACCGGCGGTGATCGCCGGTTCTTCTGTTTGCAGATGCAAATCTGCAATAAAGAGTGTCGCCACGAATTACTCGCTGACGGTCACGCTTGTAATCACAACGTCTTCTTTCGGAACGTCCTGATGCATGCCGCTGCGGCCGGTAGAAACAGCTTTGATCTTGTCAACCACGTCCATCCCTTCAACCACTTCTGCGAAGACGCAGTAGCCCCAACCCTGCAGGCTTTCGCCGGAGAAGTTCAGGAAGTCGTTGTCAGCCACGTTGATGAAGAACTGGGCAGTCGCTGAGTGAGGCGCCTGAGTACGGGCCATCGCCAGCGTGCCACGGGTGTTTTTCAGGCCGTTGTTGGCTTCGTTTTTGATCGGCTCTTTAGTGGTTTTCTGGTGCATGCCAGGTTCAAAACCGCCGCCCTGAATCATAAAGCCGTTGATCACACGGTGGAAGATGGTGTTGTTGTAGAAACCTTCGCGGCAGTAGTCCAGGAAGTTTTTAACTGTTTCAGGCGCTTTGTCATCAAAGGTTTTGATTACGATATCGCCATGATTAGTGTGGAAAGTAACCATTTGTGCATCCTGTTCCGTTATTGTGGTACGTCGACCCGCGTTCGGGTCATATATAGGGGCTTGTTATAGCATAACCACAGGATGCGATCACCTTGCATTGTGTGCTGCTTCAGGTTTGAATTACGGGTAGAATAGCCGGTTTTCAACCACACACGTGTTTACATGGAATCTTCGATGTTAAAAATCTTTAATACAATGACGCGCCAAAAAGAGGAATTTAAACCTATCCATGCCGGGGAAGTCGGCATGTACGTGTGTGGAATTACGGTTTACGATCTCTGTCACATTGGCCATGGCCGCACCTTCGTCGCCTTCGATGTGGTTTCGCGCTACCTGCGTTTTCTCGGGTACAAACTGAAGTACGTGCGTAACATCACCGACATCGACGATAAAATCATTAAGCGTGCGAATGAGAACGGCGAAAGCTTTGTCGCGCTGGTCGATCGTATGATCGCCGAGATGCACAAAGACTTCGACGCCTTAAATATTCTGCGTCCGGACAGCGAGCCGCGCGCGACCCACCATATTCATGAAATTATCGAGATCACGGAAAAGCTGATTGCGCGCGGTCACGCCTATGTGGCGGACAATGGTGACGTGATGTTCTCGGTGCCGACTGACCCGACTTACGGTTCGCTTTCCCGTCAGGACCTGGACCAGCTGCAGGCCGGTGCCCGCGTTGACGTGGTTGACGTGAAGCGCAACCCGATGGACTTCGTGCTGTGGAAGATGTCCAAAGAGGGCGAACCAAGCTGGCCGTCCCCTTGGGGTGAAGGCCGTCCGGGCTGGCACATTGAGTGCTCGGCGATGAACTGCAAACAGCTGGGCAAACACTTCGACATCCACGGCGGCGGTTCTGACCTGATGTTCCCGCACCACGAAAATGAAATCGCGCAGTCCACCTGCGCCCACGGCGGCGAGTACGTGAACTACTGGATGCACTCCGGGATGGTAATGGTTGACCGCGAGAAGATGTCTAAATCGCTGGGCAACTTCTTCACCGTGCGTGACGTGCTGAAATATTACGACGCGGAAACCGTGCGTTACTTCCTGATGTCCGGCCACTATCGCAGTCAGCTGAACTACAGCGAAGAGAACCTCAAGCAGGCGCGTTCTGCGCTGGAGCGTCTGTACACCGCGCTGCGCGGGACTGACAAATCCGTGGCGGCTGCTGGCGGCGAGGCGTTCGAAGCGCGCTTTATTGAAGTGATGAACGACGACTTCAATACTCCGGAAGCGTACTCCGTGCTGTTCGATATGGCGCGCGAAGTGAACCGTCTGAAGTCAGAAGACATGGCGGCAGCGAATGCGCTGGCGTCTCACCTGCGTAAGCTCTCCTCCGTGCTTGGCCTGCTGGAGCAGGAGCCGGACGTGTTCCTGCAAAGCGGTGCGCAGGCGGATGACGGCGAAGTCGCGGAGATTGAAGCGTTGATCAAGGCGCGTCTGGAAGCGCGTCAGGCGAAAGACTGGGCGGCAGCAGATGCGGCGCGTAACCGTCTGACAGAGATGGGCATCATTCTGGAAGATGGCCCGCAGGGGACCACCTGGCGTCGTAAGTAAGTCTGGTGCGCGCTGATGCCCTCACCCCAGCCCTCTCCCACAGGGAGAGGGTGCAAACACTAAAAACGGCAACGTGAGTTGCCGTTTTGCTTTTACCTCCGCCTCCACCATAACACCCCCATCAGCACCACCCCCGGCAACCACACCCACAGCAACTCAGAGATGATCACCTGATGCCCGTACGGCGTGGTATAGCGTGACAGGGCAAACGGCGCGACCTTAATCACCTGCCACGGCGCAAAGAAGCGTTCATCTGACCATGGCCACAGCCAGCCGACGCCTTTCCCGCCTGTCGTAATGGCGTCCAGCAGGCTGTGCGACAGCAATGACACAGTTAAAAACAGCCAGCACCGCGCAAGGCTTGCCCTGAACCATCGTCGGCCGATCAGGACGCACAGTATCGGCACCACGAAGGCAAACAGCAGGGAATGGGTAAAGCCGCGATGGCCGAAAACGTTGCCGTACGCGACACCAAACCTGAAGGCCAGCACGTCGGCATCCGGCAGCATGGCGAGGACAATTCCGGCAAACAGCAAGCGGGGAGGAATGACCCGGGTACCGAGACCTAAGCCCAGGCAAAGCGGAACAGCAGCGTGAGTAATAACGGTAGGCATCGTATTTATCCATGGCAAATCATGGAACTATAGCAGCCATTTCGCGGCAGTTGACCTGTGCTAAATTCTGATTTTACGCCGATTCCCGGGCTATAAGTTGCCCGGAGAGGGTAATGCGCTGCGTTTGCAGCGTCGGCTCTTTCAGCTTGCGGATAATAAGCCCCGCAGCCTGACGCCCGGTCTCGTCGCTGGCGGAGGAGACATAGGTAAACGACGGCGAGGTGAGGTTAACGTGCAGCATATCTTCGAAACCGACCAGCGCGATCTGCTGCGTCAGAAACACATCTTTACCCACCGTACGTCCAACCTGATGAATACCGGAGATGGAACCGATCATCGCATCCGGCGAGTGGCAGAGCAGGGCGGTGATGGTGTTGTTTTTCTCCAGCAGCTGACGGGTAGCGATGGCCGCGGCCTGTGTGTCATCGCTACAGGCGGGGGAACTTTCGTCGCGCCAGACCAGTCCGTTTTGCATCATCGCGCTGCGAAATCCGAGCAGGCGCTGTTCGCGGATAAGACAGCCTTCACGCCCGCCAATGTAGGCGATGTTGCGGTGACCACGTTCGATGAGATAGCGCGCGGCAAGGCTCGCCGCCTGGCGGTTATCGCGCATTACCAGGTTACATTTTTCATCCAGCAGAGACTGCGAGACCACTACCAGCGGCAGCGGACACTGGCGAATCTGCTCCGGCAGGGTGGAGGCACGCGTATCGGACGCGAGATAGATCACGCCCGCCACGCCCTGTTGCTTAAAGGAGAGCAGGGTACGCTCTAAATGCTCCCGATCGTTCAGCGGCTGCCCGAGAAAAACCATATACCCCTGTTTCTCCAGCTCCTGAACAATGCTTGCCATCACCTTGATGGAAAAGCTGTCGCTAAAGTCACGGAGGATCAGGCCGATCAGGTTGGAGGTGTTGGCGCGAAGATTGGCCGCGGCGACGTTATGAACATAGCCCAGCGTATTGATGGCAGCGTTGACCTTCTCGATCGTTGCCTCTGAGATTTTCCCTTTCTGGCGCAGCACCAGCGAGACGGTTGAGACCGACACGCCCGCGTGCCTGGCGACATCAATAATGCTGACTTTCTTCAAAACCGCTCCCTGAAATTAACCGATTATCAGCCAGATACGACTCGTCTCCCAGCGTACAGGAGACGCGTCGTTGAGGCATCTTATTATTTGCCGATCATGGTGGACATGGTCTGGGCGATAAACTGTGCTCTGGCACCGAAAATCACCTGAATACCGTTGTCGCCGACGAAGACCACGCCGCGCGCGCCGAGTCCGTTCAACCCGTCCCGGTCTACCGCCTCACTTTTTGCCACTTCCAGGCGCAGGCGGGTGATACAGGAGCCGACAGAGTCGATGTTATGCGCGCCGCCCAGCAGGGTAATGATCTCGGTTGCGAGCTCGGAATCTGACTTCTCATCCGCACTGGCGGTGACCTCAGTGCGGCCCGGCGTTTTCACGTCGAAACGGCGGATCACAAAGCGGAACGTGAAGTAATAGATCAGGCCCATTGGAATGCCGATGATAATGGCATTCAGGAAGTTAGTCTGGTAGCCGTTAAATGACGGCAGGATCCCGAATGACAGGTAGTCGATAAAGCCCGCGGAGAACGACTTGGCGATATGCGCATGCAGCAGATACATGGTCATGTAGGCCAGACCTGCCATGATGGCGTTAAAGACGTACAGGATCGGCGCCACGAAGATAAAGGTAAACTCAACCGGTTCGGTGATCCCCGTCAGGAAGCAGGTGAGCGCCGCGGAGAACAGAATACCGGCCGCGATTTTCTTATTTTTAGTGTGCGCTTCGTGGTACATCGCCAGGCATGCGGCGGGCAGCGCGAACAGCATCAGCGGGAATTCACCCTGCATGAACTTACCGGCGTTCTGGTAGGTGTCGCTGCTGAAGGATTTCACCCCCTCTTCCAGCATCTTGAACCAGATGGTCTGATCGCCGTGGATGACCTGGCCTGCCTGGGTGGTGTAATCCCCAAACGAATACCAGAAAGACGGGTACCAGATATGGTGCAGACCGAGCGGGATCAGCGCACGTTCCACCAGACCGAAGATAAAGGTCGACGCAGCCTGATTATCGCCGTTCACCACCACTGAGAGCGCGTCGATACCGGCCTGAATATGCTGCCAGACATAGGGCAGCAGCAGCCCCATCAGGAACGAAAGGAACGCCGTTGCAATCGCCACGAAGCGCTTACCGGAGAAGAAGCCCAGGAACTCCGGCAGCTGCATGGTGTGGAAGCGGTTATAGCACCAGGCGGCGAGAATACCGCAGATCAGGCCACCGAAGACGCCCATCTGCAGCGTCGGGATGCCGACGACCATGGCATACTTTCCGCCCTGAGAAGCCATTTCCGGCGTGATGCTCAGCACGGTGCTGATGGTGATATTGGTGACAAACACCGAAACGGCCGCAGACAGCGCCGCAATACCGGACTCCGACGCCAGACCCACGGCAGAGCCGATGGCAAACAGCATCGGCAGGTTATCAAAGATAACCCCGCCCGCGTTCATCATCAGCGGCAGATGAAACTTATCGCCGAAAGCCAGCAACAGGCCCGCAGCGGGAAGCAGTGAAATTGGCAGCATTAAGGCGCGACCAATCATCGATAACTTAGACAGCGATTTAACAAACCCTGATATCAGACTCATGCTGATGTCCCCCCGAGTAGCGCTTTTTTGGCGCTGTTATTGTAAGTAGAACGTTTTAGTAGAACGTTCTACTTATCGTGGGCAAAGCGTGAAAAACGCGCAACTGAATTTTCACTTTTCAGCAGAGGAAATAGTGATTATTTGAAGTGGATCGATAAATAACCGTGATGGGTATGAGGGGATTTTTATCCCCTCTCCCCCTTTGGGGAGAGGGTCAGGGTGAGGGGACTCAGGCCGTAACGGTCACGCTCTGCCCTTCAAAGCTCACGGTCTGGCCCGCGACAATTTTGCAGCGTTTGCGGGTTTCCACCGCGCCGTCCACTAACACCAGCCCGTCGGCAATGGCGATTTTGGCCTGCGCGCCGCTTTCGCTCCAGCCTTCCAGCTTCAGCAGATCGCACAGCTCAACGTGCGGATGTTTACCTAATGAAAAAGTCGCCATCTTACGCGTCCTCTACGTCGTGATACTCCTCGCATGCCTGCAAGGTGTTCTGAATCAGGGTTGCAACGGTCATCGGGCCTACGCCGCCCGGTACCGGCGTGATGTAAGAGGCGCGAGCCGCGGCGTCTTCGTACACCACGTCGCCGACCACCTTGCCGTTTTCCAGACGGTTAATCCCGACGTCCACGACAATCGCCCCCTCTTTAATCCATTCGCCTGGAATAAAGCCCGGCTTACCGACGGCGACGATCAGCAGATCGGCGTTCTCGACGTGGTGACGCAGGTTTTTGGTAAAGCGGTGGGTCACGGTGGTGGTGCAGCCGGCCAGCAGCAGCTCCATGCTCATCGGACGGCCCACGATGTTGGACGCGCCGATAACCACAGCGTTCAGACCGTAGGTGTCGATGTTATAACGCTCCAGCAGCGTCACGATACCGCGCGGCGTGCACGGACGCAGACGCGGCGCGCGCTGGCACAGACGGCCAACGTTGTACGGGTGGAAACCGTCAACGTCTTTATCCGGCGCGATACGCTCCAGCACCTTCACGTTGTCGATGCCTGCAGGCAGCGGCAGCTGAACCAGAATACCGTCGATCGCTTTATCGGCATTCAGGGTGTCAATCAGTTCCAGCAGTTCTGCTTCGGTGGTGGTTTCTGGCAAATCGTAAGAGCGGGAGACGAAGCCCACCTCTTCACACGCTTTGCGTTTGCTACCGACATAAATCTGCGATGCCGGGTTGCTACCAACCAGCACAACGGCCAGCCCGGGGGCGCGCTTTCCGGCCGCTTTACGCGCCTTCACTTTTTCCGCGACCTCAGAGCGCACCTGCTGCGCAATCGTTTTACCGTCAATAATCTTTGCTGCCATCAGAGAGAAGATTCCGTCTGTAACGTTCGAAAGGGGGGATGCCCTGTATTTTGTCAGAAGCGAGCGCCGCTGTCAGTCACCCTTTACGAGTTTTCATCTGTGGGGCCTAAAGACCCTGCTTAAGGGATGGTCAATTTCTTAGGCGGGATTAGGATGTGACCTGGCGAAATGGCAGTGTTTTGACATATTTAAAAAACACTTCCTGAGCTACTTTGTCTCCTCCGAAATAAGCTTTCAATTCATCAATTGAACGTATTTCTTATTCCCGATTATTCGCGGGAAGGGTTATTTACATTTTAAAGGAATAGACATGAAACTCAGCAACATTGCTTCTACTGTTATTGCCACATTTGCCCTGGTAGCGGGTGCCGCAAATGCAGCAGATCCTGTTACCCCGGTTTCCGTAAATGGCGGTACCGTACATTTTAAAGGTGAGCTGGTTAACGCTGCTTGTTCAGTCAATACGGATTCTTCCGAGCAGACCGTTAATCTGGGTCAGTATCGTACCGCGAAATTCACTAAAGTGGGCGACACCACCTCTAATATTCCATTCAGCATCGAACTGAACGACTGCGATCCGCTGGTGGCCAAAACCGCAGCCGTTGCGTTCACCGGTCAGATCGACCCAACCGACAAAACCCTGCTGGCCGTGAGCTCCGGTAGCAACGACAACACCGCGAAAGGCGTAGGTATCGAAATCCTCGACAGCAAATCCAGCGTTCTGACGCCAGACGGTGCGACCTTCTCTGCCGCGCAGACCCTGATCGAAGGGACTAACACCCTGAAATTCACCGCGCGTTATAAGTCAACGGCTGCAACCACCGAGCCAGGCCAGGCGAACGCTGACGCCACCTTCGTAATGAAATACGAGTAATTCCTCCGCACAGGGATGTTCAGGCCTCACGGACGAGGCCCGTCATACGCTAAAGCCAGGAACGAAGGATGACAAGGACTGGAACACTACTGCTGTTAACCCTTGCGATGGCTGGCCCGGTATCAGCGCATACCGTGGTGATCGACGGGGGCAAAGTGCATCTCAGAGGTGAGCTGGTGAACGGCGGCTGCGCCGTGGCGCCGGACAGCCAGAATATGCGCATCGACATGGGGCAGTACCGAACCAACTCATTTTCCGGTGTGGGCAGTTTTTCTACGGTGAACGTGCCTTTTACCGTGCGGCTGCTGGACTGCAGCGTTGATGTCTCGCGTACCGTGGGGATCCAGTTTCAGGGCGTTACGCCCGCAGAAGATCCGCAGGTTTTTCTGGCAACATCGCGGCCAGGTGAGACACCTGTCAGCAGCGGCGTGGGCCTGGCGCTCTTTGACGAACAGCAACGTCAGATTATCCCTAATGCTCCGGCCGTCAGCTGGCTGCCGGTCGATACCCGTGAGCTCACGTTCCATTTTAGCGCCCGCTATCGGGCAATTTCCGAACACCTCGAGCCAGGCAAAATTCAGTCGGATGTCTGGTTTACGTTGATTTATCCCTGACACCTGCGAACACATTATTAAAGGTACGGTTGTGATGAATACCCGAATTAAACCAGGACTTTTTTTAGCGTTTATTTTAATGATGGTTTCTGCATGCGCGAATGCGTCCGGCGGTATTGCGCTGGGGGCCACCCGCGTTATTTACCCGGCCGATGCGAAGCAAACATCGCTGGCGATCACCAACAGCAATAAACAAGAACGCTATTTAATTAACGCGTGGATCGAAAATGCAAACGGGCAAAAAGAAAAAACCTTTGCCGTCACCCCGCCATTGTTTGTGAGCGAGCCGGACAGTGAAAACACGCTGCGTATTATTTATGCCGGACCTGCGCTGCCTGCCGACCGCGAATCGCTCTTTTACATGAACGTGAAGGCGATCCCGTCAGTGAACAAAGCGAAAACGGAAAACAATAACGTGCTGCAGCTGGCGATCCTCTCGCGCATCAAGCTGTTTGTGCGCCCGAACAACCTGGCGATGCAGCCGGAAGAGGCGCTTTCCCAGCTGCGGTTTGAGCGTGCGGGTAACCATCTTAAAGTCAGCAACGCTTCACCGTATTACATCACCCTGGTCAATCTGAAGCTGGGGGGCAAGCCGCTGGATAACCTGATGGTGGCGCCAAAAAGCGCGGCGCAGCAGGTGTTGCCAGCCGGTGCCGGCGGTACGCTCTCCTGGCAGAGCGTGAATGACTACGGTGCCATCACACCGGCGCGTAGCGTTAACCTGTGAGCAGAGTCAGGGCGATGAAAAACCACCAGAGACGTTACTGCCCGGTTGCGCTGGCGCTGATGGCGGCGCTCTGGCCACAGGCTGGCTGGAGCGAAAGTTACTTCAACCCGGCCTTTCTCTCCGACGACGCCGCCAGCGTGGCGGATTTGTCGCGTTTTGAACAAGGGCACCAGCAGGCACCCGGCGTTTATCGCGTGGATATCTGGCGTAACGATGAGTTTATCGGCACCCAGGACGTGCGTTTTGAGCAGGCCGGGGACGCGCCGCCGGTGGCGGGCGGGTTGTCGGCGTGTATTACGCGCGCGATGCTCGATCGCTTTGGCGTGAATGTGGCGGCGTTTCCTGAGCTGGCTAAGGTGCAGGGCGAGACCTGCGTGCCGTTGACGACGGCTATACCCGGTAGCGAAACGGTATTTAACTTTGCCTCGCAGCGTCTGAACGTCAGCCTGCCGCAGGTGGCGTTGCAGAACAGCGCCCGGGGCTACATTCCGCCTGAACAGTGGGATGAAGGCATCCCCGCCGCTCTGGTGAACTACAGCTTCACGGGCAACCGGGGAAGCGAAGACGACAGCTACTACCTGAACCTGCAGAGCGGCCTGAACTACGGCGCCTGGCGTTTACGAAATAACGGCGCCTGGCGCTACACGCAGACTAACGGGCAGCGCCACAACGAGTGGCAGAACATTGGCACCTGGGCGCAGCGCACCGTTATCCCGCTGAAAAGTGAACTGGTGCTGGGCGACAGCAATACCGGGAATGACGTTTTTGACAGCGTTGGTTTTCGCGGCGGGCGGCTTTTCTCGTCTGACAGCATGTACCCGGACAGCCTGCAGGGCTACGCACCTACCGTGCGCGGGATTGCCCGGACGCCCGCCAAAGTGGTGGTGCGTCAGAATGGCTACGTGATCTATCAAAGCTACGTGCAGCCGGGCGCATTCGCTATTAGCGATCTCAACCCGACCTCCTCAAGCGGTGACCTTGAGGTGACGGTCGAAGAGAAAGACGGCACCCAGCAGCGTTATACCGTGCCGTACTCCACCGTGCCGCTTCTGCAGCGTGAAGGGCGCTGGAAGTATGACCTGGTGGCCGGGGATTACCGCAGTGGCAACAGCGATCAGGATACGCCGTTCTTCACCCAGGGCACCCTGATTACCGGCCTTGCCAACGGCTACACGCTCTACGGCGGCACGCAGCTCGCGTCACGCTATACCGCGGTGGCCATCGGGGCCGGTAAAAACCTCGGTGACTGGGGAGCGGTCTCGCTCGATATTACCCATGCCCGCAGCCAGCTTGCGGACGACAGCAAACATGAGGGGCAGTCTCTGCGCTTCCTCTACGCGAAATCCCTTAACGGCTTCGGCACCAACTTCCAGCTGCTGGGCTACCGCTACTCCACAAAAGGGTTTTATACCCTGGACGATGTCGCCTGGCGCTCAATGGAAGGCTATCAGTATGCCGACAGCCAGAACGATAACGATGTGCCTGACGTGCAGAGTTACCACAACCTGACGTGGAATAAAAAAGGCCGCTTCCAGCTCAATGTTTCTCAGTCGCTGGGAGATTACGGCTCGGTGTATATCTCCGGCAGCGAGCAAACCTACTGGGGAACGGACGAGTCGAACCTCTGGTATCAGCTGGGGTACGCGGGGGGCGTGAAGGGGATCAACTACTCCGTTTCGTGGTCGTGGAACAAATCCGTCGGGATCGACGGTACCGACCGGATCGCCTCGTTTAACGTCTCTGTGCCGTTCAGCCTCTTTACCCGTCAGGGTTATCGCCGGGACAGCGCCATCGACAGGGCCTACGCCACGGCATCCGCCAGTCGAAACAGCGATGGCGACACGAGCTGGCAAACCGGGGTCAGCGGAACGTTGCTGGAGGATCGCAACCTGAACTACAGCGTGACCCAGGGACACACCAGCACCAATGGCTCAAGCGGAAGCGCCAGCGCCAACTGGCAGGCGACCTACGGCACGCTGGGCGTGGGCTACAACTACAGCCGCGATCAGCACGATCTCAACTGGCAGCTCTCCGGCGGGGTGGTGGGCCATGCTGACGGCGTAACCTTCAGTCAGCCGCTGGGCGACACCAACGTGCTGATCAAAGCCCCGGGGGCATCCGGCGTCAGCGTCGAGAACCAGACCGGCGTGAAAACCGACTGGCGAGGCTATGCGGTGATGCCGTATGCCACCGTCTACCGCTATAACCGCGTGGCGCTGGATACCAACACCATGAGTAACAACACCGATATCGAAAATAACGTGAGCAGCGTGGTGCCGACCAAAGGCGCGCTGGTGCGCGCCAGCTTTGATACCCGCATCGGCGTGCGCGCTCTGCTGACGGTGACGCGCGGCAACCAGCCCGTGCCGTTTGGCGCGGTGGTCCGCGAAACGCAAAGCGGAGTGACCAGCATGGTAGGGGATGACGGGCAGATTTACCTGAGTGGGCTGCCGCTGGAAGGCGAACTGCTGATCCAGTGGGGCGACGGGGCGCAGTCTCAGTGTCGCGCTCACTATCGCTTATCGCCTGAAAGTCAGAACCAGGCCATTACCATGGCGGGGGCCAGCTGTGATCGTTAACGGGGATCTTAAGATGCGCATTTTACGCAACGTAATGAGCTTTGCGCTGCTGTGCAGCGCGATGCCCGCCTGGGCAACGATTTGTCAGAACGCCAATGGGGTGGCGAAGGATATCTCCTACGATCTCTCAAACGTTTTTAACAGCTCCAATAACAAGCCTGGGCAGATTGTGACCCTGGCGCAAAAGTCCGGGCTGGTCGGCGTGAATGCCATATGTCCCAGAGGGACGACAGGCAAGTCCACCATGCGTAGCTACGTCACCAGTCTGCCGATAACGACGGTGATTGATAGCTACAAGTATGTGAAGCTCAATGACTATCTTGATGGCGCGATGCAGATCCACGATGACTTCGCGGGGACGTTCTATCCGCCGGCGAACTACATCCAGATGGGGGAGCACCCTAACGTTCCAAAGAACAAGGCGTTTCCGGTTACCGACTCAAAGCTGGTCTTTCGCCTGAGAGTCACCCGACGGTTCATCAACATGGTGGTGATCCCGAAACGGACCATGTTCACCGTATATGTGACCACCACGCCATCTGACTCCCTGAATACGCCGGTGTATACCATCAGCTATAGCGGTACCATTCAGGTGCCACAAAGCTGCGCGATAAATGCCGGGCAGGTGGTGGAGTTCGATTTTGGCGATATTGGCGCATCGTTGTTCAGCCAGGCGGGTGCCGGAAACCGTCCCCAGAAAGTCTCGCCACAAAGTAAAACCATTGCCATTAAGTGTACGAATGTGGAGGCCAATGCGTATCTGACGATGCGTATCGAGGCGGAAAAAATCGCTGGCAATGCGCTGGTTTCCGATAACCCCGATCTGGGATTTGTGGTGGCGAACGATAGCGGCACGCCTCTGACGCCTAACAACCTGAACAGCAAAATTCCGTTCCGCCTGGATGACAGTGCACAGGCGCAGGTGGGGATCCGGGTCTGGCCGGTAAGCATTACCGGGAATAAACCCGCAGAAGGCCGGTTCACCTCTCGCGGCTATCTCCGCGTGGATTACGATTAAGGGGGAGAGATGCGGAACTGGAAAGGACATGTTACTGCGCTGGCGCTGGTGATGTTTCAGACCAACGCGTGGTCAGCGACAGCACTGGGCGAGATCAATATTCAGATGTCCGGCAATATTGTCGATTTTACCTGCGTCGCGGAGGGCAGCGACAGCGACAAAACCGTCACGCTGGGCACCTGGCCCACCAAACAGCTGAGCACTACCGGGAGCCGTACGCAGCCTATGCCGTTTACCCTGAAGCTGACTGGCTGTCCGCCGGGTGCAGCCTCGATTACGTTTTCGGGCAAAGCCGACGGGAGCAATAACGGTTTGCTGGCGCTGAATGACGCCAGTACGGCAAGTCATGTCGCGGTTGAGATCAGGGATGCGGATAAAACGCGACTGGCTCTCCAGCAGGCCAGCCAGTCGGTCCCGGTTGACGCGCTGGGGAATGCGACATTGTCGTTTTATGCCAATTATATCGCCACTGCAGATAACCCTCAGCCCGGACGGGCTGATGCGGATGCGACCTTCATGATTAATTATAATTAACACTGACCGCACTCCCTGAAGCTCAGATAAGCTGCAGGGAGTGAATTCAGGTTATAGCAGTTCGTGCGCTTTGGCGTAATCAATTAATTCCACGATGCTCTGCACACCCAGCTTGGAATAAATATTGGATTTGTGCGCACTAATGGTCTTGTTGCTTAATAGTAGCTGCTCAGCAATTTCCTTATTGGATAATCCATTCGCCAGATAACGTAATACCGTGACCTCACGATTCGATAATGGCATATCTGCTGCCATTCCTTTCCCCGAACCCAGATGATTAATAAAGTTCAGCGTTTCTGACGGGAAAAATGAATAGCCCATCAGGATCATTTCTACTGCGTTGTAGATCTCACCCAAATCTTTTCGTTTACTGACAAAACCATTTGCTCCGGCGCGAATGGCGCGACCTGCGTAAAATGACTCAGATTTAGACGAGAGGAACAGAACCTTGATGTCCTTGTTTAAGTTCCTGATTCTCTTTAGTAAAGCAAAGGCATCCGTGCCCGTGAGTTCAATGTCAAGGATCACCAGATCGATAGGGTGATTGCGGATACAGTCAAGGACTTCATGGCTATCGCCAGACTTCAGCTTGACGACGATATTCTTATTTTTCTGTAGCAGGACTTCTATC
Source organism: Enterobacter sp. WCHEn090032 (assembly GCF_003986875.1). Classification (NCBI taxonomy): domain Bacteria; kingdom Pseudomonadati; phylum Pseudomonadota; class Gammaproteobacteria; order Enterobacterales; family Enterobacteriaceae; genus Enterobacter; species Enterobacter sp. WCHEn090032. The sequence continues at coordinate 171,395 of NZ_RXRN01000004.1, forward strand.
GACATTCTGACGATAGGATGTTCGTCCATAATGATAACGGATGCCGGTTTCATTTTTAATGCCTCAGATTGTTAAAAGCGTTATGCAGAGTTTGTAAAACTCTCGAAATGCCGGAAGGATAAAAGTGCAGATCCCTATACCGTAGTATTTCCCTGGAAAGAGCGAAAGCATCCTTGTTGACGTAGTGAAAAGAACTATGCCTCAGCGCGGTCATCTCATTTGGCTGGTGTTGGCAAAAAGGTATTTCTTATTCATATTTGATACGCTTCTTATTATACCGTGTAAGTTTTTTCCGAAAACCCTGTAAATTAATCGCAGGGTATTGGTTTATATTATCTTCTGGATCTGAATCGCTATTTTTTTAAAATTAGCGGAAATATCCTGTTATCCCATTTACCGCATATTTTCATCTTTATGTAATAACAAAAAATAACAGATATCTCTTTGTGTTAATTTATTGTTAACAAAAACGCGCGTTATTTCAGAGGACGAACCCGCGATGATGAGGTGAAAAATTGACCTCACGGGCCGTCAAACCTTCATCTGAAAGTGCCCGGGTTAACCCGGAGAAACGCCTCTGTTGCACAGGAGAACATGCTACCTGCTTCGCTTCTTACTCCAGGGCGCCGCCGCTAAGCTGCTTGTTTTTACATCATTATCATCCTGTTAACGCTTTCTCCATTCACTTAACGGATGGAGGAAAGTACTGTAATTCCTTCAATTTGTGGCATTTCACAAGGTTTGCGCCCATAAATTAGGAATAGTTGTAATTTCGAATATAATGTTAAAAATTAACATTTTTGCAACGTTAATGGTAAGTAAATTCCTAAAGCGCTTTAGGAAATAAGGGGTTAGCGCGTGGGTTAAAACGTGCAGTCTGAGAGGTTATTAAGAAGGTGAAGCAATTCCTGGCGATGGCTCAGCCCCAGTTTCAGCAGAATACAGCTGAGACGATAGATAATGCGGCTATAGGGACGGTTCTGCATAAGGGCAATCTGACGTAGCGTCTTGCCCCGGGAGAGTTCCTGCAGGATTGGCCATTCGTTGCGGGAGAACCACTCTTTGTCGGAGCCCTGAGGGGGGCTGGTATTCAGCAGGCTATGCTGGAGGGCTGTGGCGTTCAGCTGGCGTTCGAGCACATGAAAAGGGCCCGCCGCTTTGCAGAAGAGACGGGTATCGTAGTTATCAGCCCGGACTAACAGCCAGGGGGTAAGGAAAGGCGGAAACAGGCTATGCCTTCGCAGCTGATCCAGTTTATCCAGAAGGCCCGTGGAGCGGCTTTCTATATCGACGACCAGACGGGCTGATGGCCACTGTGTCTGGGCGACAAGGGCGTCGTCCAGCGTGGCGTAGTCGCAGCAGCTGCTCAGGGGAAACTGCCCGTTGAGAAAACCGGTGCGCAGGAAGTGATCCTCCGTCACCAGAATGATAAACGGGGCATCTGTTTTGCGGGGCTGGCTGATGGACTGGCTCAAAAACTCGAGCCGGTCGAAAAAGGGGGGAGTAAAAGGTGAGCGCGTAAATCCCAGTGCATCACTTCCTGTACGCCGCCGCCGGTAACGGCGCACTGTCATTCGCATGGCCTCCCTCCTGGAAATGGCGTTTTAATCCTCCGGCCATGTCCAGGACGGCCAGTAATATCCCTGGCCGAGATCGGCGCCTGCCTCCAGTGCCCAGGTACGATCGCGTTCAGTCTCAATACCTTCGATAAGCACGTGCCCGGCAAGCTGAAAGCAGCGGGAAACCAGTTGCCTCAGCGCAGGGGTGTCGCGTAAACGCCAGAATGCTTCCTTATCTATTTTGATGCCGCTTAACGGAAGCCGGCTGGATAAAAACGACTGCACCAGGATCTCATCTACGTCATCCAGCCAGACAGCGTTCCCCCGGTTTCTGAGCTGCATCAGATTCTCAATGACGCGCTGCTTCTGTGCGGCAGACAACGCCAGAAACGTTGCGGGGTCGACAATCTCAATATGGAGCGGCGCGCCAGGCAGCCTGATAAGCCGCTGAAAAGGCGCAGACTCTGTCAGGACGGTTATCGGCAGATTAATAAAAAGGTTATGACCGCGCGGCGTATTTTTTAACGCGGCAAGCTGTGCTTCAAGCAGCGATATCGACCACTCTGCAGACCGATCGCCGAAAAAGCCCTCACTGTACCGTGATTCACTGAGGACGCTGAGGACCTCCACCCCCACCTGGTGCATAGAGCGGAGGGCGACGATGGGCTCAAGCTTGATGCCGACGATCTCCTGAGAGATGTATTCTAACCGGGGGGGCGTATCGATCAGGTTGTGCGCTGTCACTCCATTGTCCTGTTGTCTGTCAGCCTCCAGGCGGCCGGGTTACCTCTCTCTAGTGTGACGAGCTGACGTTCAGGAAAACAGCAGGCGTTACTTAAATGCAACTAAGCCTTTTCGCAGCAGGAAAGTGTACGGGAGAAAGGCGGGGGAATGGAGAAAAAACAGTCATATTTACAATCAGCTAGCCCTAATCAGGGGAGAAAACGGAAAAGGCATTGACTCACCTGCCATTGACCGTATAATTCTTCGCGTTTCACCGCCGCGAAGTTCACTCTTCTCAGTGCGCCCTTAGCTCAGTTGGATAGAGCAACGGCCTTCTAAGCCGTAGGTCGTAGGTTCGAATCCTACAGGGCGTGCCATTAAATATCAGGCACTTACGCCAGTTTCAAACCAGCCTGATTTTCTCCTTGTGTCGTATTTGTGTCAGGGTTGCCAAAAATGGCATCAATTTTCCGTGCATGTTCGCTTAAATGGTTCGGTGCCAGGTGAGCGTATCGACGGACCATTTCGATTGACTCCCAGCCTCCCATTTCCTGAAGAACTGACAGCGGAACGCCGGACTGGATTAACCAGCTCGCCCAGGTATGGCGGAGGTCGTGAAAACGGAAATCCTCAATACCCGCCTTTGCCAGACCAATGCGCCATGCACTGTTATCGTCCACGCGCATTTTACGGACAGCCGGCGTGACTGTTTTATCCGGTCGAGTCGATGGCTTCGTGTGAACGAATACCCACCTCGAGCTTTTCCCGATCTGATCCCTTAACACCCTGCATGCGGTATCATTCAGAGCCACGCCGATAGCCTTGCCCGCCTTCGCGTTCTCCGGATTTACCCATGCAACCTTTCTCTGCATATCGACCTGCTGCCACTCCAGATCAATGATGTTGGAGCGGCGCAGGCCGGTTGCCAACGCAAATATCACCACCGGCTTTATCGACTCCGGCATGCAGGCAATTAACCGTTCTGCCTCGTCCCTGGTCAGCCATCGGATGCGTTTGCTGATCGGCTTTTTGGTTTTGATAACCGGGGCCGATTTAATCCAGCCCCAGTCATTAGCCGCAGCCTTGAACAGAGAGCGCATGAACGAAAGGTGCTTGCTCTTTGTGGCCTGGCTTACCGGTTTCTCAACATACGACGGCGGTTCTTTCCCCCTGCGTATAGCCGCGTCCCGGCGAGACTCCCATACCTGAATATGCTTACGATTGACCATCTTAGAAACAGCTTCATGCACCTGATCAGCCGTGATGGTTGAAATATCCCGGCCGGAGAAATGCCGCAGGAAATATTCGATTTTTGTCTTATCGTCATCAAGGGACCGCTTATGTTCCTTCTCGCGGATCCATCTGATGCAACATTCCTCGAACGTCCTCGTCGGCAACTCCCCGATTTTATCCACCCGCCATGCTTCAGCCTTCAGCTTGTCGTGCAGCTCCTGCGCTTGTTTCTTGTCCCCCGTGCCAAGAGATCGTCTAATTCTTTTCCCTGACGGCGTAACGAAATGACAGTGCCAGACGCCGCCTCTGAGGGTGATTGACATAAAATTTCTCCTTTATGTTCACCCGCGCTCGCGGAAACAGGATCGCGCGGGTCATGTAAATACGCAATACAGGCGACGTCGGTCGTGCGGTATTTGTTCCCGATCTTCTTCCCGGCGAGCTGGCCTGAGTCGATGAGTCGATAGACAGTTCTCGGCGAGGTGATCAGTAGTTCTGCCGCCTGCCGGGCTGTCAGTGTTTTTGCCTCAACCATGCATTTCATCCAGGCAAAAAAGAACCCGGCGCGGGGCCGGGCAAAAGGGATCACGAGGTGGCGCTTTCGCACCCAATAGCCAGCTCATAACTGGCTATCAGTTGCGTCATTCAAGTTTTTTCAGCAGAGAGAGATAATCGACAACCACAGTTCCAAGTTTTGAATAATCGCCACCGGAAGATTTCATAAATCCATCAATTAGCCCGTCTACTGTTTCGATCAGTAATTCGCGCTTTTTATCCTCTTGCGTTTTCAGAGGTCGAAAACACTTATAGGTGCAAACCCCTCCGACTTTACCGATTTCATCAACGAATGCAGCCAGCTCGATGCCTAGATCGTCAGTGAAGTGCGCGTAAATTTTCACGACCGATCCTTCTGGGTGCTTGATATGCAACTGTGGCGTGCTTGCTGCTATCTCGCATAATCCACTAAACCCAGAAACTGTAATGATCTGGGTTGGAGGACAGTATCTTGGCAGCGCTATGACAAGTGATGTCGAGATTGACCGAATTTACAACGTAGAAGGCAAAGGTCTTAATAATGGATTTATTATCTGCGGCATGGGTGAGCTTGATGGAATTAAGATTCATGACTGCTTAATAAAGGGTGGCACTTGGAGATATGGATGTAACTTTGAGTATGGTCTGGCACCTGTAGACCCAGCTACAAACTCGACGCTAACTAACGGCCGTCATCCTTATAATATCCATGTAGAAAGATTCAACGTTGAAAGCGTACCAACATGCAATGGTTGGTGGCGTGTTGCGTCATGTTACAACGCATATTTCTTAAATTGTACGGCATATAACACTAAGTCTGCATGCTATTGCTATTCAGGCGATCGCGGTATTACTCGCTACTCTCAGAATGTAACCTTTGAAAACATGAAGGTTAAATTCAGTGATGACATCGTCTACGTTAACTCAAGCGTGCAGGTGATAATCACAGACAAAGACGGCTCCACTGGCGACCCGCTACCTTCATGGTCTAACTTCGATCACACGTTTATGTTTATAAACTGCGAGATTGGGTCTACGCGCGTGCTGAGTGGAGGGGTTGGCTCTAATAGTTATCGCATCTTCGGGAATATGGGGAAAGTGCATATTCTTGGCGGTATTATCGAAAATTCATTTTTCGGTATCTATGCTGCACCAACTTCAAACCCAACGTTCCTTTCTGATGGTGCAATTCTTGTTGATGGATTTGTGTTTAAGAAGTGCAACCAGTTCCTGAGAATGGGGGGCGTGCTTGGATGGAAGGCAGAAAACTGCACATTCAAAACCTACCAATGGGGCGGAACAGCGGCTACTCAGCTTGATCCAGTGATTCTGTTTAACAACTCAACTGGGACCATCAAGGGATGTTGGTTTGACGCCCTGACAGGAAGCGGAGCGCAGACATACATCAATGTCCAGGGCGGTCTGTTAAGGGTAAGGGATAACGACTTTACTATGCCTTCGGTAGCGCATTTCCCGATCATGTGGTCGATAACATTCCCTAATATTGTTGGTTCAGGTAACAGAACTAACGCAACAAACCTCATTTCTCCCGACATTGGTTCACCACAGATCTACGGTGAGCCAAACCCGTCTAAGTTGCTTGAATCAATCACTGGAAGCGCAATTCCGTTCTTGGTATCGAGCTCATGGACGTCTGCAGCTGCTAAGACAGTTGATTCAATAACCGGTGGAAAACCAGGGGATGAGGTTACTATACGAGGAACAGCAGCTGGTTCAAGCGTAACGTTTACCTTCAGTGGAACCGCGTCTGAAACAAGGATAGTGCCACTTTCCGGAGCAACTGAAACCAAAACAGGAGCTGCCTGGTCCAAAAGATTCAAAAAGATGTCCGGAACCCAGGGATGGTGGGAAGTATAAAAAAGAGGCCCGTCTAAGGGCCTCTATATTCTATTTAACCTTAACTATTTCGGCTAAACCTTCATCATTTCTACTTATCTTGTAAATTCCGGTTTCATCAACTTTTCCACTCCAGTTTTTAAAATACTTAGAGTTATTATCCCAAAATTGCTGGTCTGATGTGAATATTACAAGATACGAGTACCCTTTTGTTACTTGATTGATGTCATAATCGCATGTCCACACATCGCTCTCAAAGTATTTCTTTCCTAGAGTCCAGCACCATGTATTTGCTGCGTGTGGAAGTACGCTATAGTTGAATATATTTTTCTCGAAACCCCTTGACTGCTGCTGAATGAAATATGCTTTATCACCATTTTTCATCATAGGCATCAAGTCATCTGTAAATTTCTTCACATTGACACGTGTTTTTATCCACTTATCGTTAGAGGTAATATTGCTGGCATCCTTATAGAATTGCTCAGGAATAAAGATTATGCAAGATATTATCATCGCGCATAGAACTGCTCTTACGAAGATGTTTGTCTTTTCTGTAAATAATCTTGCAGTTAAGGAAATGAATGATACGATCCATGCCAGCAAGAATGTGGCTGTGTATCTTTCAAATGAAGCAAGCCTAATGCTTTCGTATTCACTGAAGAACATAAGATAACACAGAAGCAGGAATACAACATAAACCGGCCAAAGCACAATCATACTTACAGAGAATACCAAACTATTGCATATCTCTGTTTTGTTTTTTATTGAAAATAAAATAAGCGATAAACTAGCCACTGACAAAATCAGTGTAATAGTTACAATCGTCATGCCGCTGAATAGTTGCCCGCCCATTTGGAAATAAGTCGGATCATCAAGTCTTTTAACTAGTTCTTTCAGGGTTAAAGCTAGTTGCCTGTTATCATCAGACCACAACCTCTCAACCCCACGGTCTGACTGAAAAACAGGAACCACACCAGATGTAGAAAGATACACAATCCACGTCTTGTACGAAGCCAATATAGAAACTAAACCTGTAACTCCAACTGCCACAGCTTTTTTCAGCCTAAATGATATATCTCTCTCTAATGATATAATTTCATTGAGAATGGCTATGAATAATGCAAATAAAGCGAACACTAACCCCATCTGCTTTATTTCGACAAGCAAGAATAGGGTGGCGGGTAAAAGAATGAATTTGTGAAGTGTGTCTTTTCGTAAAGCGCAAGCAATCGAAGCGGCAAAAACAACTGCAAGTAACTGGTCAACAAAAATATGACCAAAATCAAATCCGAAGTAATATATTGTTGGAATTGAGATGAGGAACGCCAAAGATGCCGCAGAAGTACGCTTTTGTACTAACGTAGCCGCTGTAAAAAGCAGAGATGACAAAATGAAGAAACCATGCGCCAAAAGCACTGTGGATTCTTTCCATCCAAAAGACTTCACGAAGAAATATTGTAATAACTGCTGAGCCGGCGGGTATGATTTGAAGGCGTAAGATAATGGTGAGCCGTTATTGTAAAGCGCATCAGTAGCACTGATGATTTTTATGCTTGCCCCCCAAAAAGAAAACTCATCCCATCCCGTGAACAGAAAATCACTGTCAATCGATATGTATAACCATACGAACGGAATGAAAGCAATCAGTACACCAACAACTTCATCAAAAGAGAAGGATATTTTCCTATTCAGCGTGCATGCATATGCACCAGATACAATTGCTGCGCCAATACATAGGTAATATCCTACTTCTAAATTTCCAGTTATTCCAAATAAGTACAGCATTAAGACTGCGAATGCGAATAGAATAAAAGGAATAGAAAGCAAACTCACATTGCTAAGTTTTTTAACAGCCACTGAGCCAAACAAAAAGTATGCTAAAAAAAGTAAAATATTCACGATTTATCCCTTAACCGCAAAAAGTATTCCAGAAACAATCAGGGCCACGCCTATTGCATACTGTGTTGTGAACTTCTCGCCGAAGATGAAATGACTGGCTATAGGAACAATAACAAAAGCCAGAGCCATGAACGGATAGGCCTTGCCCAGTTCAATCCTCTGCAGTGCCCAAACCCATGCCAGCGTGGTGATGCCATAAAGAGCAAGAGCTGGAATGAGCACGGATAGAGTTTGCAAAGTAAAAAGGCCGCCACTCTCCATCATCGCCGAAGAGCTTAATTTAAATAGAATCTGCCCAGCGGCTATGCCTATGACGCAGATTATTACAACTAGATAAATCATTACTTAAACCTTTTGTGAATTGGTTGCTTAGGAACGTTGTATATATCATATCCTATGAATGCCAGTATCAGCTGAAGCCCAATTATTATGGGCAGGGCAGACAGCATCACTGTTCCTGATGTAGATGGCACGCCTGATTGAATTGACTCTAACCAATTCGCAGCTCCACTAAAAGCCCCTATAAAGAACAAAATTAAGCCAAGCGGTAGCTCTAAAGAAGCAAGCGACATGTCACGCAGATAATAGTTATAGAAAAATCTCTTGAAGAAATTGCTGACATTTTTTGTTAAGAAATCGAATATAATTTTATTTATTTTTAGATTGCTCACTTCATCTGCATACTTTGCGTCCATTGGTATATCGGCAACAACTGCTCTTAGCGAGTTTAAGCGAAAAAGCATATCAGACTCGAAGAAGTATCTTTCGCTTATTTTTTCAAAAGGAAGGTTCTTTGCAACGTTAGCGTGAATGGCTGTATATCCGTTAGTTGGATCAAAAAGATTCCAGTATCCTGAGGATATTTTCGTCATAAATGACAACACGGCATTACCAAACAGTCTAATCTTTGGCATTGCGCTGATTTTATCCAGTCTAAAGAATCGATTCCCTTTGGTATAGTCTGCCTCACCACGAATTATTGGTCCTACAAAGAATGGAATTAATGATGGATCCATTTGGCCGTCACCATCAATTTTGACAATGATATCCATCCCTTCATCAATAGCCATTCTATAGCCATGCATAACCGCACCGCCAACACCTTTGTTTTTTTCGTTGAAAAGCACGCGAACTCTTGGGTCTGTGTTGTGCTCTTTTACAAAGTTTCCTGAAGAATCCGGGCAGCAGTCGTCAACAACGTAAATCCTGGCAACTTCTTCACCTATGCTCTTGATCACCTCCAGGATGTGCGACGTTACTTTATAGGATGGTATGACTACAGCAATGTTCATTGTCTATCCTTAAAAAAATCATAGAGTTTTCAACGTAAAGAATTGTAACACTTAAGACGATTCTGATCACTACGTGATCTAAGGGCTCTTTACTGCCAAAAAACAGGAAGAAGGCCTTCAACATGCTTTGCTTGAAGAAAGTGTAAATTTATCTTGCGTTGTATTGATCGGTGCAATCGATCAGTATTGCTGTATATAAATACAGTATCTGATGGAGGTGATCATGCCACGCACAGCCGATATCTACGCCGCATTTGTTGCGGCCATACAGCTCAACCCCAAGGGTTATCGTTACCTGAGCACGGACAGCTTCATTGAGAAGTTGCGAGAGTTCAACTGGCACTACACGCGCGAAGATGCTAATGCCTGGATAGAGCGCTATCAAAAAGACTTCGCTGACAAGACGACCGACGGCAGCGATAACCGGTACTGGATCTTATGCAACATGGGGAGGGTGCAATAATGGGATTTGCGTCACCAGCGAACGATTATGTCGAACGCCAGCTCTCGCCAGAGGTAATTTGCAACATAGGGGCTGAGAGCAGGGGTCTCGAAACTGATGTTGGCTTTGCCATCATTGAGCCAGCAGCCAAAAGCGCGCCCGGCGATGTTCTGCTTATTTTGTGCGAAGGCCGGACCCAGTTCGCCAAGCTCATGGGCAAGGCTCTCATCACCGATGACGGAGAGGCAATAGAAGGTGTAGCGCTGGAAGAGGTAGAAGTGCTGGGCCGGGTATCGTTCTTCATCAATCGCGCATTCAATGATGACGGGTGCCCGGTGATGTGATGTGGAAAAGGCATAGCTATGCCCGGCGGCATGGCTGTGCATTCTCTGTGTCATGCATGGATGCATCATTACGAAACGCACAAGCATACAACGACACGTAGTGACACAAATCCGGCGCGAGCGCGGAAAAAACAATGATAATACAGTGCGTTAAATACTGCTCTACGTTCTTCTAAGCCGTAGGTCGTAGGTTCGAATCCTACAGGGCGTGCCATTATGAATCATGCACTTACGCCTCCTTCGCTACCTCCTGATTTCCGTTGTGGGACATATTTGGTACATCAACCCCAAAAATTGAGTCATTTTGCTTCGCATGCTCAGTTAAATGGTTAGGTGCTAAATGGGCATATTGACGGACCATTTCGATCGACTCCCTGCCGCCCATTTCCTGCAGAACGGACAGCGGCATGCCGGACTGAATTAACCAGCTCGCCCAGGTATGCCGGAGTGACAGTTTTATCCGGTCGTGTCGATGGTTTTGTGTGGCTGTTAGATAATTTTATGCTTAAACGTTAATTCGTTTGATAAAGGCTTCGATTGTTTAGTTATCAGGTATATTAATCCTGAAAGGGATAATCCACATAGAAAGGGCCTGACAAGGCCCTTACTTTTCTGCATCAAGATAACGGCAAGCCTGCGCGGATATCATCGTGAGGAACTGCTTTGCAGTTATCCCCCATAAAGATGGGTCAAAATCGAACCTATACAAATTGAGAAACTCAAGCTCCACATCTTCATTTCTGTTGATAAAATTATTGCAATCCTCAATCAGACCCTTTGCATGTTCTGGTCCTTCGCACTTCAAATATTCTTCCATCACCTCTTCGATGGTCTCGCCAAACAAATCATAATCCTGGTTAAAGTACGCAGCCATTAGATGATCCAGAAATTTATTAATCATGATTTATCTCAGCACCGGGAAAGCAGTCAGTACATAGTACGGTTTGTTGTTATAAAACTGAAGTTCAAGTACAACACGCAATTTATGCGATTTGATTATAGGGCCAGTAGCAGACTCAATGCCAAAGCCAATTTCCTTGCCTGCAAAAAAATCGATGTTCAATTTTGAGCCAGATCTCGCCGTTTTGGCCCAGTTCCTTATGTAAGACGCATTAAATTTTAGCGCGCGGGAAATGGCATCCTCAGCTATGTGTTTGTTATAAAAAGTACTACTTCCAGAAAGTGTGGGTCTGTTGGCTAATCTTGTTCTGATGTCTGCTTCACTTAACCCTACATGACGAGAGAGCGTATGCCCACCGGGTTTATATCCAGCAGCAGATTCATGTTCGATAAGTCTAATTCTGCCGACACGAACTGATGCGACGCGGACAGCACCGAGGGTAAGACCAAAAGCCACTGGCACAGCAATATCGACAGTCAGTCCAATATTAATTGCGGTCTTTTCATCAGCGCCTAGGTAGCGAGCTGTATCAACAGCTAACTGATACGCCGCAGTCCGGGTATCTCGGCCATAAATAGCCTGATCAATAGCGGCATTGAGACTATCGAGACCATGCGCACCAACGACAATGCAGGCCGCTTTGGTTAGCATCGTTGGGTCTGGGGGAGTGTTATAAATTCTGTGTCATTCCAGTAGTATACAATCAAAAAGGAATGACATATGTCCCAAACCTTCGATTTCGACAAAGCGCTTAAAGCCCTCCAGTCCGGTCAGGCACTCACCGGCAAAGATGGCATCTTAACGGCATTAATCAAACAGTTAACTGAAGCCGCTCTGGCCGCTGAACTTGACTCTCATCTGGCTCAGGACGTTGAAGCTAACCGTAAAAATGGCTCCGGCAAAAAGACCATTAAAGCCCCTACCGGCAGCTTTGAACTGGCGACTCCGCGTGATCGTAATGGTACTTTTGAACCCCAGTTAGTGAAGAAGCACCAGACCACGCTGTCCGACGAGATCGAACGCAAGATCATTCGCCTGTTTGCACTGGGGATGAGCTACCAGGACATCAGCCGGGAGATTGAAGATTTATATGCCTTCAGCGTGTCCACCGCCACCATCAGTGCAGTAACCGATAAAGTCATCCCTGAACTAAAACAGTGGCAACAGCGCCCGCTGGAGAAGGTTCATCCCTTCGTCTGGCTGGACGCTATTCACTATAAAATCCGTGAGGATGGCCGTTATCAGAGCAAAGCGGTTTATACCGTTCTGGCGCTGAATCTGGAAGGCAAAAAAGAAGTTCTGGGCCTGTATCTGTCGGAAAGTGAAGGCGCTAACTTCTGGTTATCCGTATTGAGTGACCTGCAAAACCGTGGCGTGGAAGACATTCTGATTGCCTGCGTGGACGGGCTGACCGGCTTCCCGGAGGCAATAAACAGCATTTATCCGCAGACAGAGGTTCAGTTGTGCGTCATTCACCAGATCCGTAACTCGATTAAATATGTCGCGTCAAAACACCATAAAGCGTTCATGGCAGACCTGAAGCCGGTATATCGCCCGGTGTCGAAAGAAGCCGCAGAAACGGCGCTGGATGAGCTGGAGGCCAAATGGGGCCAGCAGTATCCGGTAGTGCTCCAGTCGTGGCGTCGCAAATGGGAAAATCTGTCAGCATATTTCCGCTATCCGGCGAATATCCGCAAAGTCATTTACACCACGAATGCCATCGAATCGGTGCACCGTCAGTTCAGGAAACTGACGAAAACTAAAGGCGCTTGCCCGAATGAAAACAGTCTGTTGAAGCTGCTTTATCTGGGGCTAATGAACGCACAGGAAAAATGGACAATGCCGATCCAGAGCTGGAATTTGACATTGTCGCAGTTAGCCATTTATTTTGATGGGCGACTGAATAATGTGATGTCGCTGTAGAATTTTTAATGTGACACAGAATTCTGAACGTTCTCGGGTCTGGAGCCGCACACAAAATTGTCGCACCTGCCAGTTCAACAGTACTCATTGCTACACTGAGTCCGCCCAACAAACGATTCTGCAGTGTCTCCGCTTCAGTTACTGTGTTATCTGATAACACGGCAGCCATCTGAACCGGAGACATAACTACCTGTAATCCTTCACTCATACTAATGCTCCGACTATTTTATGCCTCAATGATAAAAAGTATTAGTGCGTTGCGCAAATGCGGGAATTTCTTTACGGCATTGTTCTTTTCGAGGAGGGAGGTGTTCATCGTGCACACCATCAGGTTCGGCAGACCCTTTTTACCGTGAAGGGCTTGAGCGGTTTAGCACAGACTGCGTCACGATGCTTATTGGCGGGAGTGAAACCCGCGAAGCGTTAAATAACCACTATAATAAATAGAGTGCTAATTATCTTTTATTAGGCTTTGGCTTAATGTTTTCTTAATCTTTCATTAATCCGATTTTTAAATCTGGATTTTTATCACTTCAAACCCAGCGAAAATGAAATTTTACACTTTTACGCTTAAACTTGATTGATACTAATTATCATTAGCGTTGTTGTATGCTTTAATCCTTTCCCACAAAGCTATGAGTGGTTACTCCCGTTGGTCTATTAAGGATATGTTCATGAATTCTCGCCTGCTGTCCTGCTTCTCGCTTGCCTTGTTGTCTTCCTCGCTTTTCCTTTCCACACAATCGGTTGCCGCCGAAAAAAATGACGGTATCGTTGTTTATAACGCGCAGCATGAAAACCTGGTGAAGTCGTGGGTTGACGGTTTTACCAAAGAAACCGGCATCAAAGTGACTTTGCGTAACGGCGATGACAGCGAGCTGGGTAACCAGCTGGTTCAGGAGGGCAGCGCATCCCCGGCGGACGTATTCCTGACCGAAAACTCACCGTCAATGGTGCTGGTGGATAATGCCAACCTGTTTGCGCCGCTGGATGCAGAGACCCTGAAGCAAGTGCCGGCAGAATATCGTCCGGCGCATGGTCGCTGGATCGGCATCGCGGCCCGCAGCACGGTGTTTGTCTATAATCCGGCAAAACTGAGCGAACAGCAGCTGCCTAAGTCGCTGATGGACCTGGCGAAACCCGAGTGGAAAGGCCGCTGGGCGGCATCACCGTCAGGTGCGGATTTCCAGGCCATCGTGAGCGCAATGCTGGCGCTGAAAGGCGAGCAGGCCACGCTGGAATGGCTCAAGGCGATGAAAGCCAATTTCGTGGCCTATAAAGGCAACAGCACCGTGATGAAAGCGGTCAATGCCGGCCAGATCGATGGCGGTGTGATCTATCACTACTACCGCTTTGTCGATCAGTCCAAAACGGGCGAAAACAGCAAAAACACCCAACTCTACTACTTCAAACACCAGGATCCGGGCGCGTTTGTTAGCCTCTCTGGCGGTGGTGTGCTGGCGTCCAGCAAACATAAAGCGCAGGCGCAGGCCTTCATTAAATACATTACCGGTAAAGAAGGGCAGGAAAGCCTGCGTACCAATAATGCCTTTGAATACGCCGTGGGCGTGAACGCGGCCTCAAACCCGAAACTGGTTCCACTGAAAGATCTTGATGCCCCGAAAGTAGAGCCTTCAACGCTCAACAGTAAAAAAGTTATCGAGCTGATGACGCAAGCCGGCCTGCTGTGATCCTGAAAGTGAAGTGAAGGTGTTATGTCTGGTCTGAGTCTCGACATCGGAAAAAACAGAGTGCAGGAGCCTGCCCGCAGGCGTCCTGCACTGCCGATGGTTGCGTTAGCTGTGTTGTTTTCATTAATGGCGCTTCTGCCTTTGGGTTTTATCATTGCCATTGGCATTGAGACGGGCTGGGAAACCATAAAGGCGCTGGTCTTCCGCCCGCGTGTGGCTGAGCTGCTCAGCAACACGCTGTGGCTGACGGCCCTTGCGGTTCCACTTTGCATCGTGACGGGCGTGGCCATCGCCTGGCTCACCGAGCGCACGCAGCTTGCCGGGCGGGGGATTTGGTCCGCACTGGCGGTCGCCCCGCTGGCTATCCCCGCGTTTGTGCAAAGCTATGCCTGGGTGAGCGTTGTCCCGTCCATGCACGGGCTCTCTGCGGGCGTGTTCCTCTCTGTCCTTGCCTACTATCCGTTTATCTATATGCCGGTTGCGGCGGTGCTGCGTCGCCTGGACCCGACACTCGAAGACGTGGCTGCGTCACTCGGTACCCCGCCCTGGCGGGTCTTTTTCCGCGTGGTGCTACCGCAGCTCAAACTCGCTATCTGCGGCGGTGCGCTGCTGGTGGCGCTGCATCTGCTGGCGGAATATGGCCTGTACGTGATGATTCGCTTCGACACCTTCACGACGGCCATTTATGACCAGTTTCAGTCTACCTTCAGTGGCCCGGCCGCTAACATGCTGGCGGGCGTGCTGGCCCTGTGCTGCCTGGCTATTTTAGTGCTGGAAGGCGTGACGCGCGGAAAAGCACGCTACGCGCGTATCGGCGCCGGGGCCGCCCGTGAACAAAAACGCTGGCCGCTGAAGCCTGCAGCCGCCGCGCTGGGTCAGCTGTTTTTCATCGTGTTGATTGTGCTGGCGCTGGGGGTGCCGTTAATTGTTCTCTGTCGCTGGATTTGGCTCGGCGGCGTTCAAAACTGGCTGAGCGCCGATCTCTGGCACTCGCTGCGCCAGACGCTGATGCTCGGCGTGGGCGGAGCCCTGCTGACCACGGCGTGCGTGATCCCCATCGCGTGGCTCGGTATCCGCTATCCGCGCCGCATCTTCCGGATGCTGGAAGGGTGTATCTATATCACCAGCTCGCTGCCGGGGATTGTCACGGCGCTTGCGCTGGTCACCGTCACCATTCATTACGCCCGTCCCATTTACCAGACGGAAGTCACCCTCTTCCTTGCCTACCTGCTGATGTTTATGCCCCGGGCGCTCATTAACCTGCGGGCGGGAATTGCCCAGGCGCCGGTTGAGCTGGAGAACGTGGCGCGCAGTCTTGGCAGCACGCCCGCGAAGGCGCTCTGGAGCGTCACGATGCGGCTGGCCGCGCCGGGTGCCGCGGCGGGTGCCGCGCTGGTGTTCCTCGGCGTCAGCAATGAATTGACCGCCACCCTGTTGCTCTCTCCACTGGGCACGCGCACGCTCTCCACCGGGTTCTGGGCGCTGACCAGCGAAATTGACTATGTAGCAGCTGCGCCTTACGCGATGCTGATGATTCTGATTTCCCTCCCGCTGACCGCCATTCTCTATATGCAGTCGAAAAAAATTGCAGGGCTATGACATGCTTGAATTAACCGCCATTTCTAAATCGTTCGCTGATGCGCAGGTGCTCGACAACCTGAACCTGAGCGTTGCGCCGGGGAGCAGGACGGCGATCGTCGGGCCATCCGGGTCGGGTAAAACCACGCTGCTGCGGATCCTTGCCGGGTTCGAAACGCCAGATACCGGGCGCATTGTCATGCAGGGAAAAACGCTGTTCGATGAAAACCGTTTTGTGCCCGCCCACCTGCGCCGGATCGGTTTTGTTCCTCAGGAAGGGGCGCTGTTCCCGCACCTTAACGTGGCAGATAACATCGCCTGGGGGCTGGACGGCACCCGCCACGAGAAACGCAAGCGCGTTGAGGCGCTGATGGAGATGGTCTCTCTGGACAGGCAGCTTGCGACGCACTGGCCGCATGAGATTTCCGGTGGACAGCAGCAGCGCGTGGCGCTGGCTCGTGCGCTGGCCCAGCGTCCTTCACTGATGTTGCTGGACGAGCCGTTCTCAGCGCTGGATACCGGCCTGCGCGCCACGACGCGCAAAGCCACGGCCGATCTGCTGGCGGAAGCAGGCGTGGCTTCGATTCTGGTCACCCACGATCAGAACGAAGCGCTCTCCTTTGCCACACAGGTGGCCGTGATGCGCGCCGGGCGTTTCACGCAGGTGGGGACCCCTTATGAGGTCTACACCTGTCCCATTGACGAAGAGACGGCGCTGTTTCTTGGTGATGCCGTGATCCTGCCTGCTCAGCTTGCTGCCGGTTACGCCGTGTGCGCGCTGGGTGAGGTGGCAACGGACAACACACATGCGACAGGGCAGGGCCGCGTGATGCTGCGTCCTGAGCAGCTGCGCGTGACGGCATGTGCCGCGCATGAAAGCCCGTTCTCGATTCTTGATGTGGACTTTACCGGCCAGTTGTCGACGCTCACCCTTGCGTTAGCCGGGGAGCAACAACCCGTGGTTCTGAAAACCGTAAGCCAGCCAGGATGGAACCCTGGCACCGCGGTACGCATTGATATTGCTGGCACTGCGCGGGTATTCGAATATTCTTAATATTCGTTAGTAATTTCATGCAACGGGTTGTTATAAAAGAATTTTCCATGGCCTGTGGCATTTCCTGAGTTTCTCTACCATGCTCATAAAACCTCACCATAATGAGTGGGGCTTTTCGTTGTTGCTGATTAATCTCAAGGAAAA
The DNA here is from genome assembly GCF_003986875.1 of Enterobacter sp. WCHEn090032. Lineage (NCBI taxonomy): Bacteria > Pseudomonadati > Pseudomonadota > Gammaproteobacteria > Enterobacterales > Enterobacteriaceae > Enterobacter > Enterobacter sp. WCHEn090032. Next base: position 188,569 of record NZ_RXRN01000004.1, read on the forward strand.
AAGGTTATGAAAAAGACTATTGCTGTTTTGTTGGGAACTGCGTTTTTCTTTACGACTCATGCCTTCGCTGCTGAGCTTCTGACGAAGGAGGAGTTTAAGAAAGTTGAGTCTCAGTATCAGAAAATCGGTACGGTAAACACCTCAGGTGAAGTCTCTATCGATGATGCTAAAAAAGAACTGATCGAGAAAGCTGATAAGCAAGGCGCTGATGTCCTGGTGCTCACCTCCGGGAACACCAACAATAAAATTCACGGTACGGCCAATATTTACAAGAAAAAGTAATGTCGCTGCAGCCACCCCGAAACGGGGTGGCTATTCCCCTCATCGCTTACCACGCCTCCCGTATGAACGCGGTGACACTTGCTAACGCATAGATAATGCGTATAGTTCTCATTTGCATTGCAACCAATAGATTCTAAGGCCCGCTCACGGGTCATTTTTGCGCGCACTTTCAAATGGGTTAACGATGAACAACACCAGATTACATAAAACGCTGCTGGCGCTCGCCGTCGGTGCGGCGACACATTCCGCTTACGCGGCGGATGATCAAAAAGAAGAGACTCTCGTTGTGCAGTCGGCACCAGCCAGCGACTTTACCCCCGGCGGCGACCAGCTTGTGCCGGCTTTCCTCGACGGACAGGTGGCGAACGGCGGGCGTATGGGGATGCTCGGCGAGCAGAATGCCATGGACGTACCCTTTAATATCATCAGCTACACCGCAAAGCTGGTGGACGATCAGCAGGCGAAAACCATTGCCGATGTGGTCGCCAATGACGCTGGCGTGCAATACGTTCAGGGGTATGGCAACAGCGCGGAAACTTACCGCATCCGCGGCCTGAAGTTTGACGGTGATGATATGACCTTTGGCGGGTTGTCCGGCGTTCTGCCGCGTCAGGTGGTGGATGCGCAGATGGTCGAGCGGATTGAGATCTTCAAAGGGGCAAACGCCCTGATGAACGGCGCGGCAAGCTCCGGCGTGGGCGGAATGATCAACCTTGAGCCAAAACACGCCGGCGAACTCCCGCAGGCGAAAGTCGGCGTGGACTACACCTCGGATTCCCAGGTTGGCACCACGCTGGATGCGGGCCGTCGCTACGGCGACAACGACCAGTTTGGCGCGCGGGTGAATCTGGTCCATCGCGAAGGGGAAACCGACGTACCGAACGATCGCCGCCGCACCACGCTGCTCTCCACCGGTCTGGATTACAAAGGTGACAACTTCCGCACCTCGCTGGATCTCGGCTACCAGAAGAAAACCTTCCACGGCAGCCCGACCAGCGTCAATATTTCGGCGGTGGATTTTGTGCCGGAGCCACCGAAAAACGATCGCAACCTTTCCCAGAAGTGGGCCTACAGCAACATCGAGAACGAATTCGGGATGTGGCGCAGCGAATACGACATCACCGACAGCTGGACGGCGTATACCGGACTCGGCGCGCAACACGCTCATGAAGAAGGGACCTACAGCGCACCGAAGCTGCTGGACAAAAGCGGTAAGGCCACGGTCAGCCGCCTTGATACCAATCGCATTAGCGATTCCGTCAGCGGGATGGCGGGGATCCGCGGTCACTTTACGACCGGCTTCGTGTCGCACAAGGTGAACGTGGGTTACTCCGCGATGACCAAAAACGAAAAAATCGCCTGGAAAATGTCCGCGGCGGCAGACAACCCGACCACCAATATCTACCACAACACCGGGGTTGATATGCCGGACAGCTCAAACTTCAACGGCCTGGGCGGCAAATACAGCGATCCGCTGACCAGCGGACGCACCCGCACACAGGGCTGGCTGCTGAGCGATACCCTGGGCGTGCTGGACGACACGCTGCTGTTTACCGCCGGGGCACGTCATCAGAAAGTGGTCATTCGCGGGTATAACAAAGTGACCGGCGCCGAAAACGATGCCGATGGCTTCGACGGCAGCCGCTGGATGCCAACCTACGGCGTGGTCTATAAGCCGTGGGAGCAGATCTCTCTGTATGCTAACCATACCGAAGCGCTGCAGCCGGGTAAAAACGCCCCTGACACCGCCATTAACTACGGGCAGAGCACCGGTATCGTTCACTCTAAACAGAACGAAGTGGGCGTGAAGGCCGACTTCGGTCGCGTGGGTGGCTCTCTGGCGCTGTTCGAAATCAAAATGCCTTCCGCTATTCTCGACAGCCAGACGAAGCATTACGGCCTGGATGCCGAGCAGCGCAACCGCGGCGTGGAGCTGAATGTCTTCGGCGAGCCGATGCTGGGGATGCGCCTCAACGCCAGCGCCACCTGGCTGCAGGCGGAGCTGACCAAAACCAACAACGGTCTCAACCAGGGTAACGATGCCATTGGTGTCCCGAACTTTTACGCCGTGCTGGGCGCGGAATATGACATCAAGCCGATCGAGGGGCTGACCGCCACCGCCCGCGTAAATCACTCCGGCACGCAGTATGCCGACCTCGCGAACAGCAAAAAGCTCGACAGTTACACCACGCTGGATCTGGGGATGCGTTATCGCTTCGCGGTAAATCACAACGAAAACCAGATGACGGTACGTGCAGGCATCGACAACGTGACCAATGAAAACTACTGGGCCAGCGTGGACGATTCCGGTACCTATATTACGCAGGGCGAGCCGCGCACCTTTAAGGTCTCGGTTGGCTACACGTTCTAAGCGTTCCACCCTCGTTATCCTGGGCAGGGACGCCCCACATCGCCCTCATCGTGTTATAAAATTGTAATAAAAGCTTCTTAGACTGGTCGCCAACTCCTTACCTCTTGGCCAATGACAGGAAGCCGCTATGGGCAGACCTCTGAAATCCGTATTTAAAAAAGAACATCGCGACGAAATCAATAACCGCAGCGCTAACCCGGTATTCTCCGAGGTTGCGCAGGTGTTTCTCTCCCGCCGCCGTTTTTTACAGATGGGTGCCGTGGCGGGCGCTGCCGTTTCATTCCCCTTTCTGATCAAACCCGAAAACGCCATCGCCGCGGTATCACAGCCTTCCGCGCTGGCAAAAGCGGTTTCCCTGGGTTTTACCAGCATCGACGTCTCTACGGAGGATACGGTCAGGGTGCCGGAAGGCTATATTGCCCGTCCGTTTTATCGCTGGGGCGACCCGACGGGTATCAAAGATAACATGCCGGCGTTTAAGCCGGACGCCAGCAATACCACGGACGAACAGGCCGTGCAGGCGGGCATGCACCACGACGGTATGGCGTGGTTTAGTCTGCCGCAAGGGGAGCAAAACCCGGCGCATGGCCTGCTGGCGCTGAACCATGAATACATCGACAACGGGATGTTGTTTACCGACGGCACGGCGAACTGGAGTCTCGATAAAGCCCGTAAGGGACAGAACGCGATGGGCGTGTCGGTGGTGGAGGTGAAGAAAACGGGCAGCGACTGGCAGGTCGTTCGTCCCTCTTCTTATGCCCGCCGTATTACCGTCAATACCCCGATGGCGCTTACCGGTCCGGCACGGCATCAGGACCTAATGAAAACCGCCGCCGATCCGCAAGGGGAGCGCGTGCTGGGCACCATGCAAAACTGCGCCAACGGACATACGCCGTGGGGCACCTATCTCACCTGCGAGGAGAACTGGTCGGATATTTTTGTTAAAAAAGCCGATCGCAACCCGCTGGAAAAACGCTACGGCATCAGCGACAGCGATGACTCCTACCGCTGGAACGAAGTGGATGAGCGGTTTAACGTCGATAAAACCCCCAATGAACCCAACCGCTTCGGCTGGGTCGTGGAGATTGATCCCTACGACCCAGCCTCCACGCCGCGTAAACACACCGCCCTGGGCCGCTTCAAGCATGAAGGCGCCGCCGTCACGCTCGCCGCCGATAATCGCGTGGTGGTCTATATGGGAGATGACCAGAAGTTTGAGTACATCTATAAATTTGTCTCGGACAAAAAATACGATCCTGCAAACCGTGAAGCCAATATGCAGCTGCTGACGTCCGGTACGCTGTACGTTGCCCGCTTCAACGAGGAGGGTAGCGGCGACTGGCTGCCGCTGATCTTCGGGCAAAATGGTCTGGATCAAGACCACGGTTTTGAAAACCAGGGCGATCTGCTGATTAAAACCCGCCTCGCGGCTGACGTAGTAGGGGCAACGAAAATGGATCGCCCCGAGTGGATAGCGGTCGACCCGCACGCCAGCGGCAGCGTCTACTGTACGCTCACCAACAACAGCGATCGCGGGAAAGAGGGTAAGGCGCCGGTTGATGCCGCCAACCCGCGCGCTAATAACGTGTTTGGTCATATTATGCACTGGCACGAAGAGGGGGCCGATCCTGCCGCCCCACGCTTTAAATGGGATATTCTGGTAATGGCCGGGCGTACCGACAGCGACGATCCGAAGGCCAAAGGTTCGATGCAGGGGGCGGCCTTCGGCAGCCCCGATGGCCTGTCGTTCGATCACCAGGGCGTACTGTGGATCCAGACCGACGTCTCCTCCAGCACTATTAACAAGAAAGCCTACGAGGGGATGGGCAATAACCAGATGGTGGCCACCATTCCGGGTACCAATGAGTACCGCCGTTTCCTGACCGGACCGCGCGGGTGTGAAATCACCGGGATTGCGTTTACGCCGGACAACCGGACGCTGTTCATTAACATTCAACATCCGGGGGAGGGCGGGGATGATATCACCGACCCGGCCAATCCGCGTGCCGTCTCCAACTGGCCAGATGCAAACCCGAGCGGACGCCCGCGTTCCTCAACGGTGGTGATCACCAAAGCGGACGGCGGGATCATCGGCTCATAACCTCTCATCGCCGGGTGCATAACGTGCCCCGGCGTTAAACTTGCTACCGCCAGCATGAAGTGTTAAAACGTGCCCCTTCTAAAAAAGAGACAGGGGTAGGACGTGAAAGACGCGTCATCCGCTTCAGGCAACGGTAGCGCTGAAGCTTCGTCGGAACAGAATCCGACGCTGCAACGTGGTTTGCAAAATCGACATATTCAGTTAATTGCCCTTGGCGGCGCAATCGGTACCGGGCTGTTTCTCGGCATCGGCCCTGCCATTCAGATGGCCGGTCCGGCGGTGCTGCTCGGTTACGGCATTGCCGGCATTATCGCCTTCCTGATCATGCGCCAGCTTGGCGAGATGGTCGTTGAAGAGCCGGTTTCAGGCTCCTTCGCACACTTTGCGTATAAATACTGGGGCCCGTTCGCAGGCTTCCTCTCCGGCTGGAACTACTGGGTAATGTTTGTGCTGGTGGGAATGGCCGAACTGACCGCCGCAGGCATCTATATGCAGTACTGGCTGCCCGATGTCCCGACGTGGGTCTGGGCCGCTGCCTTCTTTATTATCATCAACGCCGTCAACCTTGTGAACGTACGCCTGTATGGTGAAACCGAATTCTGGTTCGCGCTGATTAAGGTGCTGGCGATCATCGGCATGATCGGCTTTGGCCTGTGGCTGCTGTTCTCCGGTCACGGCGGCGAACGAGCGACCATCGACAACCTCTGGCAGCACGGCGGCTTCCTGGCCACGGGCTGGAAGGGGCTGATCCTCTCCCTGGCGGTCATCATGTTCTCGTTCGGCGGGCTGGAGCTGATTGGGATCACCGCTGCTGAAGCGCGCGATCCGCATAAAAGCATTCCGAAAGCGGTCAACCAGGTGGTGTACCGTATTCTGCTGTTTTACATCGGTTCACTGGTCGTGCTATTGGCGCTTTATCCATGGGTGGAAGTGAAATCTGACAGCAGCCCGTTTGTGATGATTTTCCACGATCTGAACAGCAATGTGGTAGCCTCGGCGCTGAACTTCGTTATTCTGGTGGCCTCGCTGTCGGTGTATAACAGTGGCGTTTACTCCAACAGCCGTATGCTGTTTGGTCTCTCCGTGCAGGGCAATGCGCCGAAGTTCCTCACCCGCGTCAGCCGCCGTGGCGTGCCGGTCAACTCTCTGCTGCTCTCAGGGGCCATTACCTCGCTGGTGGTGCTGATTAACTACCTGCTGCCAAAATCTGCCTTTGGTTTGCTGATGGCGCTGGTTGTCGCCACGCTGCTGCTGAACTGGATCATGATCTGCCTGGCGCACCTGCGCTTCCGCGCCGCCATGCGCCGCAAGGGGCGTGAGACGCAGTTTAAGGCGCTGCTCTACCCGGCAGGAAACTACCTCTGTATCGCCTTCCTGGGGCTGATTCTGGTGCTGATGTGCACCATGGATGCGATGCGCCTGTCCGCGCTGCTGCTGCCGGTGTGGGTGGTGTTCCTGTTTATCGCGTTTAAATTATCCCGAAAAAAGTGATCTGCTTTTCTCCCTCTCCCCGTGGGAGAGGGCCAGGGTGAGGGCAACAGACCGCACCCGTCTTCAAGCCCGGTGGCGCTACGCTTACCGGGCCTACATGTTCCGGGCCGTTATTATTTTGTAGACCGGATCAGCGAAGCCGCCAGCCGGTCTGCAACGTGCAATATCAAATCTGAAACGCTATCCGTTTCCCATTCGGTAACGTGACATCAATGCTCAGTTCACCGCCGAGGGCACTGACATAGCGTTTGAGTGTTGAAAGCCGGGGATCGTTACCCGGCTGTTCGATTTTCGCTACAGTGGGTTGTTTTACCCCCATTGCGTTGGCCAGTTCCGTCTGCGAAACATTGAGCTCTTCCCGCAATTGATTCAGGGCAACAATTCTGCGCATCACTTCAACTTTAGCCGCAATACGCTCCTGACTTTCCGCGCTCTGTTGTGCCATAAGTTCTTTTAGCGTTGCCATATGGCCTCCTTATCAGCCAGATGTCTGCTGTACTAAACGTCAGCCAGCGTAATTATTTCTTTATAAAACCGTTTTTGGTTACAACCGGTTTTGTCTCCTGCACAGAGCACAATCGCTTTACGGTCAGGATCAAAAGCAAAAAAGGCCCTGATGGGTTTGCCCGCATGCTGAATGCGTAACTCTTTCATATTCGCATAGGCTGAAGCCTTTACGGTGTCTACATATGGCCGCCCAAGCGTTGGGCCAAACTCAGCAAGGATATGCATCATCGCCAGCACATCTTCTTTCAATGCTGTTGTTTGTTCAAAGAACCATTCATCAAATCTGTCCGTTGTCTCGACGTCCCACATCGTTTCTCCTGTTGCTTCCTCGCTGTTTTATTTTATAGCCTATTGGCTATAATGGCAATCAAACGCCTCGTTTTGATATACAGCACCTTTATCGTGACCCCCCTCCCAAATCTTCTACGATCCACAGGATCTTTATTTTGTAATCGATTACTTTTTACCTGAACTGTTTTGTAATCGATTACTTTTTGAGGGTGGGGCTCATCATGGTGTCAACAACTGAAAGTAGTGGAAAGGCGATAGCACAGCACCGGCTGCTGGTTCCGCGGCTGTCGCTGATGATGTTTCTGCAGTTTTTTATCTGGGGTAGCTGGTCGGTCACGCTGGGTCTGGTGATGACCCAGCACAACATGTCTTTGCTGATTGGTGATGCATTCTCTGCCGGGCCAATCGCCTCTATTCTGTCGCCGTTTGTGCTTGGCATGCTGGTGGATCGCTTCTTTGCCTCGCAAAAGGTCATGGCGGTGATGCATCTCGCCGGGGCGGCGATCTTGTGGTTTGTGCCGGGCGCGCTGATTGCTGAAAACGGTGCGCTGCTGATCGGACTGCTGTTTGGCTACACGCTCTGCTACATGCCAACCCTTGCGCTGACTAACAACATTGCGTTTCACAGCCTGGCAAACGTCGATAAAACCTTCCCGGTGGTTCGCGTATTCGGCACTATCGGCTGGATAGCGGCGGGGATATTTATTGGCGTTACCGGTGTGGCGGCAAGCGTCACCATCTTCCAGGTGGCGGCGGCCAGCTCCGTGCTGCTGGCCCTCTATAGCCTGACGTTGCCGCACACGCCAGCCCCCGCTAAAGGGCTGCCGGTTAAGGTGCGCGATCTGTTCTGCGCGGATGCCTTCGCGCTGCTAAAAACCCGTCACTTCTTCGTCTTTTCCGTCTGCGCGATGCTGATTTCCGTGCCGCTCGGTACCTACTACGCCTATACCGCGTCTTATCTGGCAGACGCAGGGATTGCAGATGTCAGTACTGCCATGTCGTTCGGGCAGATGTCGGAGATCGTCTTTATGCTGGTGATCCCGCTGCTGTTCCGCCGTCTGGGCGTGAAAGTTATGCTGCTGATCGGCATGCTGGCGTGGTTCGTGCGTTACGCCATGTTTGCCCTCGGCGTGAGCGAAGAGGGACGTTTCCTGCTGTACATTGGCATTCTGCTGCACGGCGTGTGCTATGACTTCTTCTTTGTGGTGGGCTTTATCTACACCGACCGCGTGGCGGGCGAAAAAGTAAAAGGCCAGGCGCAGAGCATGATTGTGATGTTCACCTACGGTATCGGGATGCTGCTCGGCTCGCAGATTTCCGGGGCGCTCTACAACCGCCTGGTGGCGGGGCAGACCGTGCCGCAGGCGTGGGTGACATTCTGGTGGATCCCGGCGGTGGCCGCCGCGGCGATCGCGCTTATTTTCCTTCTCACGTTCAGGTATGACGGTGACAAGGCGTAACGTTCTGGAGGTGGTATGAGGACGATGAAAGGACCCAGTATTTTTCTGTCGCAGTTTATTGGCGAAGAGGCCCCGTTTAACGCGCTCGACGGCCTGGCTGGGTGGGCGGCAGATAAAGGCTATAAAGCGGTGCAGATCCCCTGCAATCATCCGCACATTTTTGATGTAGAAAAAGCCGCAGAGAGCCAGGCCTACTGCGATGACGTCACCGCTAAGCTGGCCGCACACGGGCTTGTCATCAGCGAGCTGTCGACCCATCTTGAAGGGCAGCTTGTGGCGGTTAACCCGGCTTACAACGACGCGTTTGACCATTTCGCGCCCGCGTCCGTGCGCGGTAACGATGCGGCCCGCCGGGCGTGGGCCACGGAGAAACTGAAGCAGGCGGCGATCGCCTCCGCCAGACTGGGCCTGAAAGCGCACGCAACGTTCTCCGGCTCGCTGGCCTGGCCGTTTTTTTACCCGTGGCCGCCGCATAACGAGCAGCGTTTCCAGGAGGCGTTCGCGGCGCTGGCAGCCCGCTGGCGACCGATTCTGGATACCTTCGATGAACAGGGCGTAGACGTCTGTTTTGAGCTGCATCCGGGGGAAGATCTGCACGACGGGGTGACGTTTGAGCGTTTTCTGGCGCTGGTAGATAACCACCCGCGCTGCAACATTCTCTACGACCCGAGCCATATGCTGCTGCAGCAGATGGACTACCTGGCTTTTATCGACATCTATCACGCGCGCATCAAAGCATTCCACGTGAAGGATGCCGAATACCGCGCCAGCGGGCGGAGCGGGGTGTATGGCGGCTATCAGCCGTGGATCAACCGTGCCGGCCGCTTCCGTTCGCTGGGCGACGGACAGATCGACTTCAGGGGCATTTTCAGCAAACTGACGCAGTACGACTACGACGGCTGGGCGGTACTGGAGTGGGAGTGCTGCCTGAAGGATGGCGATACCGGTGCCCGCGAAGGCAGCGAGTTTATCCGCCGCCACATTATCCCGGTCTCCGGGCGCGCGTTTGACGATTTCGCGGCAGGAGGCAGCCATGATTAACGTCGGCATTATCGGCAGCGGGTTTATCGGCCCGGCGCATATCGAGGCGCTCAGGCGCCTGGGTTTTGTGCAGGTCGTCGCGCTGGGCGACAGCTCGCTGGCGCAGGCGCAGGAAAAAGCGCGTCGGCTTAACGTCCCGCACGCCTACGGCAGCGTGGATGCGTTACTCGCACATCCCGATCTGCATGTGGTGCACAACTGCACGCCAAATCACCTGCACGCAGAGATTAACCGCCAGATCCTGCGCGCGGGAAAGCACATCTTTTCCGAGAAGCCGCTGTGCATGACCCCGGACGAGGCCCGCGAGCTGGTGGTGCTGGCAGAGCAGGCGGGTGTGGTACACGGCGTCAGCTTTGTCTATCGCCAGTTTGCGATGGTGCGACAGGCCGCGAGCATGCTGCGCGCGGGCAGCATCGGACGGGTGTTTGCCGCGCACGGCAGCTATCTGCAGGACTGGATGCTGCTCGAAACCGACTACAACTGGCGGGTGGATGCCGCGCTGGGCGGGGCGTCGCGCGCGGTGGCGGATATCGGCTCCCACTGGTGCGACACGGTGCAGTTTGTCACCGGCCGCCGCATCACTGAGGTGATGGCCGACCTCGCTATCGTCTGGCCGACGCGCAAGGCTAGCGTGGCCGGAAATCAGACCTTCGTGCACGAGGAGCACGCCCGCTATGAGGACAAGCCGGTCACCACCGAAGACTTCGGCTCGGTGCTGTGCCGCTTTGACGACGGCAGCAAGGGCAGCTTTAGCGTCTCGCAGGTGAGCGCCGGGCGCAAAAACCGCCTGACGTTTGAGATCAACGGCAGCGAGCGGTCGGTGGCGTGGGATCAGGAGAGCCCGCAGCAGCTGTGGATAGGCCATCGCGCACAGGCAAACCAGACGCTCAGCGACGATCCAAGCCTGATGAACCCAGACGTGGCCGACAGCGCTCATTTCCCCGGCGGGCATATTGAAGGCTGGCCGGACGCCTTCAAAAACATGATGGCGCAGTTCTACCGTGCCGTGCAGGCGGGCGCAATGCCGGAACGGCCTGCGTTTGCCACCTTCCATGATGGCGCGAACGTGATGTATATCATTGATGCAATAGTAAAAAGCCACCAGCAACAGCGCTGGGTTCGCGTGGCGCAATGACGCGTTGCCCGGTTCGCCGGGCAACAAATTTATGGTAGCCTGCACAAAACGCTAACCGCAGGATGTGTCGTCGCTATGTCAATTCAGAAAATCGCTCAGCTGGCCGGGGTCTCCGTGGCGACGGTTTCCCGGGTGCTCAACAACAGCGATACCGTGAAAGCAAAAAACCGCGATCGCGTCCTGCAGGCGATTAAAGAGAGTAACTACCAGCCCAATCTGCTGGCGCGCCAGCTGCGCACGGCCCGCAGCTATATGATCCTGGTGATGGTCTCGAACATTGCCAACCCGTTCTGCGCCGAGGTGGTGAAAGGCATCGAAGAAGAGGCCGAGAAAAACGGCTACCGCATTCTGCTCTGTAACTCTGGCTCTGATATCGAACGCTCCCGCTCGGGCTTGAGCCTGCTTTCCGGCAAAATCGTCGACGGCATTATCACTATGGACGCCTTTTCGAAGCTGCCGGAACTGGCCGCGCTGATAGGCGCTGCACCCTGGGTACAGTGCGCTGAATACGCCGATGCCGGGACGGTTTCCTGCGTGGGGATTAACGACGTCGATGCGTCGCAGCACGCCGTCAGCCAGCTTGCTGAAGGTGGCCGCAAGCGCATTGCCATGATCAACCACGACCTCAGCTATAAATACGCCCGGCTGCGCGAGCGCGGCTACAAGAGCGTGATCCACCTTAAAGACCTGGCGTATCAGGCGGTTGAGTACGCAAGCGATCTCAGCTCCCGCGCCGGAATGGCCGCCATGCAAAATCTGCTGAAGGAAAACCCGCCGGACGCGGTATTTGCCGTTTCCGACACCCTGGCGGCAGGGGCCTTGCGCGCTATTCAGCAGGCGGGGCTGCGCGTGCCGGAGGATATTGCAGTGGTCGGTTTTGACGGCACCGAGCTGGCGGACATGATTTCGCTGACGACCATCGAACAGCCGTCGCGCAATATCGGGCGCAAGGCGGTCGATCTGCTCTTAAATAAGATCGACAACCCGGATGCGCCCACGGAAAGAGTGATGATGGACTGGCGCTTTATTTCCCGCGCCAGCACCTGATTATCTGGCAACAGCGCCTGCCAGCGAGCGAATATCGTTCCCGGTCGGCGACTGGTGAATACGCAGACCAAATTCATCCACCACCGCGAAAATATGGTCGAAGATGTCGGCCTGAATCTCTTCATATTCTGCCCAGACCACCGTATTGGTGAAGGCATATATTTCAATCGGCAGGCCGTTAGCATCCGGCGCCAGCTGGCGCACCATTAATGTCATATCTTTACGAATCCGCGGATGGTTGCGCAGATATTCATTCAGGTAAGCGCGGAAAGTGCCGATATTGGTCATCTTGCGCAGGTTTAATATCGATTCCCCTTCACCGTTCTGCTGATTCCACAGGTTAATCTCCTCATGACGCGCGGCCAGATAAGGCTTCAGCAGCTTCGCCTGAATGAGTCTCTGCTGCTCCTGCTCGTCGAGAAAATGAATGCTGGTGGTATCAATATTCAGGCTGCGTTTAATGCGTCGCCCGCCGGAGGCAGACATGCCGCTCCAGTTGATAAAGGCGTCGGAGACCAGCGCCCACGTCGGAATGGTCGTAATCGTATTATCGAAATTGCGCACCTTAACGGTGGTCAGCCCGATGTCCGTCACCGTGCCGTTGGCACCGTATTTCGGCATCTCCAGCCAGTCGCCGAGCTTGAGCATGTCGTTGGCCGAGAGCTGAATACCCGCCACCAGGCCCAGGATAGGATCCTTAAACACCAGCATTAAGACCGCCGCCATGGCCCCCAGACCGCTGATCAGAATCGCAGGAGACTGGCCGATGAGCAGGGAGATAATTAAGATCCCCACCAGAATGGCGCTCACCAGCTTGATGCCCTGGAAGATCCCCTTCAGCGGCAGCTGCGACGCGGTGGCCATTTTCTGCGACAGATTGAAAATCACGTCCAGCAGCGAGAAGAAGGCGAGGAGGGCATACACCATTACCCACAGCTTTGCGCAGGTGGTCAATATTTCCGCCGCTTCGCTGCCTTTTTGCAGCCACAGCACCGCCTGGACGTTGACAATAATCCCCTGAAGGGTAAAGGCCAGACGGTGAAATAATTTATTCTGGGTGATGATCTGCAGCCACAAATGGCTGCTGGCCTGCGCGCGCTTCTCAAAGGCCCGCAAGACAACTTTGTGCAGAATAAAATGAATGATAATGGCGGTAAGAAAAATAATACCAAAGATGATGACTAATGATGTGGTGGGGGTAATTTCGATCCCTAACTCTTCTACCTGAGCAATTAATTCCTGCATAACGTCTCCTGTATTGATGCAGCCCCATAATGGCGGCTGCGGATCTATTATGCAAATTCGCGGCTTATTTGGTGGCCTGGCAGGTTTTCACCACGGGCAGAGACAGGCGATGGCGCATACGTAACGTTGCCAGCCCCAGAACGATCATCATGACAGTTTCCACGGCCAGGAAGACATTAATCGCCTGAGTGTAATCCCCGTGATGGTGTTGCAGCGCATGCAGCAAAATCGCCCCAAAAATGGCCGGACCCAGCCCCAGCGCGGCCTGCTGCAGCGTGCTCAAAATGGCGCTCGCCGCCCCGGCATCGTCAGGCTGAATATCGCGCATCCCGATGCGGTAGAAGCTGTTTACGATCAGCGCCTGTCCGTAGCCCACCAGCCCGGTGGCGGGCGCCAGCGTCAGCGCGGTGTTATTCATACCCCACAGGTGGAACGTCACCATCAGCGCCAGCAGGCCGGTAATCTGGATCGCCAGACCCGTCAGCAGAATGGTGCTGGTGCTGTAGCGGGCAATCAGACGCGGCGCGAACCACGCGGAAATAAAGTAGGTCACGCCCAGGGCGATAAAGCTGTTCCCCGATTGCCACGGCGCCATCCCCAGACCGGTTTGCATGGTGAGCGCCATACAGAACATAAACCCGGACCAGACGCTGAAAAAGAGCATCGCAATCAGGATGCCAAAGCGAACGCTGCGAAGCGAAAGCAGGCGCGGCGGGATCAGCGGATGGGCATTCTCACGCTCTTTTTTACGGGCATTCAATACCATCAGATAGCCCAGCGGGAGGATGGCAAACAGTGCGGCCTTCAGCGGCCAGGACCAGTGCCACTGGGGGCCAAGCGCCATCGGGAACAGCAGGCAGCAGAGAATGACCGCCAGCAGGACAGTGCCCGCCCAGTCAATGCGCGCAGGCGTTTCTCGACGGGTTTCCGGCACGAAGCGGCGGCTCAGCGCCAGCACCACCAGACAAATCGGGACGTTGATAAAGAAGGCGTTACGCCAGCCCAACCCGGCGATATCCGCCGACACCAGCCAGCCGCCGCCCATCTGCCCGACGATAAACGCAATCCCGCCGATACCGCCAAACAGGCTGATGGCTTTGGCGTGGGCGGTGCCTTTCAGCGTGACGTGCAGCGTGGCAAGAATTTGCGGCATGATAAGCGCGGCCCCCGCGCCCTGAACAATGCGCGCTGCCAGCAGTTGTTCAATATTCCCCGCCATCCCGCACAGCAGCGAGGCCAGGCCAAAGCCTGCCACGCCCCACATAAACAGGTGACGGCGGCCAAAGTTATCCCCGAGCTTGCTACCGAGGGCGAGGCAGACGGCAAAGGCCACGCCGTAGAGGGCGACAATCAGCTCCAGCTCGGTGGCGGTCGCATGCAGTGAATGGGTGATGGCGTCCAGCGCCACGTTGGTGATTGAGGTGTCTATCATCGGCAGCATCTGGCCGGTTAACAGCAATATCAGGCCCGCGCGACCCGGTGAAACTACTGACGTATTCATGGTAACTCCATTGCGTCATTCAACAGATGGTCGTAGCATCAACCATCTGATAAACGGGTACCAGTTCTTGCTTATACTGGTACTGGCACTACCATGCAGGGGGATTTATGGCCTTGATGTCTGAACCCGTCGCCTCACATCAGGATGACACCCGAAAACAGCTGGGGGCATTTTTACGTGCCCGTCGTGAAAGTCTCGATCCACAGCGTCTTGGCCTGCCGCGCAGCGGTCGACGCCGTACGCCGGGTCTGCGCCGGGAGGAGGTGGCAATGCTCGCGGACGTGGGGGTGACCTGGTACACCTGGCTGGAGCAGGGGCGGGACGTCAATCCCTCCAGCGCGGTGATGGCCGCTATCGCAAAAGCGCTGCAGTGTACCCCAACCGAAGCCCGGCACCTGTTTGTGCTGGCAGGGCTGCCGCCGGGTGAAGCGCCGCAGGCGGTCTGCTGCGAGGGTATCAGTGAAGGCACGCGCCGCCTGCTGGATACGCTGATGCCGAAACCCGCCAGCATTCAGAAACCGAACTTCGACATCGTGGCGTGGAATGACAGCTTTGGACATCTGATGGGCGTCGATTTCAATGACATCCCGCCGGAAGACCGCAACTGCATCTACCTGTTTCTCACCCATCCGGCGTGGCGCGCGCGTCTTGGCAGACGCGACGATGTGCTGCCCATCTTTGTCTCCTACTTCCGCGCGGCGATGGCCGAACACCGGGGCGATCCGCTGTGGGAGGCCAAACTGGCGCGCTTCTTTGCGGTGTCGGAGGAGTTTAAAACGTTGTGGCACCAGCGCAACGACGTGCGCGGCGTAGAGAACCAGCTCAAGTTGTTTACCCATCCGGAGCTGGGGGACTTTACGCTGCAGCAGATGTACTGGTACTCCGCGCCGCGAAACGGGTCACGGCTGCTGGTGTATCTGCCGGTGGATGAGGCGGGGGAGCGGGCAATGGAATGGCTGGCGGCGCAGGGTAAATAAGTTTTTTGCGAGAGGCTTTCAGGGAATAAGATCCGAATCTGCTAAGTGGAGGAGTCAGGTGTAATGTGGGGGTTAACTTAAACCAATCGACTGAATCGACATCATTTCGATGAGGTGTTAAGTCGTCTATACTCACGCCATGAGAAACCACCATGTCGCCACTGATGATTGATTCCGCAGATTTCAGCCAAAAATTAGGCCTTATCTCCCGAAACGTCGAACATACTGAAGCGTTTCTTGCGCGAGGCACGGTGGATTTTCATCTGCCCGGATTTATGCTGCCTGAGGGATATCGCCTGTTAAAATCGCGCTACGGCGATGAATACCGTCTCGTAACCACCGACGATGGAAAACCTTATACCGCGTATGCGGTGAAGTTAACGTTCCATAAAGAAATTACGTTTCCTCACGGCGCAGCGACACAGGTTATGGTCTGGCGTACGCCGCGCGCTGTCCATCAGCGTGTCATCAGTGGATTACCACAATCCTTCTTTCAATGGGTGTTAAGCGAATACGACATTGTTGTGTCTGACAGTGAGCAAACCGGAGACGGTCAGCGGTTTTGGTTACGCATGATCGACTGGGCGTTCAGCATGAATTATCGGATAAGCGTGGCGGACGGTACGGTAGGAGAAGAGTGGCATTTAACACCGGTGAGTTCATACGCCGAGCTGGAAGAGCGCTGGATTGCGTTTGCCTGGGGATACGATCGCGATGTCCATCCACATCGCAGGTTAGTCATCAGTAAAGCGTAACGGGCCGCATAGCGCGGCCCGTGTTAATTAGCACTCTGTCACAATCGTGCTCAGCGGCAGGCGAGATTTTGGCAGCGTGGCGTTGAAATCTTCCACGCTGTGGTGTCCAACCGGCACCACCACCAGGCTGGTGAAGCCTTTTTCTTTCAGACCAAACTCTTCATTGAGGATCGCCGCGTCGAAACCTTCAATCGGTACCGCGTCCAGGCCCAGCGCAGCCACGCCCAGCAGGAAGTTACCGACGTTCAGGTAAACCTGTTTCGCCATCCACTGGTCGTCATCTTTCAGATCCACGCGGTGCATATCGGCAAAGTAGTGACGGCCTTTGTTATTGGCTGCTTTCGCTTCCGGCGTGGCAAAGCGACCATCAGCCTCTTCCTGATCCACAACGCGTTCCAGCCAGGCGTCATCCATCGCGGTTTTCGCGCAGAACACCACCACGTGAGAAGCATCGAGCATTTTGCGTTCGTTGAACACATAAGTACCCGCGGCAGATTTCGCTACGCGCGCTTTTCCTTCCTCGGTGCTGGCCACAATAAAATGCCACGGCTGGGAGTTGGTGCTGGACGGGCTGTACTGCAGCAGGGTTTTGATTTTTTC
The DNA here is from genome assembly GCF_003986875.1 of Enterobacter sp. WCHEn090032. NCBI lineage: Bacteria > Pseudomonadati > Pseudomonadota > Gammaproteobacteria > Enterobacterales > Enterobacteriaceae > Enterobacter > Enterobacter sp. WCHEn090032. The sequence continues at coordinate 205,373 of NZ_RXRN01000004.1, forward strand.
CGCTTCTTCAGCGGTCAGTTTTTTGGCTGGGTCGAACGCCTTGGTGGAGTGGCGTTTCAGGGCGACAGAAATGATATCCATAACAACTCCTGGTGATGAAATTCGCCCGCGTGCGGGCGCGAAAGATGAGCAGATTACAGCGGGACGTGGAAAAAGATAAGTGCAATTCGAGCGCTTAATCTGTTCGTCTCAGACGAACAATCAGGCCGGCCTGATCCACTTCTGGTCTTTTTTCGGCAGTTTATCCACCACCAGATGCCAGGAATCCGTAATCAGGTCGGTCACCAGTTCTGGCGTGACGTCGTCCGTACCGTAGAGGGAGATCCAGTGCTTTTTGTTGAGGTGATAGCCCGGTTCAACGCCGCGATAGATCTGCTGATTTAACAGCGATTTTTCCGGGTCTGACTTCAGGCTGACGTGCGGCCGCCCGTGCGCGACCGCCACAATCATGAAAATTTTTCCGCCCACTTTAAACACGTCAAATTCTGGCCCAAACGGCCAGCCGTGTTCGGTAAAGGGCAACTCCAGCGCCACGCGTTTGGCGTGCTCCTGCAAGGATTTACTCTCCATCGCTCTCTTCCTGGGCAAGCCCGCGCCACATCACCTCAAAGCCGAGCGCTTTAAATTCGACGGCGCGGGAAGGATCGCGGGTGGCAAATTCCATCGTGGATTCGGCCAGCGATAAGAACAGCGCATCGCCGAACGTTTTGAACTCATCAGACATAAACACCTGACGCACCGAGCGACGGCAAAGTTCATGCAGCTCCGGGAACATCTCTTTCACCGCCTGTTCCGTTTCGGCGCTCAGCTTTTCACTGACGCCAATCTGGCGGATAGCCGCATGGGCAACCGGGTTACGAATTCCCCAGTCCACATAGCTGTTCCAGATATTGCGGGTATGTTCTTTTGGCAGCGTGATGGTGCGATCGAGGTTCGCCAGCATGGTCTGGCAGAGATCCTGCTTCAGATGCAGATAGAGGGCATTCAGCAGATCGTCTTTTGTAGCAAAGTAGCGGAACAGGGTGCCTTCGGCGACACCCGCCTTACGGGCAATGAGCGCCGTTGAGGCGGCAATACCTGACTGTGCAAATGCCACCGTTGCGGCTTCCAGTAAGGCCTGTTTTTTATCTTCACTCTTCGGACGTGCCACTAAATTTTTCCCCCTGTCAATGATAAAAACCCTGATTGAAACACGTGCTTTGACCCGCTGCAACGCGGAATGTCAAAGATCGAAAACGTCTTGACGACTTTCTCATCACATCTATAATGAGTGCTTACTCACTCATAATCAAGTTTACCCCGCGCAAACTATCGGATGGGGCGCGTTTTCGGGTCAGGATATGAAAAAACCTCTCTTCATCTGCGTGGTGTTAATCATGATTTTAGCTTCAGCTGCGAGTTTACCGTGTGTTCTGAATGCCGGATTTGGCCAGCCGCCGCAGGGTGAGCAACTGACGGCAGTGGAGGCCTCCCCCCAGTATCGTGAGGGGAAATTCCACAACACGCTGCCGACGCCGGGGTATAACGGCGACAAAAATATGCTGGTCGCGATGTGGGATTTCCTGACCAAAAAAACCGAAAACGCACGCCCGGCCCGGCCGCTTCCGCTGGTAAAAACCGACCTTGCGAGCCTGCCGCTGGAGCAGGAAACCCTGGTGTGGCTTGGCCACTCCTCGTGGTACCTGCAGCTGGCGGGCAAACGCATTTTGATTGACCCGGTACTCGGCAACTATGCCGCACCGTTCTCGTTCCTCAATAAAGCGTTTGCCGGCGAGTATCCGTGGCGGGCAGAAAGCATGCCGGAGATCGACCTGCTGATTATCTCGCACGATCACTACGATCATCTGGATTACGCCACCATCAGGGCGTTACTGCCGAAGGTGAAGCGCGTGGTCACGCCGCTGGGCGTCGGCTCCCACCTGCGTTACTGGGGAATGAACCCCGAGATTATCGACGAGCGCGACTGGAACCAGTCGGTGCGCATCAGCGATGAGCTGACGGTGCACGTTCTGCCGGCGCGTCACTTCTCCGGGCGGGGTATCAAACGCGATCGCACCCTGTGGGGCAGCTTTATGTTCGTCACGCCGGAACAGAAGGTTTACTACAGCGGTGATTCCGGCTACGGCCCGCACTTTAAGGCCATCGGCGAGCAGTTTGGCGAGGTGGATCTGGCCATCATGGAAAATGGTCAGTACGACCAGGACTGGAAGTACATCCACATGCTGCCGGAGGAGACAGCGCAGGCGTCGGCGGATCTTGGCGCCAAAGCCGTGGTGCCCGGACATAACGGACGCTTCGTGCTGGCGAAACACGCCTGGAACGACCCGCTGATCCAGTTGGCCAACGCCAGCAAGGATCAAAATTATCGGCTGCTGACACCGGAACTGGGCGAGCCCGTCCGGGTGAGTGACACCACGCAAACATTCCGTACGTGGTGGGAATAATGTTTAAGCGAGAAGCAGAGGGGGAGAGCAGTATGACCATTTCCGCTCAAGTCATCGACACTATCGTCGAATGGATCGACGACAACCTGCACCAGCCATTACGTATAGAAGAGATTGCCCGTCACGCGGGCTACTCGAAATGGCATCTGCAGCGGTTGTTTATGCAGTACAAAGGGGAGAGTCTGGGACGCTATATCCGTGAACGCAAGCTGCTGCTGGCGGCACGCGATCTGCGTGAATCCGACGCCCGGGTATACGATATCTGCCTGCGTTACGGGTTTGATTCGCAGCAGACGTTTACCCGCATCTTCACCCGCACCTTCAACCAGCCGCCTGGCGCGTACCGCAAAGAGAACCATAGCCAGACACATTAACCTGTCGTGTGTAGGCCGGGTAAGGCGTAGCCGCCACCCGGCTTTTTTGCTTAAGACGCCAGTGAAAACCAGCGGCGCCAGACGAAACGCAACACGAAGAATTCGATCGCCCCGAGCAGTAAAAACCACACGCAGAACAGAATGGTGTAAAGCTGGTTAAGGTCGACCATATGAAAGGTGGTCACCAGCTTCTGCGCCAGCACCAGCCCAAGCGAGGGCGCAGGGAGCAGCAGACATGAAAGCAGGGCCAGCAATAAAATGCCGCCTGCCGTGAGCAGCGATTCTAACGGGTGTTTCATCGTAATGTTAATCGTCAGTTAAAAATGTCATTGTCCGGCATCCCGGATCGTAAAGCAATATCAACCCGGCAGACGTTTTTTGAATAAATGAACACGCTCTTCTGCGTATAAATAACAAAAAAAGTATAATTCATTGGCAGCGATAAGATTATTGCCGCGTAATGTCAATAAACGTCTTTATCAGGAAAATAATTTTACAAATATATAGGTGCTATATCCAATTAACGTGGCAATAACAATGGCCGCGATAACGTATAACACCAGTCGGCGTCCGCGATAAATACCCCACATGGTTCCCCCCTCGTTTAGTATTGGTTTAGAAATATTTTGTAAAAATCAGGCCGGAGAAAGCGTTTTAATCAGTTTTGAATAACCGAGATGTCATTATATTGCGGTAGATCAATTTTATCCGCAACACGTTAACATCAATTTATTTTAGCCCGAAAGGAATTCAGGCTTCTGTTCACCGGATAGTGAAGGAAAAATACGATGACCGAAAAAAAAATGTCCCCACACGTGCCACCTTCCGGCGGGCTGGCATACCAGCAGACCGTAGAACAGGTGCTGGCTCACGTGCAGAGTCAGGCCAGCGGTCTGGAGAGTGCAGAGGCGCAGGCGCGTCTGCAAAATGTGGGGCCGAACGCACTGTCGGAGAAAAAAGGTAAACCCGCCTGGCTGCGTTTTTTGGCCCATTTTAATGATGTCCTGATATATGTTCTTCTTGCTGCCGCAGTATTAACGGCAATAATGGGGCACTGGATTGATACGCTGGTTATTCTGGGCGTGGCGGTGATTAATGCCCTAATTGGCCATATTCAGGAAAGTAACGCGGAAAAATCCCTGAAGAGTATTCGCAATATGCTCTCCAGCGATGCGCGCGTTATTCGTAACGGCAGTCACGAAACAATCCCCACAGCTGAAATAGTTCCGGGCGATATTATTGTGTTACGCGCAGGGGATCGTATTCCGGCGGATATGCGTTTAATCGAGGCGCATAATTTACGCGTGGAAGAGGCAATTCTGACCGGCGAGTCCACCGTTGTGGATAAACACACCGATCCGCTGAGCGGCGAATTGCCGCTGGGTGACCGCACCAACCTGGTCTTCTCTGGCACCACCGTGAGCGCAGGCGGGGGCGTCGGTGTGGTGATTGCTACCGGCGAGGAGACTGAGCTCGGCCACATTAACCAGATGATGGCGGGTATTGATAAGCACCGCACGCCGCTGCTGGTGCAGATGGACAAGCTGGGTAAAGCGATTTTCGCCATTATCCTCGCCATGATGGCCGCGCTGTTTATCTTCAGCCTGGCGTTCCGCGAGATCCCGATGGCGGAGCTGCTGCTCTCGCTGATTAGCCTGGCGGTGGCCTCCGTACCAGAAGGTCTGCCGGCAATTATCTCCATCATCCTCTCCCTGGGCGTGCAGGCGATGGCGCGCAAGCGGGCCATTATCCGCAAGCTGCCGACGGTGGAAACCCTCGGCGCGATGACCGTGGTCTGCTCGGATAAAACCGGTACCCTGACCATGAACGAGATGACGGTCAAAGCCATTATTACCGCGGACGCCTGCTACCGCGTGGACGGCAACAGCTACGAGCCGGTGGGTAACATTTATCTTGAAGGCAGCGATGAGCCGGTAAAAATCCAGCCGGGCACCGTGCTGGAGCAGTATCTGCGCACCATCGATTTGTGTAACGACAGCCAGCTGATTCAGGACGAGCGCGGTCTGTGGAGCATCACCGGTGGACCAACCGAGGGGGCGCTGAAGGTGCTGGCGGCGAAGGCCAACCTTGAGCCGGTGATGGCCACGCTGGTGAACAAGATCCCGTTCGACTCGCAGCACAAGTACATGAGCACCCACTACCAGATCGGCGGTGAGGGGCAGATCCTGCTCACCGGCGCGCCGGACGTTATTTTCGCCCTGTGCGCACAGCAGCAGACCCGTCACGGTGTGGAAGATTTCAACCGGGCGTACTGGGAAACCGAGATGGAGCGCTATGCGTGTCAGGGGTTGCGCATGGTTGCCGCCGCCTTCAAACCGGCGAACGTTGAGAAGACGCTGACGCACGATGACCTGAGCCACGGCCTGATTTTCCTCGGCATCGCCGGAATGATGGATCCGCCGCGTTCGGAAGCGATTGATGCAATTAACGCCTGCCAGCAGGCGGGGATCCGCGTGAAGATGATCACCGGCGATCACCCGCAGACGGCAATGAGCATCGGCCAGATGCTGGGGATCGCCAACAGCGAGCAGGCGGTGACCGGCTACCAGCTGGAAAAGATGGACGATGCTGAGCTGGCTGACGTGGCGGTGAAGTATGACATCTTCGCCCGTACCAGCCCGGAGCATAAGCTGCGCCTGGTGAAAGCGTTGCAGGACAAAGGCGAAATCGTCGGCATGACCGGCGACGGCGTGAACGATGCCCCGGCGCTGCGTCAGGCGGACGTGGGCATCGCGATGGGTATCAAAGGCACGGAAGTGACCAAAGAGGCGGCGGACATGGTGCTGACGGACGATAACTTCGCCACCATCGCCAGCGCGGTGAAAGAGGGGCGTCGCGTTTACGATAACCTGAAGAAGACCATCCTGTTTATCATGCCGACTAACCTCGCGCAGGGGCTGCTGATTGTGATTGCGCTGCTGGCGGGGAACATTATTCCGCTGACGCCGGTGCTGATCCTGTGGATGAACATGGCGACCTCCGCCACGCTCTCCTTCGGCCTGGCCTTTGAAGCCGCCGAGCGCAACATCATGCGCCGTCCGCCGCGTCAGACCGGGCAGCACGTGATGGATGCCTACGCCGTCTGGCGCGTGGCCTTCGTCGGCACCATGATTGCCATCGCCGCCTTTGCGCTGGAAGCCTGGCTGGCCCCGCGAGGCCATAGCGCGGAGTTCATTCGCACCGTGCTGCTGCAGATGCTGGTCTGTGCCCAGTGGGTGTATATGATTAACTGCCGCAACACCGACGGCTTCTCCCTGAACCGCGGCCTGTTGGCGAACAAAGGGATCTGGCTGGTGACGGGCGTGCTGTTCCTGCTGCAGGTGGCTATCATCTACCTGCCATTTATGCAGATGCTGTTCGGCACCGAAGCGCTGCCGCTGCGCTACTGGTTTGTGACCCTGGCGGTGGCGGGCGTGATGTTCTTCGTCGTCGAAATTGAGAAGCGGCTGACGCGCAGGTTCCGGAAGGGGGGGTAACCTTTTGCCCTCTCCCGGAGTGCTGAGGGATCCCCACAAAATAATGCCTGCACAGACGCCTCCCTTTCCCTTTGGGAGAGGGCTGGGATGAGGGGGAACATACGGCTGTAGTGGTCATTCCGTTCACTTTATCAACTATCAACGCCATAAAGCAGACTGGTCGTTTACGGACTCGTCGCCCACAGCTCGCAGTGTTTCTGCACCAGTGAAATAAGCGATCCGCCGTCGGCGATAAAGTCGCGCATGCGCTGCGCCTCGCTCTTGCCCTGCTTTAACAGCAGGGCAATTTCATTGATTGCGCTTGTCGCGCCGAGCTTCTCGGCCGACGGCGCAACCTGCTCCAGCAGCCAGGCGATATCCTCCGCCACGGTTTTATGCTCGCCGGTATGCACATCCGTCAGGATACCTTCCAGCCCATAGCGACAGGCCTGGAAACGGTTAAAGCGATAGAGCAGAAAATCCTTTTCCTGATGCTTATAAGGCCGCGTGGTCAGCAGCCAGTGGGATGTCGCCTGAATCAGCCCGGCGATATTAATCGCGTGGCCGAGAGTCAGCGGCGTATCCATCACCCGCACCTCCACGGTGCCAAAATGCGGGCTGGGGCGAATGTCCCAGTGCAGATCTTTAATGCTGTCGATCATGCTCGTGGAACTAAGGCGGCGGAACAGCCCTTCGAACTCCTGCCAGCTGTTGACCCACGGCATCTGACCGTTATCCGGAAAACCCGAAAAGATATTGAGCCGCGACGAGGCAAATTTCGTGTCCGTGCCCTGCATATACGGCGATGCCGCCGCCAGGGCGATAAAGTGTGGCACAAAGCGCGACAGGCCGTGCAGCAGATAAATCGCGTCATCCCCGGTCCGACAGCCGACATGCACGTGCTGGCCGAACACCGTGGCCTGCAAAATCAGATAGCCAAAGCGCTCCAGCGTGATGTTATAGCGCTCATCGTCACACACTTCCTGACGTTGCCACTTCTGGAACGGATGCGTCCCGCCGCCGCAAATCTGGATGTGCTGCTCCGCCGCCGCGCGCAGGATGCTCTGCTGCATCATCGAGAACTGCGCCGCCGCCTGGTCGATGTTCTGACACACGCCGGTAGCGATTTCGAGCATGCTTTCGGTGATATCGTGCTTCACTTCCCCGCCTTTGATGTCGTCTTTGACGGCGGCAATAAGCGCGGAGGAGTCCTGGCTCAGATCGTAGCCTGGCGGATTCACCACCTGCAGTTCCAGTTCGATGCCAAGGGTAAAAGGTTCAGAGGATTTGAAATCGGGTAAAGGCATGGCGCACTCCGTTGTCAGTAGAGTGATGAGTATAGACAACGACGTGGCGCTCACTTTTCAGGGTGGTATAACTGTTAGCAGGCTTAGCGAAAAGGGGAGTTCACCATGTCTGACAATCCAGTGATTGCGCTACTGGGGCCTGGCGCAATTGGTACCACCATTGCCGCGGTGCTGCATGACGCGGGCCGCACGCCGCTGCTGTGCGGACGCACCGCGCATCCTGAACTGCGCTTGCGCGACGATGAGGGGGAAACGGTTGTGCCCGGTCCGGTATTAACCGATCCGACCGTCATCGCGCGCCCGGCCGATCTGGTTTTTGTGGCGGTAAAAACGACGCAAAATGCCGACAGCGCCGGATGGCTGCGCGCGCTGTGTGATGAAAACACGGTGGTCTGCGCCCTGCAAAACGGCGTTGAGCAAAAAGCCCAGCTTGAGCCGTGGGTCAACGGCGCCACGGTGCTGCCGTCGGTGGTCTGGTTCCCGGCCCAGCGCGAGCCGGATGCCTCCGTATGGCTGCGCGCCAGGCCGCGACTGACTCTGCCGGACGTGCCGCAGGCAAAACGGGTGGTGGATGCGTTGCAGGGGACACGCTGCGCGGTTGAACTCTCGGCAGACTTCTCAACGGTGGCCTGGCGCAAGCTGCTGCAAAACGCCGTTGCCGGGCTGATGGTGCTGGCCAACCGCCGCGCCGGCATGTTCAGACGCGAGGATGTCAGCGAACTGGCGCTGGCCTATCTGCGCGAGGGGCTTGCCGTCGCCCGCGCCGAAGGGGCGACGCTGGATGATGAGGTCGCACAAGAGATCCTGGCGAACTTCCAGCGTGCGCCCGTGGATTTAGGCACCTCGATCCTCGCCGACCGCCAGGCGGATCGCCCGCTGGAGTGGGATATCCGCAACGGCGTGATCCAGCGCTACGGCCGCAAACACGGTATTGCGGTGCCCATCAGCGACGTGGTGGTCCCGCTGCTGGCGGCGGGGAGCGAGGGGCCGGGCTAACGGCCGCTGTTTTTGCGTTCGGTGAGGGCTGGCGTGTGGCAATAATCTGGGGATAGTCAGCCTTAAACACATATGCGAAACTTACCGCTTCTGAAAAAATGTGGTGGGACCCGCTCAATGTCAGAACAACATTCGCAGTGCCTGTTCAGTGAAGGACAGATCACCTTTCCTGAGGGTTATCAGGATCGTACCGTCAACGTCTTCGCGCCGCCTGCGGCGGATGCGCCGGCGTTCAACATCTCCCGCGACGCCCTCAGCCCCGGCGAAGCGCTTGCCGCGTATATCGATCGCCAGCTCGCGCTGATGGCAAAACACATCAAGGCCTGGAAGCAGGGTGAGCGCAGCGCCGCTACGCTTGGCGACAACCTTTCACAGGGTGAAATTGTCCATGCCAGCTACCTGCGCGACGGGAAACGCATCTGGCAGCAGCAGGCCGTCTTTAATACCAACAGCGATAAAGTCCTGGTCTTCACCATGACCTGCACCCGCGCGCCGGGCGATGCCGACAGCGCGCTGTTTGGCGAACTTCTCAGGAGCTTCCGCTTCCACCATTAACTTCAGGGACCGTTGTTATGTTTGAAGCAGCACGCGTAGGTGATGATATCGGCCACTCCGGTGCGCTGGCCGGAATGATTGCCGGAACGATTGTCGGTGGCCTGATTGCCGCCGCCGGGGGCATTCTTGCGGGGGCCATGTTTATTGCGGGCCTTGGCGCATCCTGTCTTGGCGTGGGCGTCCTGCTCGTCGGCGCCAGCCTGGCCGTGGGGTATTACACCGGGGAGCTGGCGACCGCCGCCCGGGACAGCATCGCGGATGCCGGGGCATCCAGCATGACGAAGAAAGGCGTCATCACCTCCGGCTCGCCGAACGTGTTTATCAACGGTAAACCCGCCGCGCTTGCCACCGATAGCACCGTCGACTGTTCTGACGACGGCTCGCAGCAGATGGCCGAAGGCTCCAAGCGCGTCTCCATTAACAGCCAGCCAGCCTCCCGCATCGGGGATCGCACCACCTGCGACGCGAAGGTCATGACCGGTTCGAATAACGTCATTATCGGCGGCGACCCGCAGCAAACCCTGCCCATTCAGTCTGAAGTGCCCGAGTGGCTCTATAAAGTCTCCGATCTGACCCTGCTGTTCGCCGGGCTTATCGGCGGCTGGGGCGGGGCCGCTGGCAAAGTCGGGGCGCTCTCTAAGCTGCTGGGCAAAATCCCCGGCATCAACAAGCTGGCCCGTATCGCCTGCCGCGCCGGCACGCTGATGACCGGCGTGGCGGCCGCGGGGATTATCGCCCGCCCGGTGGATATCGTCAGCGGACAGAAGTTTCTCAGCGGGGATGATGAGCTGGACTTCGTCCTGCCTTCCCGTCTGCCGGTGCGCTGGCAGCGCTACTGGCGCAGCGGCAACCCCGGCGACAGCGTGCTGGGCCGCGGCTGGAGCCTGTTCTGGGAAAGTCGCCTGGAGGCGTATCAGGACGGCCTGGTGTGGCGCGCGCCGTCCGGCGATTACGTCGCCTTCCCGAAAGTCCCGAAAGGGCTGCGCTCCTACTGCGAAAGTGAAAAGAACTGGCTTGAACATCATCAGGACGACAGCTGGTCGGTGTATGACGTCAGCGGCGAGCGCTGGCACTATGCGCCGCTTAAGGATGATGCTCCGTCGCTGCTCCAGCGCATCTCTGAACCCTGCGGCAACGATATCCTCTTCGAGTGGAATGCGGATAATACCCTGCATGCCCTGACCGACAGCGCGGGCCAGCGAGTGGTCTGCCGCTACGATCGTGACAGGCTCCTCGGCGCCTGGCTGGATGACGAGATCTGTCTGGTCAGTTACGATTATGATGAACAGCGCCAGCTGGTCTGTGTGACCGGCCGGGGCGGTAGCGTGCGCCGACGCTTCCGCTGGCAGGACGGGCTGATGAGCGCTCACGAGGACGCCAACGGCCTGCTGAGCGAATACCGCTGGCGGGAGATTGACGGCCTGCCGCGCGTGGTCGCCTTCCGCCACAGCGGCGGCGAACAGCTGACGTTCGAATACGATTTTGATAACGGCACCCGCCGTGCGACCCGCGATGACGGCGCGCAGGCGCACTGGCTGGTGGATGACGACGACAACGTTGCCCGCTTCACGGATTACGACGGTCGCCAGACGACGTTTGTCTACCGCGACGGCGAGCTCTGCGACGTTATTCTTCCCGGCGGTGCGATGCGCCGCAGCACGTGGGACAAATACGGCCGCATGACCAGCGAGACGGATCCGGCGGGCCGCCGCACGGAGTATCACTGGCATCGCCTGACCGACCGCATCACCCGCACGGTATACCCGGACGGCACCTCATCGCAGGCCATCTACGACCTTCGTGGTCGCCTGCTGTCGGAAACCGACCCGGCCGGTAGCACCACCGCGTATCGCTATCCCGATGATGAAGAAAACCTGCCGGAGAGCATCACCGACGCCATCGGCGGCGTGGTGCGCCTGGTCTGGAACCACCAGGGGCTGCTGACGCAGCGCACCGACTGCTCCGGCAGCGTCACCCGCTTCACCTACGACCGTTTCGGGCAGTTGATTGCCAGCGAGGATGCGGAAGGGAACATCACGCGCCGGGAGTGGAGCCGCGCCGGGCTGCTGAGCGCCGTGATCCATCCTGACGGCAGCCGCGAGTCGCTGGTGTGGAACGAACGCGGCCAGCTCACGGGCTGGCGCGACCCGCTGGAAAGCGAGGTGAGCTGGGCCTACAACGCGCTCGGCCTCCCGGTCAGCCTTACCGACCGTATTGGCCGCGTGCGCCAGTGGAGCTACGACCCGCGCGGTAACCTGCTGCGACTCGATAACGGCAACGGGGCGGAATACCGCTTCACCTACGACGCCGTGGGCCGCCCGCTCAGCGAAACGCGCCCGGACGAGACCGTGCGCCATCTGGAATGGGACGCGCGAGGGTTCCTCTGCGCGCTCGAAGAAAACGGCCGACCTGCCGCCGACGGCGGCATCGCCCGTCGCGTCCAGCAGTTCAGCTATGACGACAGCGGGCTGCTGATCGGGCGCACTCAGCGCCACGCGGAGTACCGCTACTTCCGCGACCTGAGCGGCCAGATCACCCGCATCCGCCGTACGCCGACGGCCGAAGGCGTTGCCCTGGGTATCGAAAGCGATGAGATCGATTACCGTCACGACGCCGCCGGGCGCGTGCTGAGCGAGTCCGGCATTAACGGCGAGGTGGGCTACGAATGGGATGCCCTGAGCAACCTGACCGGCCTGACCCTGCCCGGCGAGCAAAAGCTGGCCTGGCTGCACTACGGCTCCGGCCACGTCAGCGCCATCCGCTTCGGGCAGCAGCTGGTGACTGAGTTCACCCGCGACCGCCTGCACCGCGAGGTGCGCCGCACCCAGGGCGCGCGCGAGCAGCTCCGCCAGTATGACAGCCTCGGCAGACGCACCCTGCAGCGCAGCGAGCTGAGCACGGACGTGACCCTGCCGGAGCAGGCGCTACTGGAACGCCTGTATCGCTACACCGCACGCGGCGAGCTTTCCGGCGTCAGCGACACCCTGCGCGGTGAGGTGGACTACGGCTACGACGCCGAAGGGCGTCTGCTGAAGCACTACGAGGCCCGACAGGGGCACAGCCGCGCGCAGTTCAGCTACGACGCAGCGGATAACCTCGCGGCCAATGACGATGCGGTACCGGTCACGGATAACCGC
>NZ_RXRN01000040.1:0-38609 GCF_003986875.1 Enterobacter sp. WCHEn090032
CGCTACACAAAACTAATCCCCCAATACCTTGCTTATACGGTAAACTACCTGCGTTTTTGCATCAGGATAGCGTCTATGAACCACTCCCTTAAGCCCTGGAATACCTTTGGCATTCAACGGAATGCTAAAAAGATTGTACGTGCCGATACCGCACAGCAGTTGCTGAATGCATGGCAAAGCGCAACAGAAAATAACGAACCCGTACTGATTCTGGGCGAAGGAAGTAATGTCCTGTTTCTCGACGATTTTGCGGGAACAGTAATCATTAACCGCATCATGGGCATTGATGTGGAAGAGCGCGCCGATAGCTGGCACATTCACGTGGGGGCCGGTGAAAACTGGCATCATCTGGTGCAGTTTACCCTCGACAAAGGGATGCCGGGTCTGGAAAACCTTGCGCTGATCCCCGGCTGCGCCGGATCGTCACCCATTCAAAACATCGGTGCCTATGGCATCGAACTGAAACATGTCTGTGAGTATGTCGACTGTATCGAACTGGCGACCGGAACGGCCCAGCGTTTAACCGCAGAAGAGTGCCGTTTTGGCTATCGTGACAGTATCTTCAAACATGAATATCAGGATCGCTACGTCATTGTCGCCGTGGGCCTGCGTCTGTCTAAGCGCTGGCAGCCCGTGTTGACCTACGGTGATTTAACGCGTCTCGATCCGGAAACCGTTACCCCTCGCGACGTTTTTGACTCGGTTTGCCATATGCGGATGACCAAACTTCCCGATCCCAAAGTAAACGGCAATGCCGGAAGCTTCTTCAAAAACCCGGTGATTAGCAGCGAAAGGGCAAAAGTCTTCCTTGAAGGATGGCCAACAGCGCCACATTACCCTCAGGCGGACGGCAGCGTGAAGCTTGCTGCGGGATGGCTTATCGATCAATGCCAGTTAAAAGGCACGACAGTCGGCGGCGCTGCCGTTCACCGACAGCAGGCTCTGGTACTGATTAATCAATGTGATGCGACCAGCGATGATGTGGTTCAGCTGGCACATCATGTCCGTGAGCGTGTGGGCGAGAAATTTAACGTCTGGCTGGAGCCGGAAGTGCGCTTTATCGGGTGCACAGGCGAAGTCAATGCCGTGGAGGCCATCGCGTGAAGGACAATACCATCCCCTTAACCCTGATTGGCATTCTTGCCGACGGTGAGTTTCATTCTGGCGAGCAATTGGGCGAACAGCTGGGCATGAGCCGTGCCGGCATCAATAAGCATATTCAGACGTTGCGCGACTGGGGTGTCGATGTCTTCACGGTACCAGGAAAAGGCTACAGCCTGCCGGAACCGATTCAACTGTTGAATGAAGAACTGATTCGCAGCCAGATTGGACACGGCAATGTGGCGGTGCTACCCGTGATTGATTCGACGAACCAGTATCTTCTGGATCGTCTGCCTGAGCTGAAATCCGGCGATGCCTGTGTTGCTGAGTATCAGCAGGCCGGGCGTGGCCGTCGCGGTCGCAAATGGTTCTCACCGTTTGGCGCGAACCTTTATCTCTCCATGTACTGGCGTCTGGAGCAGGGGCCTGCCGCTGCCATTGGCCTGAGTCTGGTTATCGGCATTGTCATGGCGGAAGTGCTGCACGATCTGGGGGCGGATAACGTACGCGTGAAGTGGCCTAACGATCTCTACCTCAACGATCGAAAACTGGCCGGTATCCTGGTTGAACTGACGGGGAAAACCGGCGATGCGGCGCAAATTGTCATTGGCGCGGGCCTCAATATGGTGATGCGCAACGTCCAGAGTGATGTGGTGAACCAGGCCTGGACTAACCTCCAGGAGGCGGGCATCGTCATCGATCGCAACACCCTCGCCGTGCGTATGATTAAAGAGTTGCGCAGTTCACTCACGCTTTTTGAGCAGGAAGGGCTGGCTCCGTTCCTGTCGCGTTGGGAAAAGCTGGATAACTTCATCAACCGCCCGGTGAAATTGCTGATTGGCGATAAAGAGATCTACGGTACTTCCCGCGGTATTGATGCGCAGGGGGCGTTGCTTCTGGAGCAGGATGGCGCAATCAAGCCCTGGGTGGGCGGTGAGATTTCCCTGCGAAGTGCCGAGTAACCGGACGGAGTCAATGATGCGAAAACCCGTCTGCGCGACGCTGGCTGTCATGATGAGTGTACTGTTCTCGCCTCTCTCGCAGGCGGGGCAGGCCTGGGAAAGTTACAAGGCACGCTTTTTCAAACCGGAAGGCCGCATTGTCGATACCGGCAATGGCGGTGTTTCGCATACGGAAGGTCAGGGTTTCGCCATGCTGATGGCGGTGGCCAATGACGATAAAGCCACGTTCGATAAGCTCTGGCAATGGACGGACAGCCAGCTGAAGAACAAAGAGAATGGTCTCTTTTACTGGCGTTACAACCCCGCAGAGTCCAACCCTATTGCCGACAAAAACAACGCCGCAGACGGCGATGTGCTGATCGCCTGGGCGTTATTAAAAGCCGATGCTCGCTGGCATGACAAGCGTTACAGCACCGCATCGGATGCCATTACAAAAGCACTGATTGACCACAGTGTAATCCGCTATGCGGGTTACCGCGTGATGCTGCCCGGCGTCCAGGGATTTAAGCCTGAGGGTGAAGTGATCCTTAATCCGTCTTATTTCGTGTTTCCGGCCTGGCAGGACTTTGCCGCGCGCAGTCATTTACCGATCTGGCATGAGTTGATGAAGGACGGGAAACGCCTGCTGGGGAAAATGGGTTCGGGTAAAGCGAATCTGCCCCCTGACTGGGTTTCACTGACATCAGGTGGCAAGCTGGCACCGGCCCAGGGCTGGCCACCGCGGATGAGCTACGATGCGATTCGTATTCCGCTGTACGTTGCCTGGTCTGATAAACAAAGCCCGTTGCTGACGCCGTGGAAAGCCTGGTTCGGTCAGTTTCCCCGGGAACAAACGCCCGCCTGGGTGAACGTCACGACCAACGACTATGCGCCCTATATGATGGAAGGCGGTCTGCTGGCGGTACGCGATTTAACGATGGGACAGTCTTCCGGAGAACCCGAAATCACCTCTAAAGACGACTACTATTCGGCAAGTCTGAAAATGCTGGTGTGGATCTCAGCGCAATAATAACGCACCGACTATCCCCTCTCCCCTGTGGGGAGAGGGTTAGGGTGAGGGGCCTTACTGCGGATACGGTACCCAATCCCCGCCGTTCAGACGAACGTACGGTTTGTTCTGATACTGAATCACTACCGCGTTAGCGTTCTCGGAAACTTCTGCCGTTTGCGGCAGGTTACTGGTGAGCTGATCCCAGTTCACGCTATCCTCGACAAACAGCTTGCCGTCCACCGCACGGGCAACCAGTTCTGAAATCGCCAGATAGCTACCTGGCTGGGTGATCTCAATCGGCGCGCCCTGGTGTGGTGCCTTCATACCAAAGAATTTAATGCCAGCAGGCACGTTGGTAATGGACGGGCTTGGGATATCACGCAGGCCCGACACCTGCATTCTGTCGCCTTTCAGCGCGCCACCGTGTTCAGGGACGACCACCACCATCACTTTTCGGCCGGATTTTTCCAGCTCCGTAAAGAACGCGTCCAGCTCGTCAAAGAATTTTTGCGCACGCACTTTATAGTCTGCCGTTTTGCTCACGCCCGGGAAGTGGTTACCGTCGTGAAGCGGCAGGGTGTTAAAGAACGTCGCACTGCGCGGATTACTGTCTTTTTCGATGGTCTGCAGCCAGCGCTGAAGTACGGCGGTATCGTCATAAACGGGCGAGCCGTCGAAGCCCAGCAGAGAGACCGGAAGACCCGTTTGATCCATCAACGGCGCCTGCATGCCACCCTGTTCGCGCACCTCTTTCAGGAAGTTGCCGAACTGGCCGTTATGCCCCAGCATCAGATGCTGCGTAAAGCCCAGTTTGGCGAGGTTATCGAACAGATAACACTGGTTGCCGGCGGGTTGATACAGGTTTTTATGCGATGTCTGACCGCAGCTTGCACGCAGCAGGCGGATCGCCGCCGGGCCGCTGTATGAGGTGGCCGAATTGAAATCTTTAAACTGAATGTCGAAATGCGACCACAGCGGATGCGACATCAAACCTGCGGCATCCACGTCGGCCCAGGAGAGAGAGCAGATGTTGATCACCAGCAGTTCGAACGGCTGAGCATCTGCCGGCAGCGCGTCCGGGAATTTCGTCTGACGCTTATCTTCCGCAGTATAGAAACTGGAGAGCCAGGCATTGAGGTTTGTGGAGGTCGGCGGTGCGGTCTGGGTTGGGATATCCCCCACGACAGGCGTATTGCCAGCCGTCGTGACGGTTGCCGCCGCGCTTCCCCCTGTGGTGGTCACCGTGGTGGTGGGTTGACCGGCAGGCCACAGCGAAAAGTTTGGCCCTGCCAACGTCAGCACGTTAAGCCAGATCATAATCGCCACGACAAACACCGTGACGCGGACCCACTGTGACAGGAACAGCCAGGCAACCAGCAGCACAAATACCGCGCCAATCATCTGCCAGTTAATAAAACGCTCGATCAGGTCGAGGACATAGCTGGCGCTAAACCCCGCCACCTGCGAGCCCTGGCTCATAATACTGTCCGGCCCCGGTAGCCAGGTATCATGCCAGAACAGCGCAAAGCCGACAGGAATGGCTACCCAGTGGCGTAAACGATGCAGCCTGATATTCGGCAGAGGCATCAGCAGGAAGGCCATAAACACCAGGTTGAGAAGAGGATGGAAATTCAGATAGCCTGCCCACAGCAGACCAAACTTCACCAGAAAGTAGAAGTTCCAGCCGGAAAGGCCGCGCCAGTATTGCCAGAGCGGCGAAGGTGACGAAGCGGTATAGGTTGAATTAGTCATGTTTTCGGTCTGCCTTGACGTGTGATGCCCGTGTCAGTGTTCCGGCTGGTTTAACGTGGCGAGGTTTTATAAACAACACTCTGGCCGTATCACGGATACGACGTATGGAATGGCGTGCGTAGTAGCCAAGCGGGAAAAAGATCAGCGCACAGACTATAACCAGTTGAATGATATCGCTGATATTCATAGTGCGTTCTCCGCGTTGTCTGTTAATAAGCGAAGAGGCTCCGGCACCCGTCGCCAGACATGTCCATCATGTCTGGCATTGAGGATCGGTTTCGCATCGCTCGTGATAGCGAGCGGTTTAGCCCATTGTTCTGGCTGGAGCGCACGCATCTGCACCAGTTCCGCGCTGATGGCATTATCTTCGAACCAAATCATACGGTTCGAGAAGATATCACCGGTCGGCAGGGGGAAGATGTGGTTAAGCGCAGTATCAAGATCGTTTATCCGGCAGAAGGACAAAAACAGCATCAGGCGATTATCGCCGATGGTCATGATGTCCCCTGTACGGTTCGGGCGGCATAAGGTGAGAGCCTGTTCAACGCGAATACCCGGTACAGGACGCAGGGCAACCATGACCCCTTTTCCGTCAGCAGGAAGAAGCGTGTTGCTCATCATGTTGCCGACGGCATCGCAGAAGGTATCCCATTTTTGGTATCCACGCAGTTTCATCGGCTGGGTCATGGAGAGCAGCGTGGAAATCTCTTCCGGTACATGGCGGCTAAACTGCTGACCCTGCACGCTTTCGATAAGCGTCAGGCAGCGTGACAGCGGCGCATTCCAGGGGATAACCATATTCGCGCCGCAGCCCAGAAGCAGGCGCTCATCGGTGGCGCGCAGGCTGGTATTGTTTTCACGCACGATAATTTTCAACGCGCTTCCGCGCTGGCGGCGTAAGGTATGGATCTGTCTTGCCAGCGTCTCAATCTGGTTATTTTGCATCAACGAGAAAATAAGGGTTGCCGCCTGGGTTGTGCGGGCTTCATGGAAAAGGGCTTCGTTAGAGTCAAACAGGGACCAGTTTTCCGAAAGAGCAGGGGCACCCTCCAGGACCGCGATATGGCTCAGGATACGTTTTTCATCGCTGCGCGGCTGAACCACGGTCTCTTCCTGCTGCGCCAGGTGCCACTTGCCCTCGATATGTTTCAGAGTAAGTTGTTGCCTGGCACTCACCCCTTTTTCATTACACCAGAAAGCAATATCGTAGAGATAGCTGCCCACCTGGTCACGAACGCTTGCCAGACCGAACAGGGAGCGATATTCGCCCATTAACAATGAGAACAGCTTGTCATTATTACTGCCGGGATTAACGACCAATAGCGTGCAATTTTGAAATTTTGCCCATTTATTGATTTTTTCCAGCCACGGCAGCAGCTTTTCCGCAGGAATATTTTGCAGGACGTTATTTGCACATTTGAGAATCACCAGATAGTGATCCGGATCAATAGTGCACTGAACATCGCGGGACAAAAAGTATAGACTATCGGCTTCCGGTTTCATGGAAAATAATCGCACCGTCTGGGGGCCGCGATCGCTTTCAAGCGTGATAATCTTCTTCGGATCGTCACCCATGCTAATGACGGCCACGCGGGAATCCTTATCCTGAGCAGCAATTGTCTGGTTTACCAGAGTGATAGCATCTTCATTGCGGTCCGTATTAATCCACCAGACTCCTCCGACTGGCATGTGGCTCAATTCGTCCCATAATGACTGGATGCCAATAGAAAATATGGAGTCCACGGTGTCCCTCTTTTCGTCTAATTTATCTGTATCTCAGTTTACTAGCGAAAGCGTAGAAATAAACCTAACATTGAAATTAAAGAACATCAGATTTAGCATGTAAATGAAATTTGTCCGGGCAGGGAGCCCCGCAACTTCTGAGCGTGCGATTTTCCTCAAAGGGATGGAAAAAGAATGGATAATAATGAACCCGGAACCCCAGTCGACTCGACGCTGGGTTACACATTCCAAAACGATTTTCTGGCGCTGACGCAGGCCTTTTCTTTACCTGAAATAGATTACACCGATATTTCCCAGCGGGAACAGTTGGCTGCGGCTATTAAACGTTGGCCGTTGTTAGCTGAATTTGCCCATCAACAATAAGGGAGCCATTGATGGCCATACTCGGATTACAGGGTGTCCGTGGCGGTGTGGGTACCACATCTGTTACCGCGGCGCTGGCGTGGTCATTACAGCTTTTAGGTGAATCGGTGCTGGTTATTGACGCCTGCGCCGATAATTTGCTGCGTATGTCGTTTAACGTCGACTTTACTCGCGAAGAGGGCTGGGCCCGGGCGCTGCTTGATGATAAAGACTGGCGGGATGCCGGTATGCGCTATACCTCCCAGCTCGATTTGCTGCCGTTTGGTCAACTCACCACCACGGAACGCGAGAATGAAGCCGCCTATCAGCGCCTGTTTTCACAGTTCACGCTGGCGCTGCAAAGTCTGAAAGAAAAGGGGCATTACCGGTGGATCCTGCTGGATCTGCCGCACGGCGCCGGCACGCTGACCCGACAGCTTATCGCACAGTGCGATCACGTCCTCTCCATCGTCAATGTCGATGCGAATTGCCACATCCGCTTGCATCAGCAGGGTTTACCTCAGAATGCGCATATCCTGATTAACGATTTACGCATTGGCAGCCAGATCCAGGACGATCTGTATCAGGTGTGGCTGCAAAGCCAGCGTCGTCTGCTACCTATTGTCATCCATCGTGATGAAGGAATGGCTGAATGCCTTGCGTCCAAGCAACCGCTCGGCGAGTACCGCAGCGATTCGCTGGCGGCAGAAGAGATCCTGACGCTGGCTAACTGGTGTCTGCTGAACTTCGCCAAAGGGGCGGAGCCTGCAGGGAGTTCTGTATGAGTCGACTCGCCAGCTGGTTACTCATCCCGCCGGTCAGTTCGCGTTTGAGCGAAAACTACCGGCATTTTCGCCGGCATGGTGCTTCGGCATTCAGCGCCGCGCTCGGCTGTTTCTGGATGATCCTGGCCTGGACGTTCATTCCGCTCGAACACCCGCGCTGGCAGCGCATTCGCGCACGACACAGTGAGCTATATCCCCACATCAATCCCAACCGCCCGCGGCCACTGGACCCGGCGCGTTACCTCATTCAGGCGCTCTGGCTGGCGGTCACATCATCCCGCAACGAGAAAATAACGCCGCACTGGCGCAGTTTCTCCCGCGTGCAACAGCTACGCGAACGCTACCACCAGTGGCTGGACAGACTGCCCAACAGCGTGACCGATAAGACCAGCCATCTGGATAACCATAAAGAGCTCGGGCATCTCCACCCGGGCTTGCGGCGTTTTATTCTCGGCGTCATCGTCGTGTTCTCGCTCATTCTGGCGCTGGTCTGTATTACGCAGCCCTTTAACCCGCTGGCGCAGTTCACCTTCCTGATCCTGCTGTGGGGCGTGGCGCTGCTGGTTCGCCGTATTCCAGGTCGCTTCTCGGCGCTGATGCTGATTGTGTTGTCGTTGACCGTCTCCTGTCGCTACATCTGGTGGCGTTATACCTCAACCCTTAACTGGGACGATCCGGTCAGTCTGGTGTGCGGCCTGGTGCTGCTTTTTGCCGAAACCTACGCCTGGATTGTGCTGGTGCTGGGCTATTTCCAGGTGATTTGGCCGCTCAACCGCCAGCCGGTTCCGCTGCCAAAAGACACCACGCAGTGGCCGACCGTTGATCTCTTCGTCCCGACCTATAACGAAGATCTGAGCGTGGTAAAAAACACCATTTATGCCGCGCTGGGCATCGACTGGCCGAAAGATAAGCTCAAAGTCTGGATCCTCGACGACGGCAATCGTCCGGCGTTTCGTCAGTTCGCCGAGGAGGTGGGCGTCGAGTACATCGCCCGGCCGACTCACGAGCACGCTAAAGCCGGGAACATCAACAACGCGCTGAAGTATGCCACTGGGGAGTTTGTCTCGATCTTTGACTGCGACCACGTGCCGACGCGCTCGTTCCTGCAGATGACCATGGGCTGGTTCCTGAAAGAGAAAGAGCTGGCGATGATGCAGACGCCGCACCACTTCTTCTCGCCGGACCCGTTTGAACGTAACCTGGGTCGCTTCCGTAAAACCCCGAACGAAGGCACGCTGTTCTATGGCCTGGTGCAGGACGGTAACGACATGTGGGATGCCACCTTCTTCTGCGGCTCCTGCGCCGTTATCCGCCGTAAACCGCTGGATGAAATTGGTGGCATTGCCGTGGAAACGGTCACCGAAGATGCGCACACCTCTCTGCGCCTGCACCGTCGCGGCTATACCTCTGCCTATATGCGCATTCCTCAGGCTGCCGGTCTGGCAACGGAGTCACTGTCGGCGCACATCGGTCAGCGTATTCGCTGGGCCCGCGGCATGGTGCAGATATTCCGTCTTGATAACCCACTGATAGGAAAAGGCCTGAAGCTGGCGCAACGTCTTTGCTACGTCAACGCCATGTTCCACTTCTTATCCGGTATCCCGCGGCTGATCTTCCTGACCGCGCCGCTGGCCTTCCTGCTCCTTCACGCTTATATCATCTACGCTCCTGCGCTGATGATTGCGCTGTTTGTTCTGCCGCACATGATCCACGCGAGCCTGACGAACTCGAAGATTCAGGGTAAATACCGCCACTCCTTCTGGAGTGAAATTTACGAAACGGTGCTGGCCTGGTACATCGCACCGCCGACGATGGTGGCGCTGATTAATCCGCATAAAGGTAAATTCAACGTCACCGCGAAGGGCGGTCTGGTGGAAGAGGAGTACGTCGACTGGGTGATCTCCCGTCCGTATATCTTCCTGGTGCTGCTGAATATTGTGGGCGTCATCGCCGGTATCTGGCGTTACTTCTATGGTCCGGAAAACGAGATCCTGACGGTATTCGTGAGTATGGCCTGGGTCTTCTACAACCTGATTATCCTCGGTGGCGCGGTGGCGGTATCTGTGGAGAGCAAACAGGTTCGCCGTGCGCATCGCGTGGAAATCTGCATGCCGGCGGCCATTGCCCGTGAAGATGGACATCTTTTCTCCTGTACCGTGCACGACTTCTCTGACGGTGGTCTGGGGATCAAAATCAACGGTCAGGCCAAGGTGCTGGAAGGGCAAAAAGTTAACCTGCTGCTTAAACGCGGCCAGCAGGAGTATGTCTTCCCGACACAGGTCGTTCGTGTGACGGGCGATGAAGTGGGTCTGCAGCTGATGCCGTTGACCAAAAAGCAACATATTGATTTTGTGCAGTGTACGTTTGCCCGCGCGGATACGTGGGCTCTCTGGCAGGACAGCTTCCCGGAAGATAAACCTCTGGAAAGCCTGCTGGATATTCTGAAGCTGGGGTTCCGTGGCTATCGTCACCTTGCAGAATTTGCCCCGTCGTCGGTGAAATTAATTTTCCGGTCACTTACTTCGCTGGTTTCCTGGGTCGTGTCGTTCATTCCTCGTCGTCCTGGGCGGGATGAGGCGAAGCAGGCGGACCCGGTTATGGCTCAACAATGATGATAACGCGATGAAAACAAAACTTTCCTGGTTATGTGCAGTGGCAATGGGGATGAGTACCCTCCCCGCAACAATGGCTAACGCAGCTCCTGATAACGCAGCGGCAACGCCTGCGCCAATGGTGCCTGTCGTCGCGCAGGCAACCGATCCGGTTGTCACTGCGGCACCCGGCCAGACAGAAAACATCATTCCGAACCAGCCAACGGAGGGGAACACCCTGCCGGCAGGCAGCCAGGTCGTCGGACAGGTGATGCCGGGCGTCCGGGGAGCGAATGCCCCTGTCGTCGCGGAGAATGCCCCGTCACGGGACGTAAAGCTCACCTTCGCACAGATTGCGCCGCCTCCGGGCAGCATGGTGCTGCGCGGTATCAACCCGAACGGCGGCATTGAATTTGGCATGCGCAGCGACGAGGTCGTCTCTAATGCGGTGCTGAATCTGGAATACACACCGTCGCCATCACTGTTGCCGACACAGTCTCAGCTGAAGGTCTACCTGAATGATGAGCTGATGGACGTTCTGCCGGTCACGAAAGAGCAACTGGGTAAGAAAACGCAGGCTCAGGTGCCAATCAACCCACTGTTCATCACCGACTTTAACCGTATCCGCCTGGAGTTTGTCGGTCACTACCGCGATGTCTGCGAAAACCCTGCCAGCAACACGCTGTGGATGGACGTCGGGCGTAACTCCTCGCTGCAGATGACCTACCAGTCGCTGGCGCTGAAAAACGATCTCTCGGCTTTCCCGGTTCCGTTCTTTGATCCTCGGGATAACCGTCCGCTCACCCTGCCGGTGGTATTTGCGGCGTCTCCGGACGTCACGGAACAGCTGGCGGCCACCATTGTGGCGTCCTGGTTTGGTTCCCGTGCGGGCTGGCGTGGCCAGAGCTTCCCGGCGATGTATGACAAACTGCCGGACCGAAATGCGATTGTCTTTGCGACCAACGCGAAACGTCCGGCCTTCCTGCGCGATCACCCGGACGTTAAAGCGCCGACCGTAGAGATGATGAGCCACCCGGACAATCCGTACGTGAAGCTGCTGGTGGTCTTTGGTCGTGACGATAAAGATCTGGTTCAGGCAGCAAAAGCGATTGCCCAGGGCAACATCCTGTTCCGTGGCAACAGCGTGGTGGTGGATGAGGTCAAGCCGCTGCTGGCGCGTAAACCTTATGATGCGCCAAACTGGGTGCGTACCGACCGTGCGGTCACCTTTGGCGAGCTGAAAACCTATGAAGAACAGCTGCAGGCGACGGGGCTTGAGCCTGCGCCGATCAGCCTGTCACTGAATCTGCCGCCGGATCTGTACCTGCTGCGTACCAACGGCATTGATATCAACCTCAACTACCGTTATACCGCGCCAGCCACGAAAGACAGCTCGCGCATGGATATCAGCCTGAACAACCAGTTCCTGCAGTCGTTCAGCCTGCAAAGCACGCAGGATACCAACCGCCTGATGCTTCGCCTGCCGGTGTTGCAGGGGCTGCTGGACGGTAAAACGGATGTCTCGATCCCGGCGCTGAAGCTTGGCGCGATCAACCAGCTGCGCTTTGATTTCCAGTACATGAACCCGATGCCTGGCGGCTCGGTGGAAAACTGCATTACCTTCCAGCCGGTTCAGAACCACGTGGTGATTGGCGATGAGTCGACCATCGACTTCTCGAAGTACTACCACTTCCTGGCGATGCCGGATCTGCGCGCCTTTGCCAATGCGGGCTTCCCGTTCAGCCGCATGGCCGATCTCTCTGAATCGATTGTTGTGATGCCAAAAACGCCAAACGAAGGGCAGGTGACTACCCTGCTGGACACCATGGCAACCGTGGGTGGTCAGACAGGATTACCGGCGATTAACGTCACGTTGACGGATGATGGTAGCCAGATTCAGAACAAAGACGCGGATATCATGGTGATCGGTACCATTCCGGACAAGCTGAAGGATGACAAACGCATCGATCTGCTGGTGAAAGCGGCCCAGTCCTGGGTCAACACGCCGCTGCGCCAGACTGAATTCCCGAGCATTATGCCGGATGTTAACGACCGTCAGGCCAGCGCGCAGACGACCGTAACGTCTCAGGGGGCAATGGCCGCGGTGGTGGGCTTCCAGTCACCTTACAACGACCAGCGTAGCGTGGTGGCTCTGCTGGCAGACAGCCCGCGCGGGTATGAACTGCTCAATACTGCCATGAACGACAGCGGTAAACGTGCTGCAATGTTCGGTTCCGTCTCCGTCATCCGTGAGTCGGGCGTGAATAGCCTGCGTGTTGGTGATGTGTACTACGTCGGCCATCTGCCGTGGTTCGAACGCCTGTGGTATGCGCTGTCTAACCATCCGGTTCTGCTGGCTATCCTGGCGGCGGTCAGTGTGGTCTTGCTGGCCTGGGTGTTGTGGCGTCTGCTGCGCATCATCAGTCGTCGTCGTCTGAACCCGGATGAGTAAGATGTGATGAACGCCGTTCGCTGGTGTGCATTCGCCGCGTTGATGCTGGCGGCGCTCCCTCTTCGCGCCGCCTGTACCTGGCCTGCCTGGGAGCAGTTTAAAAAGGATTACATCAGCGAGGGCGGGCGCGTCATTGATCCCAGTGACTCGCGCAAAATTACGACTTCGGAAGGGCAAAGCTACGCCCTGTTCTTTGCCCTGGCGGCGAACGATCGCAACGCGTTTGACCAGCTGCTGAGATGGACGCGCGATAATCTTGCCAGCGGCAGTCTCGACGATCGTTTGCCGGCCTGGCTATGGGGTCAGAAAGACAAGGCGAGCTGGGCGGTGATTGATAACAATTCCGCCTCCGACGCCGATGTCTGGATCGCCTGGTCACTGCTCGAAGCAGGCCGGCTGTGGAAACAGCCGGACTATACCCGCACGGGTAAGGCGCTGCTTAAACGGATTGCCAGCGAGGAAGTGGTGAAGGTACCGGGGCTCGGCGCAATGCTGCTCCCGGGAAAAGTCGGTTTTGCCGATGAACACGCCTGGCGCTTTAACCCCAGCTATCTTCCTCCGCAGCTCGCGCGTTACTTCACCCGCTTTGGTGCGCCGTGGACTCAGCTTCGTGAAACCAATCTGCGCCTGCTGATGGAGAGTGCGCCGAAAGGGTTTGCGCCGGACTGGGTGCAGTATCAGAAAAACAGAGGCTGGCACCTGCAGCAGGATAAATCGCTGGTGGGCGGCTACGATGCCATCCGCGTTTATCTCTGGGTAGGGATGATGAGTGATAAAGATCCTCAGAAAGCCCGGCTGCTGACGCGCTTCCAGCCAATGGCGGCCATGACGACCAGACAGGGTCTCCCGCCGGAGAAAGTGGATGTCGCGAGTGGAAAACCGACGGGAAATGGCCCGGTGGGGTTCTCCGCCGCCATGCTGCCTTTTTTACAACAGCGTGATGCCCAGGCGGTTCAACGCCAGCGCGTGGCAGACCATTTTCCCGATAACAACGCCTATTACAGCTATGTACTGACTCTCTTTGGACAAGGATGGGATCAGCATCGTTTTCGCTTCACCGCTAAAGGTGAATTAATACCGGATTGGGGCCAGGAATGCGCAAGTTCACAGTAAATCTACTCAGTTTATCGCTTGGCCTGGCGCTGATGCCGTGGGCCCAGGCCGCCAACTCCCCGCAGCAGCAACAGCTGCTGGAGCAGGTTCGGCTGGGCGAATCGACACAGCGTGAGGATTTGGTGCGTCAGTCGCTCTATCGTCTTGAGCTAATCGACCCGAACAACCCTGACGTGATTGCCGCGCGCTTTCGCTACCTGCTGCGTCAGGGCGATAACGCCGGTGCGCAAAAAGAGCTGGATCGTCTGAAAGGGATCGCGCCGGGCTCCAGTGCGTATCAGTCCTCTCGCAACACCATGCTGCTGTCCACCCCGGATGGCCGTCAGCAGTTACAGCAGGCGCGATTACTCGCCACAACGGGACATACGCAGGAGGCCATTGCCGCCTATGACAAGCTGTTCGACGGCAACCCACCGGGTGGCGACGTGGCGACAGAGTACTGGAATGTGGTGGCGAAAGATCCCGCCCGCCGCAATGCGGCCATTAACCAGCTGAAGAAAATTAACAGCAGCAGTCCGGGTAATACCCAGCTGCAGTCCACGCTGGCTCAACTGCTGTTCCAGACCGGACATCGTGATGAAGGCTTTGCGGTGCTGCAGGAGATGGCCCGTTCCACCAATGGGCGCAGCCAGGCGTCGGATATGTGGTATGAGCAGATCAAAGACCAGCCTGTCAGCAGCGCCAGCGTCACTGCGCTGCAAAAATACCTGAGCGTGTTCAGTGAAGGCGAGAGCGTAACGGCAGCGCGTTCACAGCTTGAAGCGCAGCAGAAACAGCTCGCCGATCCGACTTTCCGTGCGAAAGCACAAGGCCTGGCGGCGGTGGATGCCGGGCAGGGGGGTAAGGCGGTAGCGGATCTGCAAAAGGCGGTCAGCGCAAACCATGCCGACAGTGAAGCCGTTGGCGCATTGGGCCAGGCATACTCACAGAAAGGCGATCGCGCTCGCGCGGTGGCCCAGTTTGAAAAGGCGATCGCCCTCGACCCGCAGAGTGATAACCGCGGCAAATGGGACAGCCTGTTGAAGGTTAACCGTTACTGGCTGCTGATCCAGCAGGGCGATGCGGCGCTGAAGGCGAATAACCCGGCGCAGGCGGAACGCTACTATCAGCAGGCGCGCAATATCGACAATACCGACAGTTATGCGGTGCTGGGGCTGGGAGATGCCGCGGCGGCGCGTAAAGATAACGCTGCAGCAGAGCGCTATTATCGCCAGGCGCTGCGTATGGACAGCGGCAACAGCAATGCGGTTCGTGGGCTGGCCAATATCTACCGCGCGCAGTCGCCGGAGAAGGCGTCGCAATTTATCCAGTCGCTCTCCGCCAGCCAGCGTCGCAGCATTGATGATATTGAGCGCAGCCTGACCAACGAGCAGCTCTCCGCCGAGGCAGAACAGCTGGAGAACCAGGGGAAATACGCGCAGGCTGCCGATATTCAGCGCCGTCGTCTGGCGCTCTCTCCGGGCGACGTGTGGATAACCTACCGTTTGTCCCGCGATCTCTACAGCGCCGGCCAGCGCAGCCAGGCGGATACCCTGATGCGTCAGCTTGCCCGCCAGAAACCCACCGATCCGGATCAGGTTTATGCCAACGGGCTCTATCTTTCCGGAAACGATCAGGACCGGGCCGCGCTGGCGCATCTGGACACGCTGCCGCGTAGCCAGTGGAACGGCAATATCCAGGAGCTTGCCGACCGTCTGCAAAGCAATCAGGTGCTGGAAACCGCCAACCGCCTGCGCGACAGCGGCAAAGAGCAGGAGGCGGAAAACCTTCTTCGCCAGCAGCCAGCCTCCACCCGCATCGATCTCACGCTGGCGGACTGGGCACAGCAGCGTGGCGATCTGGACTCGGCGAAAACGACCTACAACGCCGTCCTGCAGCGTGAGCCGCAGAACGAAGACGCGATCCTCGGTCTGACCGAAATTTACAGCGCGCAAGGTAACAAGGATGCCGCCCGCGAGGAACTGGCGAAGCTGCCCGCTGCGCAACATGGCCAGCCGCTGTCGCTCAATATGCAGCGCCGGATCGCGATGGCGCAGGCGGGTCTGGGTGACGCCGCAGCTGCAGAACAGACCTTCAACAAAATCATTCCGCAGGCTAAATCACAGCCAGCGTCGATGGAAAACGCGCTGGTGCTGCGTGATGCGGCACGTTTTCAGGCGCAAAACGGCCAGCCTCAGCAGGCGCTGGAGACCTATAAAGATGCCATGGTCTCCTCTGGCATCACCACCACCCGTCCGGCGGATAATGACAGCTTTACGCGCCTGACGCGTAACGATGAAAAAGATGACTGGCTGAAGCGCGGCGTGCGTAGCGATGCCGGCGATTTGTACCGTCAGCAGGATGTTAACGTCACGCTGCAGCATGATTACTGGGGCTCCAGCGGCACGGGGGGCTACTCCGACCTGAAAGCACATACCACCATGCTGCAGGTTGATGCCCCGCTCTCGGACGGACGGATGTTCTTCCGCAGCGATCTGGTCAATATGGATGCCGGTTCGTTTGCTACCCGTAACGGCACCTACGATCCCAAGTGGGGGACCTGTGCCGAAACGCCGTGTAGCGGCAATACGCATCAGTCAGACAATGGCGCGAGCGTTGCCGTCGGCTGGCAGAACAAAACCTGGGCGTGGGATATCGGTACTACGCCGATGGGCTTCGAGGTGGTCGATGTGGTCGGCGGGGTAAGCTACAGCAGCGACCTGGGTCCCGTGGGCTACACCGTTAACGCCCATCGTCGGCCGATCTCCAGCTCTCTGCTGGCCTTCGCCGGGCAAAAAGATACCAACACCGGCACTACCTGGGGCGGCGTGCGCGCCACCGGCGGTGGGGTGAGTATAAGCTACGACAAAGGCGAGGCGAACGGCATCTGGTCAAGCCTGAATGCGGAGACGCTGACGGGTAAAAATGTGGAGGATAACTGGCGCGTGCGCTGGATGACCGGTTATTACTACAAGCTCATTAATAAAAACAATGAGCGGCTTACCGTCGGTGTCTCTAACATGCTGTGGCACTACGACAAAGATCTGAGTGGCTATACTCTGGGCCAGGGCGGTTATTACAGCCCGCAGGAGTATGTCTCCTTCGCCCTGCCGGTGACCTGGCGTAAACGCACGGAGAACTGGTCCTGGGAGCTTGGGGGATCCGTCTCCTGGTCGCACTCCAAAACCAATGACGAGCTGCGCTACCCGGACCAGAGTCTTATTCCAACCGATGAACCTGGCCGCTATACCGACCGGGGGGCGATGGAAACCGGCAGCAGCTCTTCAGGCACCGGTTATACCGCGCGGGCCATTATTGAACGTCGGGTGACCTCCAACTGGTTTGTTGGCCTGGGCGTGGATATTCAGGAAGCAAAAGACTATACCCCAAGCCATGCGCTGCTGTACGTACGCTACTCTGCCGCAGGCTGGCAGGGTGATATGGACTTACCGCCGCAGCCGCTCATTCCTTACGCGGACTGGTAATCGGATTTTACTTAATCCATTTGTAAGTCTCTCTTAAAAGTGCAGCAATCGGGTATACTCAGGCGCGCCAGGTTTACACCCTGGTGCGCCCTGCGCTTCGAGTTCTGTGGAGAGTCATTTTGCGTGTCAGCCGTTCCTTAACGATCAAACAGATGGCGATGGTGTCTGCCGTCACAATGCTGTTTGTACTGCTATTTTGCGTAATTTTGCTGTTTCATTCCGTGCAGCAGAATCGCTATAACACGGCTTCGCAATTAGAAAGTATTGCCCGCTCGGTGCGCGGCCCGCTCTCAGCCTCGATCCTGAAAGGCGATATTCCCGAAGCGGAAACCATTTTAAAACGCATCCAGCCTGCAGGCGTAGTCAGCCGCGCAGACGTGGTGCTGCCTAACCAGTTCCAGGCGCTGCGGATGAGCTTTATCCCTGAGCGTCCTGTCCCGATGATGGTGATGCGCCTGTTTGAACTGCCGGTACAAATCTCGCTCCCCATTTACTCGCTTGAGCGTCCTGCTAACCCGCAGCCGCTAGCCTATCTCGTCCTGCAGGCGGACTCGTACCGCATGTATAAATTCGTCATGAGCTGGTTTGTCACGTTAGTGACCACTTGCTTACTTATGACGCTGATCCTCAGCGTGGCGCTGACCTGGTGCATTAACCGGCTGATCGTGCATCCGCTGCGGCGTATCGCCCGGGAGCTGAACACCCTTTCCCCACAGGACCAGATGGGCCATCAGCTTGAGCTGCCGCGCCTTCATCATGACGATGAGATCGGCATGCTGGTGCGTAGCTACAACCTTAACCAGCAGCGCATCCAGCGTCAGCAGGATGAGCTGAACAGTAGCGCCACCCGCTTCCCGGTGTCGGAGCTCCCCAATAAAGCGTTTCTGATGGCAATGCTGGAGCAGACCGTCGCTCGCCAGCAGACTACGGCGTTGATGGTCATCGCCTGTGAAACCCTGCAGGACACGGCGGGCGTGCTCAAGGAGAGCCAGCGCGAGATGCTGCTGCTTACCCTGGTGGAAAAGGTGAAATCTGTGCTTGCGCCGCGCATGGTGCTGACCCAGGTGAGCGGGTATGACCTGGTGGTGATTGCAAACGGGGTGAAAGAGCCGTGGCATGCGATCACATTAGGTCAGCAAGTACTCACTGTCATTAATGAGCGGCTCCCCATTCAGGGTATCCAGCTTCGTCCGAGCGCCAGCATCGGAATTGCCATGTACTATGGCGATCTGACCGCGGAACAGCTTTATCGCCGCGCCTTCTCGGCGGCGTTCACCGCCCGTCGCAAAGGCAAAAATCAGATCCAGTTCTTCGACCCGGAGCAGATGGAAAAGGCGCAGCAGCGCCTGACGGAAGAGAGCGATATTCTGACCGCGCTGGATAACCGCCAGTTTGCCCTCTGGCTCCAGCCGCAGGTGGATTTGCACACGGGAGACGTGAAAAGCGCCGAGGCGCTATTGCGTATGAAACAGCCGGATGGCTCATGGGAGTTACCGGAAGGACTGATTGAGCGCATTGAATCCTGCGGTCTGATGGTAACTATCGGATACTGGGTGCTGGAAGAGACCTGCCGTCAGCTTGCCGCCTGGCAGGAGCGCGGCGTGACATTGCCGCTGTCGGTCAATTTGTCCGCCCTGCAGCTGAAGCATCCGACCATGGTTTCAGAGATGCTGGAGCTTATCCACCGTTACCGCATCAAACCGGATACCCTGACCCTGGAAGTGACAGAGAGTCGGCATATAGACGACCCCAATGAGGCCGTCGCCATTCTGAAGCCGCTGCGTCATGCCGGCATTCGCATTGCGCTGGATGATTTTGGCATGGGTTACGCCGGGCTGCGTCAGCTTCAGCACATGAAAACCCTGCCGGTGGATGTGCTGAAAATTGACAAAGCGTTTGTCGACGGTCTGCCGGGCGACAGCAGCATGGTGCAGGCGATTATCCATATGGCGCGCAGTCTCAACCTGCATCTGATTGCGGAGGGGATTGAAACCGAAGCGCAACGCAGCTGGCTGGCTGAGGCGGGCGTGGAGAGTGGACAGGGCTTCCTTTTTGCCCCAGCGGTTCCCGCGGATGTCTTTGAAGAACGTTACCTTTCTGGCGCTGGCCATCACGCAAAAGTGTAATTTTGTTGCTGGCTTGTGCGAGCCAGCTCAAAGTTCTTAACATTTGTGTTTCAAATTTGAACTGAGTTTATTTCTGTCCTGTTATGTGGGTGTTATTTTAAAGCCGCAGGTTAACCATAACCTTACAAAGCCTGTGGTTTTTCTTCCCAAGGACACCTTATGAAAACCTCACTCTTCAAAAGTCTTTATTTCCAGGTCCTGACAGCCATCGCCATCGGTATTCTGCTGGGTCACTATTACCCTGAACTGGGCGCACAAATGAAACCGCTTGGCGACGCGTTCGTTAAGCTCATCAAAATGGTCATCGCCCCGGTGATCTTCTGTACGGTCGTGACGGGCATCGCGGGCATGGAAAGCATGAAGGCGGTTGGCCGTACCGGTGCCGTAGCGCTGCTCTATTTTGAAGTGGTCAGTACGCTGGCGCTGATTATTGGTCTGATCATCGTCAACGTGGTGCAGCCAGGCGCGGGTATGAACGTCGACCCGTCGACGCTGGATGCGAAAGCCGTCGCGGTTTACGCCGAGCAGGCGAAGGATCAGGGTGTGGTCGCCTTCCTGCTGGACGTCATTCCTGGCAGCGTAATTGGCGCGTTTGCCAGCGGTAATATCCTGCAGGTCCTGCTCTTCGCCGTGCTGTTTGGTTTTGCTCTCCACCGTCTGGGCAGCAAAGGCCAGCTCATCTTTAACGTCATTGAAAGTTTCTCGCAGGTGATCTTCGGCATCATCAATATGATCATGCGCCTGGCGCCGATTGGGGCCTTCGGTGCGATGGCCTTCACCATCGGTAAGTACGGCGTCGGTACGCTGGTGCAGCTCGGGCAGCTGATTATCTGCTTCTATATCACCTGTATCCTTTTCGTGGTGGTGGTCCTGGGCTCCATCGCCCGTGCGACAGGTTTCAACATCTTCAAATTTATCCGTTACATCCGCGAAGAGCTGCTGATTGTTCTGGGGACCTCCTCTTCAGAATCGGCGCTGCCGCGTATGCTCGATAAGATGGAAAAACTGGGATGCCGTAAATCGGTGGTGGGGCTGGTGATCCCGACGGGTTACTCTTTCAACCTGGATGGCACCTCGATCTACCTGACGATGGCGGCGGTGTTTATCGCCCAGGCGACCAACAGCCATATGGATATTGTCCATCAGATTACCCTGCTGGTGGTGCTCCTGCTCTCTTCTAAAGGGGCGGCAGGTGTGACGGGCAGTGGCTTTATCGTGCTGGCGGCGACGATTTCCGCGGTGGGGCACCTGCCGGTGGCGGGTCTGGCGTTGATTCTCGGTATTGACCGCTTCATGTCAGAGGCGCGTGCCCTGACCAACCTGGTGGGTAACGGCGTGGCTACGGTGGTCGTGGCGAAATGGGTCAAAGAGCTGGATCACAAAAAGCTCGACGATACTCTGAACAATCGTTCATCTGACAGCAAAAATCCTGGTTTATCCTCTTAATCTTGTCACAAATGCCCGTATTCCCTTGTCGGGATGCGGGCTCCTGCGCATAATAACTGTTCGTACCTGTCATAATTCGACAAGATTTTTTTTGGGTATATTTCACTTCTGACCGTGACGTTTTGCCGAATGCGCGGTCTAATCGACGTGTTTTCATCGTCATCTTTAAGAGTGAGGCGCGTCGCGAGGCACTCTTTTTTAACCAGGAATGTTGATCAGGGGTTCACATGCAGGGCACAAAAATTCGACTCTTAACCGGCGGTTTGCTGATGATGGCAGCAGCCAGTTATGTGCAGGCAGATGCGCTCCAGCCAGACCCGGCCTGGCAACAAGGAACATTAGCGAACGGTTTTCAGTGGCAGGTGTTAGCCACGCCGCAGCGTCCCAGCGATCGTATTGAAATCCGTCTGTCCATTAATACCGGTTCCCTTACGGAAAGCACTCAGCAAACCGGTTTTAGCCATTTTATTCCCCGGCTGGCGCTCACTCAGAGCGGCAGCTTGCAGGCTGTTCAGGTGCGTTCGCTTTGGCAACAGGCCATCGATCCGAAACGCCCACTCCCACCGGCTGTTGTCTCGTATGACTACACCATGTTTAACCTGAGCCTGCCTAATAACCGTAACGATCTGCTTAAAGAAGCCCTCACTTATCTCTCCGATGCCTCTGGCAATCTGGCGATTACGCCGGACACCGTCAACTATGCGTTGAGCAACAGCGACATGGTGGCGACCTGGCCTGGTGATACCAAAGAGGGCTGGTGGCGTTACCGCCTGAAAGGTTCCGCATTATTGGGGCACGATCCGGCTGAACCGCTGAAACAGCCGGTAGACGTCGAACAGGTTAAATCGTTCTACCAGAAATGGTACACCCCGGACGCGATGACGCTGATCGTGGTGGGTAACGTGGACAGCCGCGCAGTGGTAGAGCAGATCAACAAAGCGTTTGGCGATTTGAAAGGCAAGCGTGAATCACCGGCCCCGGTGCCGACTCTCTCTCCGCTGCGTGCAGAGCCTGTCAGCATCATGACGGACACCGTGCGTCAGGACAGACTCTCCGTGATGTGGGATAACGCCTGGCAGCCAATCCGTGAGTCCGCGGCGCTGTTACGCTACTGGCGTGCCGATCTGGCCCGTGAAGCGCTGTTCTGGCATGTTCAGCAGACGCTCAGTAAGAACAACGTGAAGAATATCGGTCTTGGCTTTGACTGCCGCGTGCTGTTCCAGCGTGCGCAATGCGCCATTAACGTTGAATCACCGGGCGATAAGCTGAATGCAAATCTGGGTGTGGTCGCGAAAGAGCTGGCAAAAGTGCGTAAAGAGGGGCTTCCTGAAGAGGAGTTCAATGCTCTCGTGGCGCAGAAAAAACTGGAGCTGCAGAAGCTGTTTGCGACTTACGCTCGCGCCGATACCGACATTCTGATCAGCCAGCGTATTCGCTCTCTGCAGAACCAGGTGGTGGACATTGCGCCGGAACAGTACCAGAAGCTTCGTCAGGACTTCCTGAACGGTCTGACCGTCGAGATGCTCAATCAGGACCTCCGTCAGCAGCTGTCGCAGGATATGGCGTTGATCCTCCTGCAACCGAAAGGCGAGCCGGAATATGACATGAAGGAACTGCAGACAACCTGGGATTCCATTATGGCTACCGCGCCGCAGCCAGCGCAGGCCGCGACGGCGGATGATTTACACCCGGATGCGACGGATATTCCGCAGGGGCAGTAATCCCCTCACCCCGGCCCTCTCCCCAAAGGGGAGAGGGTGTTCATCGTTCCCTCTCCCCTTTGGGGAGAGAGTTAGGGTGAGGGGCAGGCATCGCCTCACGCGGAATAATCGCCCCGCGATACTGAATGACGGTGCTGGCCGTCAGGTGCCCACGCTGTGCTGCCGCTTCCGGCGTGCCGCCCGTCAGACGCACCGCCAGATAGCCCGCGCTGAATGAATCACCCGCCGCCGTGGTATCAATCACTTTCTCTCTGGCAAGCTTCACCGCCGGGACATCAACCACCGCTTCCCCCGCAATCGCCACCAGACATGACTCCGCGCCGCGCTTAATCACCACTTCACTTACGCCCGCCGCCTGTGTGCGTGCAATCACCTCATCAGCCGGTTTCTCACCCCACAGGGCGTCTTCATCGTCGAGGGTTAGGAACGCGATGTCGGTGCATTGCAGCATCTGCTGATAAACCTGCTGCGTCTCTTCGCGGCTGGCCCACAGGCGTGGACGGTAATTATTATCGAAAATCACCTTCCCGCCGTTGGCGCGGCACTCGCGCAGCAACGACAGTAGTTTTTCGCGGCTGGACGGGCTTAGAATAGCCAGGCTAATCCCGCTCAGATAGAGGTAGTCAAACGTCGCCAGCGTTTCGCAAAGGGCGGCGGCGTCGTCGCTCTCCAACCAGTATTTCGCCGCGGCTTCGTTACGCCAGTAGTAGAACGTACGTTCGCCGGTCTCGTCGGTCTCAATGTAATACAAACCCGGCAGGCGGTTTTCCATACGCTGGATCAGTGAGGTATCAATATGTTCACTCTGCCAGGCCTCCAGCATCTGCTGGCTGAAGCTGTCCGTCCCCAGGGCGGTAACGTAGTTCACGGTGAGCGCCTCAGGCGCAACCTGACGGGCAATATAAACGGCGGTGTTTAACGTATCGCCACCAAATCCGCGGCTGACGTCCGCGCCTTTTTGGGACAGCTCAATCATGCATTCGCCAATCACGGCAATTTTTTTAGACATAGTCGTGAACCTGAACAGAGTAATTTTCGCTAGTGTGCGCTGGGTGAATTAACAGGTCAACTATATTAAAACAACGTTCCATTATTTTATTTGAGCCAGCGCGTGTTCCTGCTCATTGCTGTCATCTTAATTTCATTTTCCGGGTTAATTGAACATAAAGTTCTCAATTGCCGCGCCGATAATCCTGTGACGAGTCCAGAAAGGCCATCCCAACAACAGGACATCTGAAATGAAGTCAGAGCAGGTTATCCAGCGGCTGAGCACTACGCCTGAGGCAAGTATTGAGAACTTGCAGGAGCATCGCTACTGGCTGCAATGTGAGCGCGCGTACACCTATCAGCCGATCTACCGAACGGATGGCCGACTGATGGCCATTGAAATATTGACCGTGGTGACGCATCCCTCAAACCCTACTCAGCGTATTGCACCGGATCGCTACTTTGCCGAAGTGGCCGTTCGCCAGCGTCTGGATGTGCTGGAAGAGCAGCTCCGTATGCTGGCGACGAAGCAGACCTTTTTCGAACAGCACGATATCCTCGCCTCGGTCAACGTTGATGGCCCGACTCTGCTGGCGCTGCGTCAGAATGCGAAATTGCAGGAGCTGATCGCTACCCTCCCGTGGATGCGCTTTGAGCTGGTGGAGCATGTCCGCCTGCCGCAGGACTCCTCGTTTGCGTCGATGTGTGAATTTGGCCCGCTGTGGCTGGATGATTTTGGCACCGGCATGGCGAACTTCTCCGCCCTGAGTGAAGTGCGCTACGACTACATTAAAGTGGCTCGCGATCTGTTTATTATGCTGCGCCAGACCCCGGAAGGGCGGAATCTGTTTACGCTGTTATTACAGCTGATGAACCGCTATTGCCAGGGCGTGATTGTTGAAGGTGTGGAAACCCTGGAAGAATGGCGTGATGTGCAAAACTCTCCCGCCGCGGCGGCACAAGGCTATTTCCTTTCTCGCCCGGTACCCATGGATCGCCTCGATAGCGTGATAACGACCCTCTGATAAGCCCGCTTCCCTTTGTCTGGACTATAGTTTTACAGGACAGGTCATCAGGAAAGGGGATAAAAATGACGAAAACAACCAGGGTAATCTCCTGGACCGCAGGGATTTTCTTGTTGTTGATTGTGGTCGTCGTCATCATTATTGCGACGTTTGACTGGAACCGCCTTAAGCCGACCATCAACCAGAAAGTCTCAACCGAGCTGAATCGCCCCTTCGCTATACGCGGTGATTTAGGGGTAGTGTGGGAGCGTCAGAAGGAGGAGCCCGGCTGGCGAAGCTGGATCCCCTGGCCACATGTCCACGCCGACGACATCATTCTCGGCAACCCGCCCGATATCCCGGAAGTGACCATGGTTCACCTCCCTCGCGTTGAAGCTACGCTGGCTCCGCTCGCGCTCTTCACCAAAACGGTCTATCTGCCGTGGATCAAGCTGCAGCAGCCCGATGCGCGCCTGATCCGTCTCTCCGAAAAAAACAACAACTGGACCTTTAACCTTGCCAGCGACGGCGAAAAAGATCCGCATGCCCGGCCCTCGTCCTGGTCATTCCGTCTCGACAATATTCTCTTCGATCGCGGACGGATCGCCATCGACGATAAAGTCAGCAAGGCGGATGTGGAGATCCTGGTCGATCCGCTCGGCAAGCCGCTGCCCTTTAGCGAGGTGACGGGCACGAAAGCTAAAGGCGACACCGCAAGCGTAGGGGATTACGTCTTTGGCCTGACGGCAAAAGGGCGCTACAACGGCCAGCCGCTGAGCGGAAAAGGGAAAATGGGCGGTATGCTGGCGCTCCGCAGTGAGGGTACGCCGTTCCCGGTACAGGCGGATTTCCGCTCCGGGAACACCCGTGTGGCGTTTGTGGGGACGGTCAACGACCCGATGAACATGGGCGGCGTCGATCTTCAGCTCAAATTTGCCGGTGATTCGCTGGGTGAGCTGTATGAACTGACCGGCGTACTGCTGCCGGATACCCCGCCGTTTGAAACGGACGGGCACCTGGTCGCCAAAATCGACAGCGAAAAGTCCTCTGTTTTTAACTACCGGGATTTTAACGGCCGCATCGGCGACAGCGACATCCACGGTTCGCTGACCTACACCACCGGGAAACCGCGCCCCAAACTGGAGGGGGATGTCGAGTCCCGTCAGCTGCGACTCGCCGACCTGGGACCGCTGATAGGCGTCGATTCCGGCAAAGGGACGAAGTCAAAAGAGGTGAAGAAAGATCTCCAGCCAGCCGGGAAAGTACTGCCCTATGACCGCTTTGAGACGGATAAGTGGGATGTGATGGACGCGGACGTGCGTTTCAAAGGCAGAAAAATTGAGCACGGCAGCACGCTGCCAATCAGCAATCTTTCGACCCATATCCTCCTTAAAAATGCCGACCTGCGCCTGCAGCCGCTGAAGTTTGGTATGGCGGGTGGGACCATCTCGTCGAACATTCACCTCGAAGGCGATAAAAAGCCGATGCAGGGGCGAGCCGATATTCAGGCCCGCAGGCTCAAGCTGAAAGAGCTGATGCCCGATGTGGAGCTGATGCAGAAAACCCTCGGTGAAATGAACGGCGATGCCGACATACGCGGCGTGGGGAACTCCGTGGCGGCGCTGCTGGGAAGCAGTAACGGTAACCTCAAGCTGCTGATGAACGACGGGCTGGTGAGCCGCAACCTGATGGAGATCCTCGGGCTGAACGTCGGGAACTATATCATCGGGCAAATCTTCGGTGACGATGAGGTGCGGGTGAACTGTGCGGCGGCCAACCTGGACCTGGTGAACGGTGTGGCGCGTCCGCAGATTTTTGCCTTTGACACGGAAAACGCGGTGATCAACGTGACCGGCACCGCCAGCATGGCCTCGGAGCAGCTTGATTTGACCATTGACCCGGAAAGTAAGGGTATCCGTATCATCACCTTGCGTTCGCCGCTGTATGTGCGCGGCACTTTCAAAAACCCGCAGGCGGGGGTGAAGCCCGGACCGCTGATTGCACGCGGCGCGGTGGCTGCAGCCCTCGCGACGCTGGTCACCCCAGCCGCAGCGCTGCTCGCGTTGATATCGCCGTCAGAGGGTGAGGCGAATCAGTGCCGGACCATTTTGTCGCAGATGAAGAAGTAAGGTGCGGCCTGTTTTTGCCGGGTGGCGGCTACGCCTTACCCGGCCTACAGGATTTTCTCCCTCTCCCTGTGGGAGAGGGCCGGGGTGAGGGCATCAGGCCGCAATGAGTTACAGCGCCTGATGCTTAGTCTCGTGCGTCAGCAGCAGCGCAATCAGCGTCAGCGCCGCCATGGCCGCCAGATAGACGCCCACATAGAACAGGCCATAATTCGCCTGCAGCCAGGTGGCGATATATGGCGCAACGGACGCGCCCAGAATAGACGAGACGTTATAGGAGAACGACGCGCCGGTATAACGCACTTCCGTCGGGAACAGCTCCGGCAGCAGCGCGCCCATCGGACCGAAGGTCAGCCCCATCAGGCTCAGGCCAATCAGCAGGTAGGCCATCACCAGCGCCGGACTACCTGAGCCCAGCAGCGGCGGGAAGACAAACAGGGCAAACAGAATAATGAGTGTGGTGATCGTAATCATGCTCGCACGGCGACCAAACTTATCCGCCAGCAGACCCGCA
Source organism: Enterobacter sp. WCHEn090032 (assembly GCF_003986875.1). Lineage (NCBI taxonomy): Bacteria > Pseudomonadati > Pseudomonadota > Gammaproteobacteria > Enterobacterales > Enterobacteriaceae > Enterobacter > Enterobacter sp. WCHEn090032. Next base: position 27,221 of record NZ_RXRN01000040.1, read on the forward strand.
ATCGGTACCATCACGCCAAACCCAATAACCGCCATCATCAGCATCCACAGCACTTCGTTACGCGGCAGCCCCAGCCCAACCGGCGCGGCGGCGGTACTGAAGGTCATGGAGTAAACCGTCATGATGTAGAACAGCGTGTAGGTGGCCAGCATGATAAACGTGCCCAGCACGGTCACGCGGACGTGTTTAGTCAGCAGTGTACCCAGCGGCACTTTCACCTGTTTTTTCGCCGCGGCGACTTTCGCGAACACCGGCGTTTCGTGCAGAGAGACGCGGACATACAGGCCAATCAGCACCAGTACGGCGGAGAATACAAACGGGATACGCCAGCCCCAGCTCATGAACTGTTCATCCGTCAGCAGCCAGGAAAGCAGCAGGAACGTCCCGTTCGCAAAGAAGAAGCCAATCGGTGCGCCAAGCTGCGGGAAGGAGCCATACAGCGCGCGTTTACGCGCCGGGGCGTTCTCGGTCGCCAGCAGCGCCGCGCCACCCCATTCACCGCCCAGGCCCAGACCCTGACCAAAACGCGCCAGCGCCAGCAGGACCGGCGCCAGAATGCCGATGGTCTCATAGGTCGGCAGCAGGCCGATGGCGACAGTGGAGATCCCCATCGTCAGCAGCGAGGCCACCAGCGTCACTTTACGTCCAATGCGATCGCCAAAGTGTCCAAACAGCGCCGAACCGATCGGACGCGCCACAAACGCGATGGCAAAGGTCGCCAGAGACTGTAGCGTGGCCGCCGTCGGGTCTCCCTGCGGGAAGAAAATATGCGGAAAGACGATAACCGCGGCGGTCGCGTAAATATAGAAGTCGAAGAACTCAATGGCGGTGCCAATCAGCGAGGCGACGACGACTTTATTGCGCGAGTTTACCGGAACGTTTTCCGTTCCTGAGTCGAGTGTGGTGGCTGTTGCTTGCATAATATTTTCTTATTTTTGTCGAACGAAAGGCCATATTACGCACAGCAAAAGCGACATTTCAATCTGTAACAAAACCGCGGACTGGTGATAAAAGCAACAAAAAGCGGATAATTTTCAGACCAGCCAAATCACGTCTATGAAATGCTTCACAGATTTTAAATATCAGTCAATAACACTGGTTTTTGGTTAAATAAAAGTTACGGTCTGGATTTATATGCTGAAATGATGAATCGGGCTGAAATTTCAGCCCGGAAGAAGGGTTAGCGGTGCGTTTTTCCCGGCATCCGCGGGTCATCTTTATACTCGGCGGTGGCAATCCACGCTGCGCAGAACAAGGTCAGACGGGCGAAGAAATAGAAGAATGCCATCAGGCCCAGCACCGAGCCAAACGCCGCGCCAGACGGGGATTTCACCAGCGATGGAAGGGTGTACGTCATCACGATTTTGATGACTTCAAAGCCGATCGCCGCAATCAACGTGCCGCGGATCAGCGCCTTCTTACGCGGGCGATGGCGCGGCAAACGCCAGAAGATCCAGAAGAACAGCAGGTAGTTGGCGAAGATGGAGATGGCCAGCCCAATGCCACGCCAGGCGGGTTTCAGCCATTCGATATAATCAAGATAGAGCGCGGAGATAATCATCTGCTGCGCTGAGCCCGCCACCGAGGTTATGGAGAGCGTCACGATGAGGGCGACCAGCAGGCCAATCAGCGAAACAAAGTCGCGGAGATACTTCACCCAAATCTTCTCCTGATCCTGCGGCTTACGCTCCCAGACATCGCGCGACTGAGCGCGAATGGCCTCGCGCAGGTTGCCCATCCAGTTAACGCCGGAGTAAAGGGCGATCAGCAAACCGACGATGCCGACCGTAGTACGCTGCTGAACAGCGGTATTGATGGTGCTTTTAAGCGTGCTGGCCAGGGTCGGGTCACTGACGTTATTCAGGATTTTCGTGAAGATATCCTGCAGCAGCGTCGGGTGTGAGGCGAGCACAAACCCGGCTGCGGCAAACGACACCATCAGGATCGGAATCATCGACAGGAAGGAAAAATAGGTGATGGCGGCACCAAACTGGTTCCCCATGCGGTCATTAAAGCGCTCGGTTGCGCGTATCAGATGCGCCACCATGGGAAACTGCTGGATTCTTGCGGCGATGCCGGTGACGGTTCCCAGCGCCTTGCTGACGGTGCCAGGTGCTTTGGCCTCTTCTGGCCCGGTTTCCATCTTCCTGATGGGATCATACTCTAATTGTTGGGTGGGTCGTTGCGGGTTGTTTTCCGGCGTCACGCGTCTTTTCCTTTTCGTTTGGCTGGATGTTATTGAATTATAGCTTGCGACTAATCCACGTAAGCTTTTGTGAGTTCAGTAAGCCACTCCATAAACAGATGTACACGGCGGGAGAGGTTGCGGCGGTGGGGATAAATCAGGGAGACCGGCATCGGCTCTGCCCGGTACTGCGGGAGGATCTCGATAAGCTTCTTTGCCCGCAGAGAATCACGCACCCCGACGCGCGGCACCTGAATAATCCCCAGCCCGGCCAGACAGGCCGCCTGGTAGGTTTCTGTACTGTTAACGGTTAATACCCCGCCCGTTTTAATCCACTGGGTGGTACTGCCGTTATAAAACTCAAAGCCCTGCGGGCGGGTTCCCAGCATCGCAGCGTAGTGAATCACCGCATGGGAGCCTAAATCATCCAGCGTTTCCGGATAGCCGAAACGCGCCAGATAATCCGGGCTGGCGCAGTTAATCACCGACAGCTTGCCCAGCGGACGGGCGATCAGCCCCGAATCCTTCAGCGTGCCGACGCGTACCACGCAGTCAAACCCTTCACGGATCACATCCACCAGACGATCGCTGCTGCTGAGCTCCAGTTCGATACCCGGGTACTGCTGCAGAAATGTCGGCAGTTTAGGGATGACTAAATTTCGTGCAACGCCGACCGGCATATCCACGCGCAGCCGTCCGCTGATGGTGGAGGAATCGTGCTGAAACATACCGTCCAGTTCATCGAGGTTCGCCAGCAGATCTTTTGCCCGTTCGTAATAGACCATGCCGTCCTGCGTCAGGCTGACGCGGCGAGTGGTGCGGTGCAAAAGCTGGGTGCCAAGCCGGTTTTCCAGGGCCTGAATTTGTCGTGAAACGCTGCCTTTCGGCAGCGTTAACGTTTCTGCCGCGCGGGAAAAACTCTCCAGCTCCGCGACGCGAACAAACAACTGCATTGCGTGAATTTTATCCATAGATGCCGCTCATTGTTGTTGCAGATGAAACAGTGAAGCGCTCTTTGCTGTCTTTATTGATCTTCTATCACCTAATAAGCTCTTTCTCAATCTCCCTAACAGCCAAAACGAGGTTTATGATGACTGAACGTATCGCATTAGTGACCGGTGGTAGCCGCGGTCTGGGTAAAAACGCCGCCCTGAAGCTGGCGGCAGACGGAACAGGAATTATCCTGACTTACCATCATAATCAGCAGGACGCACTGGATGTTGTGCGCGAAATTCAGGAAAAAGGGGTCAACGCGGCGGCATTGCAGCTCAACGTCGGGGATATCGCCAGTTTCGATGCTTTTGCCCTGCAGTTACAGGAAATCCTTAAGTCCGTCTGGCAGCGTGAACGTTTTGATTATTTATTGAACAATGCCGGAACGGGTTTATTCACGCCGTATGCCGAGACGACGGAGGCCCAGTTCGATGAGGCGTTGAGTATTCACTTTAAAGGACCGTTTTTCCTGACCCAGCGTCTTCTGCCCTTGCTGAACGATGGCGGGCGGATCCTCAACGTCTCCAGCGGGCTGGCTCGTTTTACTCAGCCAGGGGCCGGAACCTATGCGGCGATGAAAGGGGCGATGGAAGTGCTCACCCGCTATCAGGCGAAAGAGTTGGGGGCGCGGGGGATCTCCGTCAATATCATTGCGCCAGGGGCGATCGAGACGGATTTTGGTGGCGGAAGTGTGCGCGACAACGCCCAGCTGAATCAGACGCTGGCTTCGCAAACGGCGCTGGGCCGGGTTGGCCTGCCCGATGATATTGGCGATGCCATTGCGGCGCTGCTGAGCGATAAACTGGGCTGGATGAATGCACAACGTATTGAAGTGTCTGGCGGGATGTTCCTGTAATACGCTGCCTTAAGGGGACGGACCCCCTTAAGGAAATCCTTAAGTAAAGTGTGTCAGGATACGGCAGATATAAATACCCCTGGCGATTTTGTAACCGCTCCGTTCATTGAGTTTTTTCTCAAATCCCCCCTCTGTAGAATCCCCCTTCGCTATTCTCAGAGGGAGAAAAACGATGCGAGTAATCATGTTTGACAGGCAGTCACTATTTATTCATGGAGCGATACACAGTCTGCGGACGTTAATTCCGGAAATAAATATCACTGGAACCTGTCAGGCAGAAGATTTATGGGCGCAGATGTCCGCGTCGCCGTCTGCTATTGTCCTGATTGACGGTAATTTAATTCAGGATGAGGGATGTGGTGTGCTGGATGACATCCTGCATCGCTTGCCGACGATACGCGTGATCATGGTTCTGGCGAAAAAAGAGGCCAGATGGGTTGAACAATTGCGCCAGCGAAACATCATGGCCATTATTCCCCGCACTGCCAGCCCCGAGCGCTTTTCTGCCGTACTGGACTCGGTGTCCAGAGGGATGGTCTGCTTTCCCGGAGAGTGGGTCAGAAAGCCGTCGTCGCCACAGGCGTTACTGGCATTAAGTGAACGCCAGCGCGAAGTGCTGAAACTGCTGGCGGCGGGGGAGTCAAACAAAGAGATTGGGCGCAACCTCAACATCAGTGCGGCCACGGTAAAAGCGCATCTGGAGGCGCTTTTCCGGCGGCTGGACGTTAAAAACAGAACTCAGGCTGCGATGTATTACACCCGGGCGACGGCCTGAAAAATCGCTTCCGGCAGCGAAGGTATCTCTCCGAAGCTGAACATCATCATCACCAGCGTGTCATGCTGCTGTTGGGTTAATGGACGTGTCACATTTTCCCGCAGCAGCGCCTCGCACAAGCGAATGTCCTCGTGAAGCAGCGCGTCGGCCTCCAGCGGAGTGACAGGACCGTGAAACTGCTCCCGATCGCGGATAACGTGGCCGTAGCCGATAACCCATAATCCGTGTTCGTCACGATATTTCTCCAGAGAAAGCCCCTGATGCTTTTTTATTAATTCAATGGCGGCAGAAGATATTTCCAGCGTAAGACCGTTCATATTCGTTTCCTCTCAAGAGGCGACACTGTAGAGGAAACGATTTACGATAAATATCCGCCAAATGGCTGTTGATCAGGAATTGTTGTTCAGATATTCCTGCCGTAATAAACCAAATATCCAGTCATTCTGCCAGCGCCCCGCCAGGTAATAGCTCTCGCGTAATTCGCCTTCGAGGCGAAACCGGGCTTTTTCCAGCAGACGTCTTGAGGCGACATTCCCGGCGGTAACGGTGGCGGTGAGTCGGCGTATGCCGCCTTCTTCAAAGGCATAGTGGCAGAGCGCCTGTAGGGATTCGAAGCCGTAGCCTTTTCCCTGCGCCTCGGGTGCGAAAAGAAAACCGACTTCTGCGCAATCCTCCTCCCGATGAATATAGCCGGTGACGCCCAGCGGAACCCGGCTGAGGGCATCACGGACGACGAGACACAGCCAGTGCGCGCTGCCCGGCGTCCAGGGCGTCAGGCGGGCCTCAAACGCGGCGCGGATGTCCGCGACGGGGCGGTCTTCCGCCACAAAGCGCATAACGTCGGGATGTTGCTGTAACGCCAGAAAAAAGGACCAGTCCTGTTCCTGCAATGGCGAACAGTGAAGGCGAGGGGTAATTAAAACCGGCATTCAGATTCTCCTGACATTTTTAAATGATTTTAGGGTTGTCACTTTATTTAAACAGAAAGTCAGGTATGGTTAACCTCGAATAAATAAAAAGAAAAACGGCCTTCACGTGCCCATTCGGATGTCTTCGTTGTCACTTAAGGAAAATAATGACTCTCAGCACATCACATCATATTCGCGAACAGTTCGAACACTGTCTGGCAGTCATTCGCCATGCGTCGGTGGAAATTTTGCTTCTTCTGAATGTACATGCTTCGGAGGGTAAAGATCCACGCTGGTTTCTGGAGCAGCTCGACAGCGCGCGCTTAGCCCAGGGCGGCTGGGGTGCCGTGGCGAAGAAGCTCAACCTGAATGATGCCGAGATGTCGGAATTTACCCTCCAGCTGCGCCTGTTACAGCAGCGGGTGCCGCAGTATGAAAGCGGACAGGATGTGAGTGAAAACCAGCTGATTGCGGCGATGCGGTTTGTGACCGCGCTGGAACATCTCCGCCTGCAGCAGCCGCTGTTGACCTACAGCACGGAGCTGGCACCGGGCAGCGAACTTCAGCAGCAGCAGGCGCAAAAACAGGTGCGTGCGATGGAGCTGATGTTAAAAGGGCTTATTCAGCAGGCCTGGCCCGATCCGGTGCGCCTCAACAACCATCTCAAGACGCTGTTTAACGCTGACCGCGTCAGACGCTGGCTGAAACTGGGTGAGATCAACGATGTCCTGAGCGGCATGATGTTCAGTGAACTGGCGCAGATGCTGGTGGATAAAAAAGAGTTCAGCCGCTACTACGCCTCACTGTTTAACGATCCCGCCATGCTTACGCTTCTGGTGGAGCCGCGAAAAACCCTACAAACTTTCCTCGACGACATTCGGCAAATCCGCAACCATCTTACCGTACAGAAAGCGTTAAGTTCGGCGCAAATTCAGCTGCTGGATAGCTACTACACGCAGATCTCGCGGCCGGTTCAGCGGGCGTTTGAGGAGGGGAGAACCCGCGTCAATCCGGCCGGATTCATGGCGGTGGATGCCAGCGAATTACATACGTTCTGGGAAAAGGCACAGAAAATGGATCGAGTCACGGGCGGGGATCTGTTTGAAGTCCGAGACACCATTGAAAAGCCGACGCAGCGCGCGCCGCGTACCCCGGAACAACGCGAACAGCTCATTTCCGGTGTGTTATGGGGGGCGGTTGGCGTCATGGTGATTGCTATTGTGGCGGGGGGCTTCTGGCTGGTGACCAGCAGTAAACCGCAGCCTGCTGTCGCCAAAGCCGCAGAAGCGGCACCGCCACAGGAAATGCGCGAGACCCCTTCCTCGCGTGAAACACTCACGCGGATGGGCGTCACCTGGGACGAGAATAATTTCCGTTCGGCCATCAACCGCAACGATACCCGCGTGGCGCAGCTCTTTTTGCAGGGCGGAATGGACTGGAAGCTCTCCTGGACCGAAGAGGCGATGTCGGCAGGTTATGACGACGTGCTGGAGGTGATGTTGCGCTACCGGCAGAACATGGTGGAAGAGAAGCCGTGTCGTCGCTTTATTAACACGCTCAGCCATGCCATGGCGAACGGCGAGTCGCTGACTTCCGTAAGGAAAGAGTACCTGAAAGCGTTCTGCACCGTGCCTGCGGTGGTGAAACGCCAGCAGCACGATCTCGACATGGCGACGCGCCGGGCCCAGTCGCAGCCGGATGCCAGCAACAAAAAATGGCAGTCCATCCAGACGGCCATTTATGAGGTGATTCGCTGATTTCTACTCCCTCTCCCTGTGGGCTGAGGAATCCCCAGTAATTTTTACCTGAAGCGATGAACGTTGCTTCAGCAAAATTAATGACTTACAGCGCTGCCCTGGTCATGCTGTTACAGAGTAGCAAGGAACATTAAGTGAACGGAATAACCTCTACAGCCGTATGTTCCCCCTCACCCCAGCCCTCTCCCTCAAGGGAGAGGGGGTTGTCTGTGCAGGCATTATTTTGTGGGGATTCCTCAGCCCTGTGGGAGAGGGCCAGGGTGAGGGCATCAGACCGCACCCTTACCCTCCTCAAGGCTCCCCATACAACCCAATCAGCCGGCGCACCACGCCATTAGTCCAGCCGAAGCCATCCTGCAGCGGATACTCACCCCCGCCCCCTTCACGCGGGGTACTGCTGGCGATGTGGTACTTCTCAATAAGCTTATGATGGGTCTTATAAAAATGGTTCACCGTATGCAGCCAGCTCCAGGCGATTTCATCCCCCAGGGAGTCGTTGCCATACTGCTTGAACCCCTGAATGGCCATCCACTGCAGCGGCGCCCAGCCGTTGGGTTTATCCCACTGTTCGCCGGTTTCGTACTCGGTCGCCAGAATCCCCCCCGGCGTGAGCAGACGCGCTTTAACCGCATCAGACAGGCGTTCAGCCTGCTCATGGGTCGCCATACCGACATACAGCGGCACAATGCTTGCGGCGGAAAACAGCGCCATCACTTCGCGTCGCCAGTCATAATCCCGGTAGCAGCCGTTCTCTTCATCCCACAGATAGCGGTTCACCGCGGCCCGGCGATCGCTGGCTTTCTGGCGGAACAGGTCGGCCGTCTCTTTATCCCCTTTCGATGCCGAGATATTGGCGATCGCGCTCTCCAGCTTGAACAGGAAGGCGTTCAAATCGATGGGGATAAACTGCGTTGTGCGGATACTGGCAAGCCGACCCGGCTCGCGCAGCCAGCGGGACGAGTAGTCCCAGCCGGAGGCCGCACCCGCACGCAGGTCGCGATACACTTCATTCGGTGGACGTCCGGAGTGACGGGCGGTTTCCACGTCCTCAATCCAGGATTCGTCGCGCGGGGTGTCACGGTCATCCCAGTAGCGGTTCAGCAACGAGCCATCCGGCATGCGCACGGCGCTGCGGTAAGCCTGGTTAAGCAGCAGTGACTCCGCCCCGTCCATCCAGAAGGCGTGCTCCATTTTCAGGTGTTCAAGGTAACGTTTCGCACCGCGCACGCCATCCTCCTCAAACAGCTCCACCATCAGGGCAAAGACCGGCGGCTGAGAACGGCTGAGGTAATAGGTACGGTTGCCGTTAGGGATATGGCCGTAGCGCTCAATCAGCCACGCGAAGTTATCCGCCATACACTTCAGCAGATCGTTGCGCCCGCTCTCCGCCAGACCCAGCATCGAGAAGTAGGAATCCCAGTAGTAGGTCTCGCTGAATCGTCCGCCGGGCACGATATAGGCCTGCGGCAGGGCCAGCAGGGAGGACCAGGGAATATGGTCCTGCGGCTCGCGCGTCAACACCGGCCACAGATTATCAATGTGCTCTTTCAGGGACAGACCCGGGTCGGAAACATATTCTGAGTCGAACGTTTCCGGCATCCAGAAGTGGTTCTCCACGAACTGGCGCAGGTCAAAATCCCGGTGGCGTCTGACCTTGCGATAGCGGATCAGGATATCCAGCGGGTCCATCTTCGGCGCGCAGTCGGGGAAGGTTTTGCTGTCCGCAAACAGCCGTGACGACTGCACGTGTTCAAACAGTTCAAGATAGCGGTCTGCGGGCGTCAGCGCATCCGACGCGGGCAGCCCTTCAATCATTTCCGGTTCCGGCTCCGCCTCGATCATCTCATCCAGTTTTAACTCGCAGGGATCGGTCTCGTAGCGCAGCTCTTCTGCAATCTCGAACGCGATGTTTTCGGTAGCCTGTAGTTTCTGGTTGAACATGGTGATAAGGACCTCCGGTTGTATGTTCTGAAAGACAGGTTTTTCCGGGCGTCCTATAAGCGTAGACATTCGCTTCGGTAGAGGGGGAGGAATATGTGCGGTAGATCACTATTTTCGGAGCATTCGTTTTGCAACAAATGATGTCATCAAGCCCGAACAGAGCGTCGTCCGGGCCTCTTCCGGCGCTCAGTACAGATAATTCCGTTTTGCCAGATCCACCAGTTCCGCCAGACGGGTCATGTTGAATTTTGCCATGATGCGCTGCTTATACGCGCTGACCTTTTTATTATTCATATTCAGAAGCGAGGCGATAATCTGGTTACTGTAGCCCGCAGAAATATAGCGCAAAATACAGATATCAATATGGGACAAGGATAATAACAGCGACGCATCCCGGGGATAACGGGCGTGATGTTGCCACAACTCCGAACCGTAGCAATATCCTCCGGTGGTGATTGTGTTGACGGTGTTAATAATTTTATCCAGAGAACTGTTTTTATTGATATAGCCTGCCGCACCGGCCCGTCGGCTCAACTGAATATGAAAATCGCTCGACGACGACGACAAAATAAGAACCTTAATAGCAGGGTAGGTTTTTCTTATTTGTACCAGATGAGAGAACACCTCAGGGCTTTGTTGCAGATGCTCCATAATAATCAGGTCAGCATGTAACTCTGGCAACGCGCTGTGCATTGCCTCAATCGTGAGGAATTGTGCCGCAGTCTGATAACCGTGTTCTGCTAATAAACCCTGGATGCCTGTTCGGAGCAAGGAACTGACGTCCAGGAGAATGACTTTTTTATCTGACATTCCTGATTGTCCTGATGGGGTGACAAAAATGTCATTTTCCCCGTGCGCAAAAAAAAGGTGGCTAAGACTTGTCTTTATCTTTGCCATTATTTTCTGACCTCCTGGCACCAACAGGTTACCGCGCCTCTTCCCCCCTTTTCCCCCCACCTCTGAGACATATAAGACCGGTTTGCGACAGGTCTTATTAAGACAACGCTTGCCAGCCGGGAAGATAGCTTCAGCCAGGGAAAGTATCCCGTATGGAAGTGCGTCTGGCGCATTGCGCGGACACAGATCGATTATTTACACGAGAATTTAAATATGACTCTCAAGCCAGTAAATATTGCAGTCGTTGATAAAGAGACGATTGTCAAAGCTGACGTTCTGCGCAGTGAAAAGGTTGGCAGTGCTGTCAAAATTAAGGCCATCCCGCATGCAAAATACATTCTTGCTGAAGGGGAAAATGGCGTCGCGCCAGAAAACATTACGCTGAAACGCGTAGGCAAAGACCTGTTCGTCATGCTGGAAGGCACCGACGAGGATCAGCCGCAGCTGATCATTGAAGGCTATTTCGATAACCCGGGCGAGCTGGTGGGGAAAGGCGAAGACGGTCAATGGCATGAGTACATTGCCACTGACGGCGATGACGACCACAAAGCCGCTTTCCTGCTGGACGGCGAATCCTCCGCTCAGGCGCTGGGCGCGGGCGCGATTGCGAGCCTGGACGGTTTGGCCGTTGCGGGCACTGCGTTTTCTCCTGCTCTGCTGGCGCTGGGTGCGTTAGCGGGGCTGGGAGCGCTGGTGGGGATCGGCGCCATTATTGACCATAACCGTAACGGTGGTAATGGCAGTAAAAACAAACCTTCTGTCACGACCCCTGAACTGACCGACGTACACGATGATTACGGCAGCAAAACCGGCTCGATCCCACAAAACGGCGTGACCGATGACGCCACGCCAACCTTTAGTGGCAAAGGCAAACCGGGCGATATCGTTGAGTTCTGGGAAAACAACGTCAAGCTCGGCGAAACCCGCGTGGGCGCTGACGGCAAATGGACCTGGACGCCTGAAACCCCGCTGGCGCACGGCGACCACAGCATTGTGCTGATCGGTAAAGGCCCGGATGGCCGCACCAGCGCGCCGAGCGACCCGTTTGATTTCACCGTGGATCTGGAAGCGCCCGCA